>JACPSW010000015.1 GCA_016193045.1 Candidatus Rokuibacteriota bacterium | reverse complement strand
CTGTCGATGATCGGGGAAAGAGCCGTTCACGAAAACCGGCATGCACGGTAAACCTCCACGGGGGAACCGTCAGCCACCAGGACACTGCTTAGCGTCCACTTTTTTTCGCATACCAATAAGGGAGTAAGACAATCGAGATGGCAAAGCAGAGGGGAAAAACGGCGATGCGGAAGGGACAGTTTCGTTTTTTGAAATTCTCGTGCATGCGGTCGAGGTTTTCAAATAAGCAATTCATGCGTGGCCCCTATGCCGCGTTGGTTTTCGCGGCGAGTGTTATACGACGGTAGTCCTGCAGACTGGTTACATCCATTTCCCGCTTGGAAAGTTCCTCGATCCCCTCGGTGGCGGCGCGGGCGGCGGCCACCGTCGTAAAATACGGCACCCCTTCGATGAGGGCGGTTCGGCGGATGGAATAGGAATCGATGGCGGTCTTTTTTCCTTCGTGCGTGTTGATGAGCATTGCCACCTCTTTGGCCTCAAGGCGATCCACAATATGCGGCGATCCTTCGTGGACTTTATTGACGACCTCCACCGGAATCTCCCGCTCCTTCAAAAACGAGGCGGTGCCTCTGGTGGCCAGAATGGAAAAACCGAGATCAACCAGTTTTTTGGCCACCGGTGCGATATCGGCCTTGTCGCGGTCGCGGACACTGACAAAGGCGGCGCCCTTTTTGGGAAGGATGGTTCCGGCGGCGGTCTGCGATTTGGCGAAAGCCATGCCGAACTGCGGGTCGATCCCCATCACCTCGCCGGTCGAGTTCATTTCGGGTCCAAGCAGGGTATCCACGCCGGGAAATTTGGCGAACGGAAAGACCGCCTCTTTCACCGACCGATACGGCGGCGTCACCTCTTTTTCGAAACCGAGTTCTTTCAGCGTTTTGCCGATCATGATTTTCGCGGCGATTTTGGCCAGAGGGATGCCGATCGCCTTCGAGACAAACGGAACTGTCCGCGAGGCGCGCGGGTTGACCTCCAGGACATAGACTTTTCCCTCTTTGACGGCATACTGGACATTCATCAACCCTTTCACACGAAGCTCTAAGGCCATCAATTTGGTCTGCCGCGTGATTTCGTCGATGACATCGGCTGACAGCGAATGGGGCGGCATACAGCACGCCGAATCGCCCGAATGGACGCCGGCATGTTCTATATGTTCCATGATGCCGCCGATCACTACCTGCTTTCCATCGCACAAGGCATCGACATCCACCTCGATAGCCCCTTCCAGATACCGGTCGATCAAGACAGGACGGTCCTCCGAGGCCTGAACCGCCGTTTCCATATAATGACGGAGATATTTTTCATCGTAAACAATCTCCATAGCGCGACCGCCGAGGACGTAGGAGGGACGGGCGAGAATGGGGTAACCGATCCGCCGAGCGATCGTGATCGCTTCATCATGCGATTTGGCAATGCCGTTTTCCGGCTGTCGGATGTTGAGCCGCCGCAACAACCCGGCAAACCGCTCGCGGTCTTCGGCGATGTCGATGGAATCAGGGGAGGTCCCAAGAATATTTGCGCCCCATTTTTCCAGCGGGACGGCGAGTTTAAGAGGCGTCTGACCGCCGAACTGCACAATAACCCCATCCGGTTTTTCTTCCTGCAGAATGCGGATGACATCCTCTTTGGTGAGCGGCTCGAAATAGAGGCGATCGGAGGTATCGTAGTCGGTGGAGACCGTTTCGGGGTTGCAGTTGACCATGATCGCTTCCACGCCCTGCTCCCGCAGCGCGAAGGCGGCGTGGACACAGCAGTAGTCGAACTCGATGCCCTGGCCGATCCGGTTCGGACCCGAGCCGAGGATGATGACCTTCTTCCGGTCCGTCGGCGGGGCTTCGTCCTCCTCCTCGTAGGTGGAGTAGAGGTAGGGCGTGTGGGCGACGAACTCGGCGGCGCAGGTGTCGACGGTCTTGAAGGTGGCCGTGATCCCGTGGCGCTTACGGAGAGCGCGCACCTCCGCCTCGGTGCTCCCGGTCAGGCGGGCGATGCGCGTGTCGGCGAAGCCGAGCTGCTTGGCCCGGCGCAGCACGCGCGGCTCACCGAGCGCGCGGTCAGCGATCTCGGGCTCGAACGCGACGATCTCGCGCATGTTCTCGAGGAACCAGGGATCGATCCGGGTGAGGGCGTAGATGTCCTGGGTCGCCATCCCGCGCCGGTAGGCCTCGGCGATGACGAAGGCGCGCTCGGCGTTGGGCACGCGGAGCTTGGCGCGCAGCTCCTCGAGGTCGGCGAGCGGCTTGTCGAGCGTGAGCCCCCAGCGGTCCTGCTCGAGGGAGCGGATCGCCTTCTGGAGCGCCTCCTTGAACGTCCGGCCGATCGCCATCGCCTCGCCCACGGACTTCATCTGGGTGGTGAGCGTCTGGTCGGCCTCCGGGAACTTCTCGAAGGCCCAGCGGGGGAACTTCACCACGCAGTAGTCGATGGTGGGCTCGAAGGAGGCCGGCGTCTCCCGCGTGATGTCGTTCCGGATCTCGTCCAGGGTGTAGCCGACCGCGAGCTTGGCGGCGATCTTGGCGATGGGAAAGCCGGTGGCCTTGGAGGCGAGCGCCGAGGAGCGCGAGACGCGCGGGTTCATCTCGATGACGACCAGGCGGCCGTCGTCGGGGTTCACGGCGAACTGGATGTTGGAGCCCCCGGTCTCCACGCCGATCTCGCGGATGATGGCGATGGCGGCATCCCGCATCAGCTGGTATTCCTTGTCGGAGAGGGTCTGGGCCGGCGCCACGGTGATGGAGTCGCCGGTGTGGATCCCCATCGGGTCGAAGTTCTCGATGGAGCAGATGATGACGACGTTGTCCTTCCCGTCGCGCATCACCTCCAGCTCGAACTCCTTCCAGCCGATGACGGACTCCTCGACGAGGACCGTGCCGAGGGGGGAGGTCTGGAGCCCCCAGCGGACCGCTTCCTCCAGCTCCTCGGGGTTGTAGGCGATGGAGCCGCCCGTGCCGCCGAGGGTGAAGGACGGCCGGATGATGACCGGGTAGCCGACGCGCCGCACGACCTCCCGGGCGTCCTCGAGCGACTTGGCGTACCCGGATTGGGGCACCTCCAGGCCGATGGCCTGCATGGCCTCCTTGAAGAGCTCGCGGTCTTCCGCCTTCTTGATCGCCGGCAGCTTGGCGCCGATCAGCTCGACGCCGTACTGATCCAGCGTCCCCTGCTCGGCCAGGGCCACGGCGAGGTTCAGGCCGGTCTGGCCGCCGAGCGTCGGCAGGAGCGCCTGGGGGCGCTCGCGCGCGATGACCTTGGCGACCATCTCCGGGGTGAGCGGCTCGATGTAGGTCCGGTCGGCCATCTCGGGGTCGGTCATGATGGTGGCGGGATTCGAGTTGACGAGGATGACCTCGAACCCCTCTTCCTTGAGGGCCTTGCAGGCCTGGGTCCCCGAGTAGTCGAACTCGCACGCCTGCCCGATCACGATGGGGCCGGAGCCAATCAGCAGGATCTTCTCGATGTCCGTTCGTCTCGGCATTTAGGTCGCGCTCGCGATCCTCTTCCTCACGTTGAGGATCGTCACACCCACCAGCTGGTCATTCCGGTAGCGCATCAAGACCCCCGTCCTCGGTCAGTTCGCTGTCGGTGGCCCCTTGGGGGCGCTCGAAGCTCACGTAGAGCACGTCCGCCTCCTCGTCGAAGTCAAACCAGATCTGCTTCGACGGGAGCCTCAGTCGCTCCGGCTATTCACCAGGTAGATGCCGCCGCCGACCAGGAGGGCGCCGGCCGCCTGGGCGAGCGACAGGGGCTCCCCCAGGGAGGCCCAGCCGATCAGCACCCCGAAGACGGGGGAGAGAAAGACGAAGGCGTTGACCTTGATGGCCGCGTAGCGGCGGATGAGCCACGTGAAGGCCACGAAGGAGAACGCCGCGGCGACCCCGCCGAGGTAGAGGACCGAGGCGATGGCGGTCGGCGTCAGGCGCCAGGCCCGCCCCGGCTCCAGGACGAGGGTGCACGCCCACATGACCGGCAGCGCGCCGCCCGCGCTCCAGAGGATGATCGAGGCCGGGTGGACCTCCGGGGGCATCGTCTTGGTGAGGATGTTGGTGGCCGACCACCCGAGCGATGCCAGCAGGACCAGTGTATCGCCCAGGAGCACCGACCTGTCTGCCGCGCCGATTTTCTCCAGGAACAGGAGCACCACTCCCGCGAAGGCCAGCGCCGTGCCCCCGAGCTTCCTCAGGGTGAAGCTCTCCTCCCGGACGAAGAAAGGGAGCGCGGCCAGGGTGAAGAAGGGCTGGGTGTTGAAGAAGATCGAGCCCCGCCCGGCGGTGGTGAGCGTGAGCCCCAGGTAGAGTAGGGCCTGGGACCAGACGAAGGCCCCCGTCCCGGCCAGGAGGAACCGGTTGCCGCGCCCGCGGTACCAGAGCGGGATCCCCGTCCAGCGGGAGTAGGTCAGCAGGATGGCCGAGGCGACCACCATCCGGAGAAAGAGCGAGCCGAAGACCGGCAGGTCGCGGAAGCCCACCTTCACGAAGGTGTACGAGCCCCCCCAGATGGCCGTGAGCAGCACGACGAGGGCGATGGCCCGCGAGTCCAGTCGATCGGACAAGCACGCTATCCTTCCACGAGCCCATAGACCACGGAGGTTTCAGGCGCCGCCTCCTCGCGCTTGTACAGGATGTCGTCGAGCCGCCCGGCGCCGACCCAGACGACCTCGCCGTTGCCCCAGAGCCTCTCGCCGAGGACGCTCATGCGTTTGTCGACGCGCTCGCGGATGGCGTGGGCCTCCAGAGAGACGTCGGTGTCCGTGGTGAAGGAGGTCCACTCGGGCTTCTGCCCCATTTCCTCGGTCTTTCGGTAGGAGATCAGGTACTTCGGCATCGGAGGATCACCCTCCCTTCGCGCGCCGCATGAGGTCCACGAAACGATTGAAGAGATAGTTGGCGTCGTGGGGCCCGGGAGAGGCCTCGGGGTGGTACTGGACCGAGAACACCGGCAGCTCCCGGTGGCGCAGCCCCTCGCAGGTCCCGTCGTTCAGGTTCACGTGGGAGAGCACCAGGCCGTGGGTCTTCACCGACTCGGGATCCACGGCGAAGCCGTGGTTCTGAGCCGTGATCTCCACCTTCCCGGTGGCCAGGTCCTTGACGGGATGGTTGGCGCCGTGGTGGCCGAACTTGAGCTTGTAGGTGCTGCCGCCTGACGCCAGAGCGATGATCTGGTGCCCCAAACAGATTCCGAAGATCGGCACCTTGCCGAGGAGCCCCCGCACGGCCTCGATCAGGTAGGGCACCCCTTCCGGATCGCCCGGCCCGTTGGAGAGGAAGACCCCGTCGGGCTTCTGCTCCAGCACGGCGGCGGCCGGGGTGGAGGCGGGGACCACCGTCAGGGCGCAGCCCACCGAAACCAGCTGGCGCAGGATATTCCGCTTGATCCCGGAATCGAACGCCACGACCTTGAAGCGCGCCGCCGCGGGCTCCCGATATCCCCGGACCCGGTCCCAGGGCGCCTCGTCCCACCCGTGAGGGGCGGAGATGGTCACCTCCCGGACCAGGTCCCTTCCGACGAGGCCGGGAGCGGCCGTGGCTTTGGCCGCGAGCCGCGCCGAATCCAATTCCTCCGTCGAGATCACGCCCTCCTGGGCGCCGTGATCCCTCAGGTGGCGCGTCAGCGCTCGCGTGTCGATCCCCTGGATCCCGACGATCCGCTGCTCCCGCATGTACTCGTCGAGCGTCCGCCGTCCCCGCCAGGAGGAAGGCGTGGGCGCGGCCTCCTTGACGACGAACCCCTCCACCCAGGGCCGGCGCGACTCCACGTCCTCGTCGTTGATCCCGTAGTTGCCGATGAGCGGGTAGGTCATCACGACGATCTGACCCTTGTAGGAGGGGTCGGTCATGATCTCCTGGTAGCCGGTCATCGCGGTATTGAAGACGACCTCGCCGGTGGCTTCGCCCACGGCACCGAGGGACTCGCCGCGGAAGACGCGCCCGTCCGCCAGCGCCAGCAGCGCTGTTTTTCTCATGAGTGGAGGCTTCCCTTGATCACCCGCTCCCACATGGCGACCCGGCCCCCGATCAGCGTCATCCACGGCATCCCCGTCACGTGCCAGCCCCCGAAGGGAGTGTTCCGGCTCTTCGAGTGAAAGCCGGAGGGATCGATCGTCAGCTCGCGCGCGGGATCGAGGATCGTGACGTCGGCCTCAACGCCCGGGGCGAGGCTTCCGCCAGGCAGGTTGAGCACGCGGGCGGGGCCCGCCGTCAGGCGCTCCACGAGGATCTTGAGCGAGAGCAGGCCCGGGCGAACCAGCCGGTCCAGGAGCACCGAAGCCGCGGTCTCGAGCCCCACGATGCCGGCGGCCGCTCCGTCGAAGTCCCCCTCCTTCTCCGAGAGGGCGTGCGGCGCGTGGTCGGTGGCGATGCAGTCGATGGTGCCGTCGGCCAGGGCTTCCAGGAGCGCCTCCTGGTCCCGCTTGGTCCTGAGCGGCGGGTTCATCTTGGTGTTCGGGTCGTAGCCGCGCACGCCTTCCTCGGTCAGGAGCAGGTGGTGCGGGGTCACCTCCGCGGTCACCCGGATCCCGCGCGCCTTCGCCTCCTTGACGAGCCGCACGGCGCCGGCGGTGGAGACGTGGGCGATGTGCACGTGGGCCCCCGTCAGCTCGGCCAGGCAGCAGTCGCGGGCCACCATGACCTCTTCGGCCGCGGCGGGGCGGCCGCCGAGGCCCAGCTCCGTGGAGACCGCGCCCTCGTTCATCACGCCGCCCTGGACCAGGTGGGCGTCCTCCGCGTGGGAGATGATGGGCAGGCCGAAGGGGAGCGTGTACTCCATCGCCCGGCGGAGGAGTGCCGAGTTCATGATCGGGTGGCCGTCGTCGGAATAGGCCACGCACCCGGCCTCCGCCAGTTCGGCCAGCTCGGCCAGCTCCTTGCCCTCGAGCCCGCGCGTGACCGCCCCGATCGGGTACAGCCGCACGAACCCCTCGCTCCGGGCCTTGGCGAGGATGTAGTCGGTCACCGAGCCGTTGTCGTTGACGGGGTTCGTGTTGGCCATGCAGGCGACCGCCGTGAAGCCTCCCGCGGCGGCGGCCTTCGTCCCCGTCGCGACCGTCTCCTTGTACTCGTAGCCGGGCTCGCGCAGGTGGGCGTGGATATCGATGAAGCCGGGGCAGACGACCTTGCCCCCTGCGGCGATTGCTGGCGTGCCGTCCGGCGCCTCGAGCCCCTGTCCGAGACGCGCGATCTTGCCGTCCAGGATGAGCAGATCCTCCACGGCGTCCACGCCGTTGGCGGGATCGAGGACCCGGCCGCCCTTGATCAGCGCGTTCATACCTACGCTCGGAGGGGGGCTTCGCCCCCCTTCCGATTCCTCCCCCCGCAGATTGCGCCGGCAGAGCCGGCGCTCGAACAAGCGCGGAGCCAAGCACTGAACTTCGCGTCAGTGAATATAGAATGGTTCATAATTGGGTCCTGCCGCCGACGAGGAGGTAGAGCACGGCCATCCGGACCGCCACGCCGTTCGCCACCTGATCCAGGATGACGGAATAGGGCCCGTCGGCCACCTCGGGCGCCAGCTCGATGCCCCGGTTCACCGGCCCGGGGTGCATGATCAGCACATCCTGCCTGGCCCCGGCGAGGGTCGCGCGGCTGAGCCCCCAGTAGCGGGCGTACTCGCGGAGCGAGGGAATCAGGCCGCCCGTCATGCGCTCCTGCTGGAGCCGGAGCATCATGATGACGTCCACGTCGGCGATGGCCTCCTCGAGCCGGTGGCTCACCTTGACCCCCAGCTCCTGGACGAAGGGCGGGATCAGCGTGGGCGGCCCGGCGACCGTGACCGTCATGCCGAGCTTCTTCATCCCGTGGATGTCGGAGCGCGCGACCCGGCTGTGGGCGATGTCCCCCACGATGGCCACCGAGAGTCCCTCGAGATGGCCCTTTTTTTCCCGGATCGTCAGCAGGTCCAGCAGGGCCTGGGTGGGATGCTCGTGGGCGCCGTCGCCGGCGTTCACCACCGCGCACTTGAGGGCGCGCGCCAGGAGCTGGGCGGCGCCCGCGGCCCCGTGACGGACCACCACGACGTCCGGGCTCATGGCCTCGATGTTCTTCGCCGTATCGAGGAGCGTCTCCCCCTTGGCGGCGCTCGAGCCGGCGGCGCTCCAGTTCACCACGTCGGCAGAGAGCCACTTGCCCGCAATCTCGAAGGACGTCCGCGTCCGGGTGGAGGCCTCGTAGAACAGGTTCACGACCGTCCGCCCCCGGAGGGTGGGGACCTTCTTGATCTCGCGGCCCGCGATCTCCTTCATGGAGGCCGCGGTGTCGAGGATCAGGCCCATCTCCGCCGGCTCCAGCTCCTGCATGGTCAGCAGATCTTTGCGCGTCCAGCCCATGGCCCTATTCCTCCGGTTCTTCGATGACCACCCGGTCCTCCCCGTCGTGCTCCCTGAGCCGGACGGCCACGACCTCCCGGCGCGAGGTGGGGAGGTTCTTGCCGACGTAGTCGGGGCGAATGGGGAGCTCCCGGTGCCCCCGGTCCACCAGGATCGCGAGCTGGATGGCCCGGGGCCGGCCGAGGTCCATGATGGCGTCCAGCGCCGCGCGGATCGTGCGGCCGGTGAAGAGCACGTCGTCCACGAGGATCACGATCTTTCTGGTCACGTCGAAGGGGATCTCGGTCCCGCGGACCACCGGCTGGGCCATCTTGAGCCCCAGGTCGTCGCGGTAGAGGGTGATGTCCAGGGCTCCCACGGGCGGCTTGACCCCTTCGATGCCCGTGACCCGTTCGGCCAAGCGCTGGGCCAACGTGACGCCGCGCGTGCGCAGTCCGACGAAGGCCAGGTCGGCGGTCCCGCCGTTCTTCTCGACGATCTCGTGGGCGATCCGGATCAGCGCCCGCTCCAGGGCGGCTTCGTCGAGCACCTGGGCCTTCTCCCGGGCGTTCATGGGCAAAAAAAAGACCCCCTCTCGGGGGTGGGGCGGTGCGCGGAGGACTTTGGGATCTTCATCGTTTCTCCTTACGGACCTCGCGGGGCCCGCTTAAAGGAGTTACCGACGCAACAATACACTAAGCGCTGCGGCTCGTCAAGCGGCACGGTTCCGAGGCCGTCGGGTGGCGCCGGCGACGGTCTCCGCCCGCCCGGAGCGGGGTCCCTACACCGGGCGGGGTGCGAGGACGGACGGAGGCCGAGCCGGCGACAGGACCCGACGGCCTCGGGGACTATTTCGGCGGGGTGATGCCGTAGCCCTTCAGCTTGCGGTAGAGGTGACTGCGCTCGATCCCGAGCCGCTCGGAGGTGCGCGTCATGTTCCAGTCCTGGGCGCGGAGCTCCGCCAGGATGTACGCTTTCTCGAAGGCTTCGCGCGCGTCCTTGAGCGTGCGCTCCTTGATCTGGTCCTGCGGCAGCCGGGCCTCCTTGGGGCGGACCGGCGGGGGCAGGTCTTCCGGCCCGACCACTCCCCGTGGCGCCATGATGACCAGGCGCTCCACCAAGTTCCGCAACTCCCGGACGTTCCCCGGCCAGTCGTAGGCCAGGAAGTAGGCGAGCGCCTCCACGGAAACGGTCTTGGGGCGCTTGCCGTTCTCCAGCGAGAAGATGCGGATGAAGTGCTCGACCAGCAGCGGGATGTCCTCCTTCCGCTGGCGGAGCGGGGGCACCTCGACGGGGATGACGTTCAGGCGGTAGAAGAGATCGTCCCGAAAGCGGCCGGCGGCGATCAGGTCCGGGAGGTTCTGGTTGGACGCGGCGATGACGCGGACATCGGTCTTGATCTGCTCCGTGCCGCCGACGCGCTCGAAGGCCTGCTCCTCCAGCACCCGGAGGACCTTGGCCTGGGTCTTCAGGCTCATGTCGCCGACCTCGTCGAGGAAGAGCGTGCCGCCGTTGCCCAGCTCGAACTTGCCCTTGCGGCGGCTGACGGCTCCGGTGAAGGCGCCCTTCTCGTGGCCGAAGAGCTCGGACTCGATCAGCTCCTCGGGGATCGCCGCGCAGTTCACCTCGACGAAAGGCCCGTCGCGCCGCGCCGAGAGCGAGTGGATGGCCCGGGCCACGAGCTCCTTGCCCGACCCGTTCTCGCCGTGGATCAGCACGCGGCCGTTGGTGGGCGCCGCGATGGCGATCTGACGGCGCAGCTCCTGGATGGCCGGGCTCTGCCCGACGATCTCCTGCCCGCGCTCGAAGCGCTCGCGGAGCGCCCGGTTCTCGCCCTCGAGCCGCGAGTGCTCGATGGCGCGCGCGACGGTCAGGAGCGTCTTCTCCAGCGACAGAGGCTTCTCGACGAAGTCGTACGCGCCGAGCTTGGTGGCTTTCACGGCGGTCTCGATCGTCCCGTGGCCCGAGATCATCACCACCGTCTGGTCGGGACGGAGGCGCATGATCTCGGCCAGCACCTCGAGGCCGTCCATTCCCGGCATCCAGATATCGAGGAGGACGAGGTCGGGCACCTCTTCGACGAGCCGGCTCAGGGCCTGCGGGCCGCTGCCGACGGCGGCGACCCGGTAGCCTTCGTCTTCCAGCACCCCCTGGAGCGAGGTCTGGATCGCCTTCTCGTCGTCGACGATCAGGATGCTCTCGCCCGCCACCTACGCCTCCGCGCGGGCCGGCAGCCGGTCGGGGGGCAGCTCGATCACAAACCGGCTGCCCTTGGGGGCGTTGTCCTCCACCCAGATGCTGCCGCCGTGGTCGGTGACGATCTGGTGGACGATGGCGAGCCCGAGCCCCATGCCGGCGGCCTTGGTGGAGAAGTACGGGAGGAAGAGCTTGTCCTTGTCCTCCGGCGGGATTCCGGGACCGTTGTCGCTCACGACGATCCGGACCTGCTTCGTTTCCGGGAGGAAGACAGTCTCGACCGTGACCTCGCCGGCCCCGCCGACGGCCTCGACGGCGTTGTCCACCAGGTTGAGGACCGCGCGCTTGATCTGGTCCGCGTCCACCTCGAGGGTCGGCAAGTCGGGCGCCAGCGCGGTCTTGAGGGCCAGCGCGGGATGGGATTCCCGGTAGAGGGCCACCACGCCCTCGAGCAGGCGCGGCAGCTCGGTCGGCTTCGGCTGGAGCGCTGGCATCCGGGCGAAGCGGGAGAACTCGTCCACCAGGTGCTTGAGGCCCTCGACCTCCTGGATGATGGTGCCGGTGCATTCCTCCACGAGCCGGCGATCGTCGGGGCCCCGGTCCCCCAGGCGACGGCGCAGCCGCTGGGCCGAGAGCTGGATGGGGGTCAACGGATTCTTGATCTCGTGGGCGATCCGCTGGGCGACCTCGCGCCAGGCCGCCACCCGCTGGGCCTTCAGGAGCTCGGTGAGGTCGTCGAAGACCAGCACCATCCCCGCGTAGTCACCCTCGGGGCCGCGGAGCGCCGTGGCCGAGCCGAGGAGGGTCACGGCGTGGCCGTCGCGGCGCAGGCGCATCTCGCGCTCGAGCGTGCCACGGCGCGCGCGGTCCATCCGCTGGATGAGCGCCCCGACCTCGGCGAACTGCGGTCCGGCGAAGAGCTGGCGGAAAGGCTGGCCGGCCGCCGTGTTCGCCGGGATCCCCAGCATGCGGGCGGCCGCGCCGTTCATGGTGGTGAGGCGCCCCGCGGGGTCCAGGGAGACGACGCCCGTCGCCACCGCCTGGATCACGGTCTCCGTGTAGCGCCGGCGCTCCTCCAGTTCGTTGTGCTTGGCCTGGAGGTCGCTCGTCATCCGGTTGAAGGAGTCCACGAGGATGCCGATCTCGTCCTGGGCCTGGGCCTGGACCTTGTAGTTCAGGTTCCCGGCCGCCACCTCGCGCGTGCCCTCGGCCAGCAGCTGGATCGGCCCCGTGATGCCCCGGGCCATGTAGAGCCCGAACCAGGTGAACGAGAACACGATGATCAGGGTCATCAGGAGGAAGAGCAGGATGTAGATCCCCTTGATGGGGTTCTTCAGCAGCTTGAGCTGCTTGTACTCCTGAAACGCCTGCGAGATGCCGCGCAACCGCGCCTCGAGCCGCTGGGCGACGTGGGCGGCCACGATGAGCGTCCCGACCACCTCGCGCTCGGTCCCGCTCCCGGACCAGATCGGGACGACGGCCTGGATCAGATCGCCGTTGTCCAGCTCCCGGGCCGTCGTGATCTCCTGGCCCTCGAGCCCGCGCTTGACCTGCTCTGCGTTCACGTCTTGCGTGGGCACGTACGCCAGGACCGGATCCTTGACGTGCACCAGCTCCTGCCCCCGGGGCGTGAAGATCGAGATGGCGGCTACCCCCAGGCTCTCCTGTTGCTCCACCAGGTACGCCGCCAGGGCCTCCCGCCGGTCGTCGGCGAGCAGGCGGTCGCGGGCGATCACCCGCGCGAGCTGGCGGCCGTGACGGAGGACGGTCGTCTCGAGCGTCTGGTAGTAGGTCTGCGCCACCTCCAGCGCCTGGTCCAGCGGCTTTTCCACCTGGGGCTTGAACCAGCCCTCGATGGACGTGTTGAGCAGGTTGGAGGCGATGATCGAGATGAGCAGGGCCGGGATCAGCGAGAGGGAAAGGAAGACCGCGACCAGCTTGGTCTTGAACTTCGAGCCCAGGACCTGCTGGCGCCGCTCGAAGAAGAGCTTGACGAGGTTGCGAATGAGGAGGACCAGCAGCAGCAGGAAGACGATCAGCGTCAGGTTGAAGAGGGCGAACACGAGAAGGTTCGAGGCGAGGGGAATCTGGGGGAAGCGGAGGCCCACCTCGTACACGGTGGCCACCGTGGCCACCAGCAGGATCAGTATCCCGCCGATGATCAGGAGGTTCCGCTTGCGCCGCTCGCGATCTCCCGTTAATGGCACGACCGAACCTTTGGCGCCCTCATTCTTGCTCGGAGGGGGGCTCCGCCCCCCTTCCGATTCCTCCCCCGAGGATGGTTTGCGCCGGCAAAGCCGGCGCTCGAACCAGCGCGAGCTGGCACCCCGACGGGCGGTCGTTCGGCAAAGTCCGCCTCATTGCGTTCGCGTCACGGTGAGCAGCGTGGAGCGGATCCAGGGCGTCTCCTCCGCTTCCCCCATCATGCGCGTCAGGATCGTGTTCACGCCGCTGAGCGAGACGTCGGCCCGCACCTGGACGTAGTAGAGCTCCCCGGGGTCCAGAGTCGCGGACCGCCCAACCTTGAGCCCCCGGATCTCCGAGGCGACGCGCTGGGCCTCCCGGAGGTCCTTGGTCACGTACGGCTCCCGCTGCTCCCCGGCGGTGGCCGCCACCTTGTATTCCTTGCTCACCACGTTGTAGGTCAGCTGCCGCTCCACCATACGGCTCTGCATGCGCTGGTTGATCCAGAAGCGGCTGTACTGCCAGAGCTCGATGTAGAAGCGGATGTGCGTCGTGACCCCGCTGTGGAGGTGCTCGTGGAAGGCGGGGGGGATGGCCCCGAGGAGCACCGCCTGCACGACCAGCTCCTGGTCGTTGAGGAAGACCTCAGGCCGGTCGCTGAACCGGAGCTCCGCCCGGGCGGGGACGGCGGCCAGGAGCATCCCGAGGGCCAGCGTCCAGGCCAGCCGCCGGCGGAACCCCCCCCGGCCGCCGGGAAGGGCAGGAGACACCGCCGAAACCCGTCGCGCGCGCATACGTTGGACAGAACATTATAGCGCCGTCGGGAGAAGGTGAGGAAGAAGGTTCTGCTAGAGGGCGGCGATGCCCGGCAGCGGCTCCCGCCGGACGCCTTCCAGGCGGTCCACGGGAAGGGAGAGCGCCCGGACGGTGGCGCGGCTGGAACGAGCCTCCGGAATGAACGCCTCGGCGATGGCGTTGACGAGCTCATGGTTCAGCGCGTGCCCGGCGTTGCGGGCCACCACATGCCCCACGACGGGGCGGCTCAGGAGGGCCAGGTCGCCGATCAGGTCGAGGATCTTGTGGCGGACGAACTCGTCGCGGTACCGGAGGCGCGTGTTCAGCACGGCGCGCCGGCCCACGACCACCGTGTTCTCGAGGGAACCGCCCCGGGCGAGGCCGTTGTTGCGTAGCGCCCCCACGTCCTTGAGGAAGCCGTACGTGCGGGCGGGCGCCACCTGCTCCACGAACACCTGCTCGGTGCAGGTGAAGGAGGCCGCCTGCGTCCCCACGGCCGGGTGATCCACGTCCAGCGTGTAGCTCACGCGGAAGTCGTCCGAGGGCAGGATCTGCAGCCAGCGCCCGTCGTCGCCCACGCGGATCGGCCGGGTGATCACCAAGGGGCGGCGCGGCGCCACGAGGGTCGCCTTGCCCGCCGCGTAGAGCAGCGAGACGAAAGGCTCGGCGCTGCCATCCATGGCCGGGATCTCCTCGCCCTGGACTTCCACCAGCAGGTTGTCGATTCCGAGCGCCGCGGCCGCCGCCATCAGGTGCTCGACGGTTCGAACGCGGGTCCCGTTCACGCCGAGCGTCGTGGCAAAGCGGGAGTCCACGACGGCGTCCCGGCGGGCCGGAATGAGCGTTCGATGGGGATCGGTGGCGCGGAAGACGATGCCGCTGTCAGCCGGAGCGGGCGAGAGCGTGATCTTCGAGGGCTGCCCCGAATGGAGGCCGATGCCTTCTGCTGTTACTCGTTTCCGAATCGTCAGCTGAAGGTCCATGGAAAGCCCGCCTGGATAGAGCAACCATGGTGCCAGGCAGGACGTGTGGTCGTAACTAGCTGAATTGTAAAAGATACATGCACGACATCAGGGGATCCAGGAGCGATTCTGTCACCTGAAAGACACACCGGGTGAGGGGGGATTGTGGCATCTTTACAACGCTCAGATGTCCAGGATCACCCGGATTTCCCACCCGCCGTTCGCCCGGCCGATCCGGAGTTCGTGGAAGGTCGCGGCCTTGACCGCTGTCCCGACGCGGTGCCGCGCGGGATCCAGGTCCTCTCCCCAGAGCAACGAATGAACCCGCTGTGCCTCGAACACGGGGAACTCGATGCGGCTCACGACGAAGCCCTCGATGTCGTGGACGTAAAGGCATTCGTTCAGCCAGTCCACCAGGAGCCCCTCCGGAGTCTCGCCCTGGGCGCGCACTTCGCGGGACTCGCGCGCGTCCACGCCGGCGGGCTCGACGATCAGGGCGAAGACGCCGAGGCCGGCCTGGGCAAAGGCCTCTGGCAGGGTGGGTCCCCAGGCCTTGACCCCCACGTCAGCAGCGACGTCGAAGTAGTCGTAGCCGGCTGCCTCCTTCACGGACGGGGCGCCCCCACGTCGCCGAAGCGGCCCTGGAGGAGCGCGACGCCGACGGGCCCGGCTGTCTCGGTTCTGAGAATCCGGGGGCCGAGCCCGGCGCTCGTGAACCCTTGCGCCACCAGCGTCTCGACCTCGCGGGCGGCCAGGCCGCCTTCGGGGCCCACGGCCAGGAGCACCGAAGCCACGGGCCCGCGCGCGGCGTCGTCGAGAATCTCCGAGAGGCCCCGCCGCTCGCCTTCCCAAAGGCAGAGGCGGAGGTCTGCGGCTGGCGCCGCGCCGGCGAATTCCTGGAGGGGGCGGGGCGCCTCCACGGTGGGGATGACCGCGCGGCCGCACTGCTTGGCGGCTTCTTTGGCCACCCGCTGCCAGCGGCGAGCCCGGTCGCGCCAGCGCCCGGGCTCCAGCCTGACGATCGTGCGCTCGGTGACCAGCGGGAGCACGCGGACCACGCCCAGCTCGGTCACGGTCCGGACGATCCACTCCATCTTGTCGCCCTTGGGAATCCCCTGGGCGAGGGTGACGGCGAGGGGCGACTCGGTCACGGACGAGGAGCGGGTCAGGATGGTGCCGGCGGCCGTGCGGCCTTCGATGGACTCCAGGCGCACGGTGAACTCGGTCCCTCGGCCGTCCACGACCTGGACCGAGTCGCCCGGACGGAGGCGCAAGACACGCGAGAGGTGCCGCGTCTCCTGTTCGTCGAAGAGGACCCGGTCGGCCTCGACCGCCTCGGGCCGGACGTGGAATCTCGTCATGGACCGCCCTGGATGTCGCCGCTTCGAGCGCCGGCTTTGCCGGCGCAATCTCGGGGGGAGGAATCGGAAGGGGGGCGAAGCCCCCCTCCGAGGCACAAGCGAAGGGAGGCCCACCCGTCCACGTCGGTTCGCTCGGCGAGGGCGAAACCGTGCACCGCCAGGGCCCGGCTGACCGAGTCGGCCTCGTCGCTTAGGATGCCTCCGAGGATCAGGTGGCCGCCGGGGCTCAGGAGCCGCCGGTACTCCGGCGCATGGGTGAGGTGGCTTCCCGCGAGAAGGTTGGCGAGGATCAGGGGGACCGCGGGCGCCTCCACGCGCGCCGCGTCACCGAGCACGCATTCGAGCCGCGCGTCCACGCCGTTTCTTGCGGCGTTGGCGCGGGTGGCCGCCACGGCATCCGGGTCGGTATCGAGCGCCGTGACCTCGGGGACGCCGAGGGCCGCGGCCGCGATGGCGAGAATCCCCGTGCCGGCGCCGATATCGAGCGCTCGCGCCGGGGCGATGCGTTCGAGGAGGCCCTCCAGAAGCAGGAGGCACCCCTGGGTGCTCCCATGGCTGCCAATGCCGAAGGCGCGCCCCGGCTCGATGACGACGGTCGTCAACCCGTGGTCGGTGGCGGGGCGTTCCCAGGGAGGCACGATCAGCAGGCGACGCCCCACGCGTTGGGGGACGAAGGCTTGTCGCCAGGCGTCGGCCCAGGGCTCGTCGAGAAGCGGCGCCACGACGGGTTTCCCTCCGTCGGCCGACAGGCCGAGGGCGCGGAGGGAGGCGAGGTAATCGTTGACCGCCCGGCAGAGGGCGGTGGAGGAGGTCGCCTCGGGAAAGAATGCGCGGAGCCGCGGCACGGCGCCGGGTGCCTCCTCCTCCACGACGCCGAGGGCGCCCTGCTCCCAGAGAAAGTTGGTCAGGCCCTCGGAGGCGTCGGCGGACGCCGGGACGGTCAGTTCCCAGAACGGCACTTACGACCCGAAAAGCTTCTTCATCCGCTCGAGGAAGGAGGAGCCGAGCGGCCCCGCCTCCCCTTCGGAGGCTGTCTGGTATTCTTCGAGGAGCTTGCGCTGTTTCGCCGTGAGGCGCGTGGGGATCTCGACGACGACCTGGTAGCAGGCGTCGCCGTGGTGGCGTCCCCGGAGGCTCGGCATCCCCTTCCCCTTGAGGCGGAGGATCTGCCCGGGCTGCGTCCCCGCGGGCACCGCGAGCGTCGCGCGGCCGTTCAGGATGGGCACCTCGACGTCCGCCCCGAGGACGGCCTGGGGGAAGGAGAGCGGGAGCTCGCAGAGGAGATCGTCGCCATGCCGCGTAAAGAACGGGTGGGGGCGGAGGCGGATCACCACGTAGAGATCGCCGGCGGGGCCGCCCTGGAGGCCGGCCTCCCCTTCACCGGGCAGACGCAGCTGGTCGCCGTCCTTCACGCCGGCCGGGATCTTGATATCGAGGAGATGCTCGCGTCGCTGGCGCCCCTCGCCCCGGCATTTCTTGCACGGGTGCTTCACCAGCTCCCCTGCGCCGCCGCACTGGGGGCAGGTGCGGGCCACGGTGAGAAAGCCCTGGGTGAAGCGCACCTGCCCCTGGCCACGACAGGTCGAGCACGTCTCGCGCTTGGTTCCCGGCTCGAGGCCGGAGCCGTGGCAGGTCTCGCAGTGCTCGAAGCGGGGGATCTGAACCTTGGTCCCGAGGCCCGCGGCGGCCTCCTCCAGGCCGATCTGGAGGTCGTACTGGAGGTCCTCGCCGCGCCGGACCCGGGTGCGGCGGCCGCCGCGGCCCCCGCCGCCGAAGAAGCCCTCGAAGAGGTCGTCGAAGATGGTGCCGAAGCCGAGGTCCGAGGCGTCGAACCCGCCGGGCCCCCCGACGGTGCCGAACCGGTCGTACTGGGCGCGCTTGTCGGGGTCGGACAGGACTGCGTAGGCCTCGTTGATCTCCTTGAACCGCTCCTCGGCCCTCTTGTCTCCGGGATTCTTGTCGGGATGATACTGCAGCGCGAGCTGCCGGTAGGCCTTCTTCAGCTCCCCTTCGTCGGCGTCGCGCGAGACCCCCAGGATCTCGTAGTAATCGCGCTTCGCCATCAGGCGCCGTCGCTATCCGGGGGGACGGCCACGACGACCATGGCCGGGCGGAGCACCCGTCCGTTCAGGACGTACCCGCGCTGGATCTCGTCCACGACGGTCATGTCCGGGACGTCCGGCCTGATCACCCGCTGAACCGCCTCATGGCGCTCGGGGTCGAAGGGCTGCCCCAGGGCACCGTACGGCGTCACGCCGAACTTCTCCAGCACCTTCAGCAGCTCGCGCTGGATCAGCTCGACCCCTGCCAGGAGGCTCTGGGCCTCCGACCCCGCGCGGGCGGCTCCCAGGGCGCGGTCGAAGTTGTCGAGGACCGGGAGGATGTCGCGGAGGAGCGACTCGTTGGCGAAGCGGATGTAGTCCTCGCGTTCCCGCTGGGCACGCTTGCGCTGGTTGTCCAGGTCGGCCACGGCCCGCAGGTAGCGGTCGGTCTTTTCGTCGAGGAGCTGCTTGGCCTCGTCGAGGGACCGGCGGAGCCGCGTCAGCTCGTCCTCGATTGGGGCGGGCTCCACGCCCTCGGAGGGCTCAACGGGGGCGGTCTCGTCCGTCATGGCAAGACTGTATTATAGCAGGGGGCCGCGCAGACCCGGCCAGAGAGCCGGGCGTCAGGACGGCAGGTACAGCTCGTGCCGCGCCCGGGACAGGGACTCGCTGACGAGCCGGGCGGTCTCGTCCACGAGCGGAATCATCTTGGAGTAAGCCATTCGCTTGGGCCCCACGACGCCCAGGATTCCCAGCACCCGGTCGTGGTAGGTGTAGCGCGCCGTGACGAGGCTGCACTCCTGCATCTCCTCGACCGGGTTTTCCCTGCCGATCATCACCCTGACGCCCCGCTCGTCGGCCAGGGCCGAGAGGAGGTCGATGAGCCGGGCTTTTTCCTCGAAGGCCCGGAGCAGCGTCCGCATCGTCGCGAGATCCCCGAACTCGCGGTGCTCCAGGATGTTGGGCGCCCCGCCGATGTAGAGCCGCCGGTCACGGAGCAGCGAGAAGACCTGGTCCACGAGGACGCCCCCGCGCGCCCGGAGCGGGTCGAGGGGATCCGGGGGCGCGGAGATCTGATCGAGGATCTCCTGGAAGGTCTTGCCGACGAAGCGCCGGGTCAGCTGGCGGCTCCACTCGCGGAGATCCTCCTCCGCCACCGGGGAGTCCACGGTGAGGGTCCGGGTGGTGACCCACCCTGCGTCGGTGACCACCACGGCCAGGACCCGGTCGTCCGAGAGCGGGATGAGGGTGATGCGCGCCAGCGCCGTCTGCTTGAGCGGCGGGGCGAGGAGCACTCCTGTCATGTGCGAGAGCACCGAGAGGTGGAGCGAGGTCTGCTCCATGAACTGCTCGATCCCCCCCTGGGGACGCGCGTAATTCTGGCGGAGCCGCGCGGCATCGCCCTCCGGGAGCCGGAGGTCGCCGAGCCCCCAGTCCACGTAGAAGCGGAAGGCCAGGTCGGTCGGCACGCGTCCGGCGGACGTATGGGGCTGGGAGAGATAGCCAAGTTCCTCCAGATCGGCCATGGCGTTCCGGATCGTGGCCGGGGAGAGGCCCAGGCCCTGCCGCCGGGCCACCGCCCGCGAACCCACCGGTTCTCCGGTCTCCACGTACTCGCGGATGACGGCGGTGAGCACCTGCCGGTGCCGTTCGTCGAGGATTGCCATCGCTCCCTACTCTATGGTGTGTCGCGCCCCTGGTCAAGAACGGGGCTCGTACCGGCCCGCGGGTCCTGTCACCGGCTTGCCCCGCCCGCGGCCGGCTCCGTCACCCGTTCACCTCCTTCCGCAATCTGGCGATTGCGAAAGGCCGGTGAAGGGGTCCCACTCCGCCGGACCCCTCTCGGGGCGACGCCCGTGCCACCCGCGGGCCGGTATCGGGCTACAGGAGGTGGACGAAGAGGGAGTCGGAGAGGAGGAACCCCGCTTCGGTCAGCCGGCAGCGGTCGCCGGCGACCTGGAGCAATCCCAGGGACGCCCAGGTTTCGACGAGGGACCGCGCGTCCTCGAGCCAGGCGAGGGGAACGCCGTCGCTCAGCCGGAGCCCGAGAATCACCTTTTCGGCTTTTCGCTGAGCCGGCGTGAGGACTTCGTGCGTCCCGAGAGGAAGGCGGCCGGCCTCCAGCATGGTGCAGTACCGCTCGACGGGCTTGACGTTGCCGTAGCGGACGTCGCCCAGGAAGCCGCAGGCCCCCGGCCCGAAGGCGAGGTATTCCTCCGCCCGCCAGTACACCTGGTTGTGGCGGGACGTGAAGCCGCGCCGCGCGTAGTTGGAGATCTCGTAGTGCTCGTAGCCTGCCTCGCGCGCCAGCCGGGCCAGGGCCCAGTACTGGGCCGTCACCGTCTCCTCGTCCGGAAGCCCTGCCACGCCCTCGCCCGCCCACCGGCTCCCCTCGTCCAGGGTGAGGGCATAGGCCGACAGATGCTCGGGCCGCCAAGCCAGCACCTCCCGCACCGTGGACTCCCAGCGCGCGACATCCTGCCCCGGCAGGCCGTACATCAGATCCAGGCTCACGTTGTCGACCCCGGCGGATCGCGCGGCCTCGAACGCCTTCCGCGCGTCGCCGGAGGAGTGAAGCCGCCCGAGGCGCCCGAGGAGGTCGTCGTCGAGGCTCTGGACGCCGAGGCTCAGTCGGTTCACTCCCGCCAGGCGATAGCCCTCGGCCTTGGCCCGGGTCAGGCTCTCGGGATTGCACTCGACCGTCACCTCAGCGCCGGGATCCAGGGCGAACCGCTTCCTCAGGCGGTCGAGAATGGTTTCCAGCTCGATCGGGTCGAGGAGCGACGGCGTCCCCCCGCCGAAGAACACGGTGCCGATGGCGACGTCGCCCGCCCACACCGCTTCGCCCACCAGGTCGATCTCCTCGAGGAGGGCGGAGAGGAACCGGTCCATCGCCGCGGGGCGGTACGGACCCGTGTTGAAGGAGCAGTAGGCACAGCGCTGGCGGCAGAACGGAATGTGGAGGTAGACTCCGAGCGGGGCCCGTCGGCTCGGGCTCCAGGCGAGCGTCATGGCCGGGAACGCCCCAGCGGGCAGCCGATCCTCCCCCCGCCGTCGAAGTAGCAGCCCAGCCGGCGCCAGCGGAGCCAGTGAGTGTCCCCGTCCCAGGACCAGTAGATGATGAAGGCCTTGCCCCGGATCTTGTCGCGCTTGAGGAAGCCCCAGTAGCGGCTGTCCTGGGAGTTATCGCGGTTGTCGCCCATCATGAAGAACGAATCGGGCGGGACGGCGGACGGGCCGTACTCCACGTTGGTGTGGGAGGCGCCGTCGTTGTGGAGGGCGTAGGGCTCGTCCAGGGGTTTCCCATTGACGTACACCGTGCGCCCCTTGATGTACACTTCGTCGCCCGGCAGGCCGATCACCCGCTTGATGAAGTCACGTTTCTCGTCCCAGGGGTACTTGAACACGATGATGTCGCCGCGCCGGGGCACGCGGATGGCGGGCAGGTGGAGGCTGGTGAAGGGGATCTCGGCGCCGAAGATGAACTTGTTCACCAGGATGTAGTCCCCCACCTGGAGCGTGGGGACCATGGAGCCCGAGGGGATCGTGAAGGCCTGGACCACGAACGTCCGGATCACCAGCGCCAGCAGAATGGCGATGACGATCGCCTCGATGTACTCCCGCGCGAGGGATTTCCGTCGCTTCCTCTCGACAGGGACGGGGCGGGCGATCTCGTCGGTCACCGGGGCGTCCTTGGGCCGGGTCGGGTCCACGGCCATCAGCTTTTCAAGACGGACAGAAAGGCCTCTTGCGGCACCTCGACCTTGCCGAGCTGCTTCATCCGCTTCTTGCCTTCCTTCTGCTTTTCGAGGAGCTTCCGCTTGCGCGTGATGTCGCCGCCGTAGCACTTGGCGGTGACGTTCTTGCGGATCGCCTTCACCGTTTCCCGGGCGATCACCCGGCTGCCGATGGCCGCCTGGATCGCCACCTCGAACATCTGGCGCGGGATCACGGCCCGCAACTTCTCGGCGAGCGTCTTGCCCTTCTCGTAGGCCTTGTCGCGGTGGACGATGACCGAGAGCGCGTCCACGGGGTCGCCGTTCAGGAGAATGTCGAGCTTGACCATGTCCGAGGGGCGGAACTCGAGGAAGTCGTAGTCGAAGGAGGCGTACCCCTTCGAGATGGACTTCAGCCGGTCGTAGAAGTCCACGATGATCTCCGACAGGGGGAAGTCGAAGGTGATGTGGACCCGCTTGCCGAGGTACTCGAGCGACCGGTGCTCGCCCCGCTTGTCCTGCGCCAGCCGGTAGATCGGGTTCATGAATTCGGTTGGCGCGAAGACGGAGGACCGCACGAACGGCTCCTCGATGTGGTCGATCTGGCCCGTTGGCGGAAGCTTGGAGGGGTTTTCGATCTCCACCGTCTCCCCCGCCGTGGTGATGACCCGATAGCGGACACTGGGGGACGTCACGATCAGAGCCAGCCCGAACTCCCGCTCCAGGCGCTCCTGGACGATCTCCATGTGCAGGAGCCCGAGGAACCCGCACCGAAAGCCGTAGCCCAGCGCGAGAGAGGTCTCGGGCTCGAAGGTGAGGGCCGAGTCGTTCAGCCGGAGCTTGTCGAGCGCGTCCCGGAGGGACTGGTAGGCCGTGTCCTCCACCGGGTAGAGCCCGGCGAAGACCATGGGCTTGGCGTCGCGGTAGCCGGGGAACGCCCTGGCCGTCGGGCGGTTGGCGTCGCTGATCGTTTCGCCGACCTTGGCGTCCGCGACGCGCTTGATCCCCGCGGTGAGGTAGCCCACCTGGCCCGCCGCCAGCTCCTCCACCGGCTTCATCTCCGGGGTGAAGACGCCGACCTGCTGGACTTCGTACACCCGGCCGTTGGACATGAGGAGCGCGGGCATGCCCGCGCGCACGCGGCCCTCGAAGATCCTGACGTACACCACGACGCCCTGGTACGGATCGTAGAAGGAATCGAAGACCAGCGCCTTCAGCGGCCCCGCGGGATCGCCCGGGGGCGGCGGGATGCGGTGGACGATCGCTTCCAGCACTTCGGGAACCCCGGTCCCCAACTTGGCGGAGATGAGGAGGGCCTCGCCGGGGTCGAGCCCCAGGACCTCCGCGATCTGGCGCCGGGTTCCTTCCACGTCGGCCTGGGGGAGGTCGATCTTGTTGATGACGGGAATGATCGCCAGGTTGGCCTCGAGGGCCAGGTAGAAGTTGGCCAGGGTCTGGGCCTCCACCCCCTGCGCGGCGTCCACGATCAGGAGCGCGCCCTCGCAGGCGGCCAGCGAGCGGGAAACTTCGTAAGAGAAGTCGACATGCCCGGGCGTATCGATGAGGTTGAGCGTGTACTCCTGGCCGTCCTGGGCGCGGTAGGGGAGACGGACCGTGTGCTGCTTGATCGTGATCCCCCGCTCGCGCTCCAGATCCATGGAGTCCAGCACCTGGTCCACGGCCTTCTTGGGGTCCATGGCCCCGGTCAGGGCCAGCAGCCGATCCGCCAGGGTGGACTTGCCGTGGTCGATATGGGCCACGATGGAGAAGTTTCGGATTCGGGAAAGCGCCACAACGCTCAGGATATCACGGGATGACTTCGTTTTCCCCGACTACGGCGCCGGCGGCGAGGCGCGCGCCTCGTCCGATCACGGCCCCGGAGCCCACCACGCATGCCTTGACGACGGCGGCCTCGCCGACCGACACGCCGTCCCAGAGGACGGCCTCTTCGACGCGGCCCCCCCGGCCGACGCGCACGCTGTCTCCGAGCACGCTCCGCGGGCCCACGTGCGCCTCGGGCTCCAGCCGGACGGCCGCGCCGAGAACCGCGGGCCCCCTGAGGACGGCCCCAGGGGCGATCGACACGCCCGCCCCCACCCAGACGTCGCCGCTCCGGGTTCCCGGCGGGGTAAGGGGCGTGTCCACGAGGCCGTTGAGGAGGTCCATCTGCGCCAGGCGGTACTGCTCCGGACTCCCGATGTCCCGCCAGTACGCCCGGGCCGCGAAGCCGTAGGCGGGGATCCCGCGCTCCAGGAGGGCGGGGAAGAAGTCGCGCTCCATGGAGACGGCGCGGCCCGCCGGGATCAGGTCGAGCAGCTCGCGCTCGAGGAGGTAGATGCCCGCGTTGATGGTGTTGGTGGTGACCTGCTCGGGCGACGGCTTCTCCAGGAAGCGCCGGATCCGGCCGTCGGGCTCCGTCTCCACCAGCCCGAAGGCCGTCGGATCCTCCACGGGCGTGAGGTAGATGCTGGCCCGGGCCCCGCGGGCCTCGTGGGAGGCGAGCATCCCGGCGAGGTCCACGTCGGTCAGGACGTCGCCGTTCAGGACCACCAGCCGGCCCCCCGTCAGCGCGGCCGCGTTCTTGACCCCGCCGGCCGTCCCGAGCGGCTCCGCCTCCACGGCGTAACGGAGCCTCACGCCGAG
Organism: Candidatus Rokuibacteriota bacterium; assembly: GCA_016193045.1. Taxonomy (GTDB): domain Bacteria; phylum Methylomirabilota; class Methylomirabilia; order Rokubacteriales; family CSP1-6; genus CSP1-6. The sequence goes on along the minus strand of JACPSW010000015.1, from coordinate 21,809 downwards.
CTCCCGCCCGTCCCCGAGCCGCGCCTGGACGGCCTCGACGAGGTAGGAGCAGGCCAGGACGACGTCCACCACGCCGTTCCGGCGCAGGAGGGCGAGCTGGTAGTGGAGGAAGGGGATGTTGAGGAGGGGGACGATGGGCTTGGGGCGGGTGAGCGTCAGCGGGCGGAGCCGGGTGCCCTGGCCGCCCGCCAGGATTACCGCGGCTGGGGCGGTGTCCAGGGCTCGGCCTCGCTGATCAGCATGACGGGGATCCCGTCCCGGATCGGATAGGCCTTCCGGCACGCGCGGCAGATGATCCGGGTCTCCTCGAAGAGCAGGTCTCCCTTGCACGCCGGGCAGGCCAGGATGGCTTTGAGCTCGTCGTCGATCATGATCGCTTCTCCTCTATCTGGGCACGGGCACCCCTGAAATAGCTCACAGTGCGGCGGAGCCCCTCATCGAGGGTCACGTGCGGCGTCCACCCCAGGACGCGCTTGGCCGCGCTCGCGTCGAGGACGCTGCGGCGCTGCTCCCCGACCTTCGCGGGACCGTGGCGCGCCTCGGCTGTGACCCCCGCTGCCGCCTCCAGCCGCTTCAGCAGGGCGTTCACCGAGGTCTCGACGCCCGTGCCGATGTTGACGGGGCCGCTCGCGTCCGGTCGCTCCAGCGCGCGCAGGTTCGCTTCCGCCACGTCCTCGACATAGACGTAATCCCGTGTCTGCTCGCCGTCGCCATTGATCGTGATCGGCTCTCGGTGGAGGACCCGGTGGGAGAAGATCGCCACCACACCGGCCTCTCCCAGGGGGTTCTGCCGGGGGCCGAAGACATTGGCGTACCGGAGCGCGATCCCCCCCACGCCGTAGAGGGCCCCCCAGCACGCCAGGTAGTGCTCGGCGACGAGCTTGGAGATGCCGTACGGCGAGGCCGGCCTCTTCGGTTGATCTTCCGGGGTCGGCAGCACGGTCGTGTCACCGTACACGGCCCCCCCCGTGGACGAGTAGACGACGCGGCCGACCTCGTACCGCCGGCAGCAGAGGAGGAGGTTGAGTATGCCGCCGATGTTGATGGCGGCGTCGAGGGCCGGATCCTCCACCGACCGGCGGACCTCGGCCTGGGCGGCGAGGTGGATCACCGTGTCGGGGCGCTCGGCCTCGAACACGCGGGCCAGCTCGTCGCCCCGGACGTCGGCCACGTGGAGCGTCGCGCGCGGATCGACGAATTCCCGGCGGCCGGTGGAGAGGTCGTCCACCACGGCGACCTCATGACCCGCCGTGAGGAGGCGGTCCACGACGTGGGAGCCGATGAACCCCGCGCCGCCCGTCACGAGAACTTTCACGTGACTCCCAGTTTGGCCCGGAACCACTTGAGCGTCAGCGAGAGCCCTTCGTCCAGGTCCACGCGGGGCTCCCAGCCGAGGAGGGTGCGCGCCCGCGTGATATCGGGCTGGCGCACCTTGGGGTCGTCCACGGGCAGCGGCTTGAAGACGATCGCGCTCTTCGACCCGGAGAGGGCGACGATCCGCTCCGCGAGCTCGCGCACCGTCATCTCCTTCGGGTTGCCCAGGTTCACGGGCTCGTTTACCGGGGCCTGCATGAGCCGCCAGATCCCGTCCACCATGTCCGAGATGTAGCAGAAGCTGCGCGTCTGCGAGCCGTCGCCGTACACCGTCAGCGGCTCGCCCTTGAGCGCCTGGGTGATCAGGGTGGGAATCGCGCGGCCGTCCCCGATCCGCATCCGTTCCCCGTAAGTATTGAATATGCGGGCGATGCGCGTGTCGAGCCCGTGGAAGCGATGGTAGGCCATCGTCATCGCCTCGGCGAAGCGCTTGGCCTCGTCGTACACCCCCCGCGGTCCCACCGGGTTCACGTTGCCCCAGTACTCCTCGCGCTGGGGGTGGACGAGGGGGTCCCCGTACACCTCGGAGGTGGAGGCCAGAAGAAGTTTCGCGCCCTTTTCCCGGGCCAGGCCGAGCGCCTTGTGGGTGCCGAGCGCGCCGACCTTCAGGGTCTGGATCGGGAGCTGCGCGTAGTCCACGGGGGAGGCGGGGCTGGCGAAGTGGAGCACGTAGTCCAGCGGCCCCGCCACATACACGTAGTTGGTGACGTCGTGCTTCACGAAGGAGAAGCGCGGATCGCGGAGATGGGCGATGTTGTCGATGCTCCCCGTGAGGAGGTTGTCCATGCAGACCACCTCGGCGCCCTGGCCCAGCAGGAATTCGCAGAGGTGGGAGCCGATGAACCCGGCGCCGCCCGTCACCAGAACGCGCATCGACCGTCTAGGTAGGGAGGATCGGCCTGCGGCCGACCGAGTAGTACTCGAACCCCAGCCGCCGCATGCGGTCGGGCTCGTAGAGGTTCCGGCCGTCGAAGATCACGGGGCGTCGCATGAGCGAGCGCAGGCGCTCGAGGTTCAGGAACTTGAACTCGTTCCACTCGGTGACGAGCGCGAGGGCGTCGGCCTTCTCGGCGGCCTCGTAGGGCGAGGCGCAGTACGTGATCCCCGGCGGCAGGAGCCGCCGGGCGTTCTCCGTCGCCACCGGGTCGTACGCCTTGATCTTCGCCCCGGCCTCGTGGAGGAGCGTCACCACCTCGACGCTCTTGGCCTCGCGCATGTCGTCGGTATTAGGCTTGAAGGCCAAGCCCAGGACGGCGATCACCTTGTCGTCCAGCGGGCCCAGGGCCTTCCGCATCGTCTCGACGAAGTGCCGGGCGCGGTCCCGGTTGATCTCGGCCACGCTCTTGAGGAGCTTGAAGTCATAGCCGAGCGCCGCCGCCGTCTGGACGAGGGACTCCACGTCCTTGGGCAGGCAGGCGCCCCCGAACCCGAGCCCCGCCTGGAGGAACGCCGGGCCGATCCGCGGGTCGAGGCCGAGGCCCTTGATCACCTGGGTCACGTCCGCCCCCGCCAGCTCGCAGACGTTGGCGATGGCGTTGACGAAGGAGATCTTGGCGGCGAGGAAGGCGTTGGAGGCGTACTTGATCATCTCCGCCGAGGGCACGTCCGTGATGATCATCGGCCGTCCGAGCTGGGCGTAGAGCTCCAGCAGCGTCATGGCGACCTGCTGGGTGGGCGCCCCGATCACGATCCGGTCCGGCCGGAGGGTGTCCTCGATGGCCGAGCCCTCGCGGAGAAACTCGGGGTTGGAGACCACGTCGAAGGCCACGGGCCTCGGCTGGGTCTTGGCGATGATCTCCCGCACCAGGTCGCCGGTCCCCACCGGCACCGTGGACTTGTTGACGATGACCTTGTAGCTGTCCATGGCCCGGGCGATTCCCCGGGCGACCTCCTCCACCGCCGACAGGTCCGTCTCACCATTGGTCTTGCGCGGCGTCCCGACGGCGATGAAGACGATCTCGGAGCGCTTGACCCCGTCGGCGAGGCTCGTCGTGAAGGTGAGCCGGCCGTCGGCGACGTTCCGGGCCACCATCTCTTCCAGCCCGGGCTCGTAGATCGGCATCCGCCCCTGCTTCAGGCCTTCGATCTTCTCGCGGACATTGTCCACGCAGATGACGTCGTTGCCGAGGTCGGCGAAGACCGCCCCGGTGACGAGCCCCACGTAGCCGGTGCCGACGACGCAGATATTCACGGCTCAGAAACTATAACAGAAACGCGCAGACGCGCCAACATCGGCGGGGCTCAGCCGCGGGCGGTGCTCTTGCTCCGCTCCCGTGCGGCGACCACGAAAGATTGGAGCCACCGGTCCCGCTCCAGGAGCTCAGGGGGAATGCGGGCGGCCATCTCCAGGAGGGTTCCGGTCTCTTGGCTCCGCCAGCAGTGCCGGAGTCCGGTCCGGAGCGTGTCGACGTCGTCGCCGCTTAGAGAGGCCGCGCCCCGGCGAAGGCCCTCGAATCGCTCAAGCCGCCGCCGCTCGTCCGGAGTCGCCATATGCGGGAGGGTAAGGCAGAGCCTCCGTAGGGCAGAGATGGTCGTCAGAGTGTCCTCCACGGGTCGCTTCGGTGTGGGCCGGCTCATGTTTGCCCCTCTGGACCCAGGGCCTCCAGGTCGGCAAGGTCCTGAGGGGATGCTCGTAGTCGCTTGAGGGTGTGCAGCCCACCGATGGAAACAATCCAGAGACGTTTTGCTCCCCAAGCGAGCTGCTGGCGGGCGCTCAGTACCTCCTCCAACTGGGGTGAGTCCGCCAGGAGGAGATCGACGGGGAGAAGATCGGAGCCGACGATCTTGGTCAGCCGCTGGATTCGAAGTTTCCCCTGGGCGACGCTCATCGGTGGCCCGCCCCGGTGAAATCCCAGAGGCTGGAGGGTTCCAAGAGCGCGATCCACGTCCGTGGCACTGATCAGCAGGTCGATGTCCTCCGTCGCCCGAGGTGTGGTGTAGATGGACACCGCCACCCCTCCCGCGATGGCATAGGGAATGCCTCCGGCCTCGAGGGCCTCGATGACCCGCCGGAGCTCATCCTCGAAATTCAACATGGGGCTCAGCGAGCGAGCGGCTCAACGCTAGTCCTCGACGGGCCAGGTTTCCCGGAGGCGGCGGCTGAGCGCGCGGTGGCCGCGGAAGAAGTAGAGGAGCATCCCCGCCGCGGCCAGGAGGTTGCCGATGAAGATGTTCCACCAGACCAGGGCTCCCAGCAGCGACTGCGCCAGGACGGTCACGAGGCCGAAGAAGAGGACCTCGAAGGCGGCGAAGAGCATGAAGAGGCCGACGGTGAGGATCGGCTGGCGCTCGGCGGCTGCCACCAGCAGGGCCGCGACGATCCCGAAGAAGGCGAAGGCCAGGCCGTGGAGGACCGTATACCCGAGGATGAGGCCCAGCTCGCGCTCCACGGCGCCGGGGTCGGTGAGGCCGCGGAAGACCGCGGCGCCCAGGAGGGCGGGGGTGCGGAGCGGGTTGCCCCTGAAGAGGTCGTAGGCCAGGAACCACACCGCCACGAGGACGGCGCCGATCAGGCCGGCCACCATCCCCTCCCGGACGACGCCGCCCCAGGCGCCGAGGAGCGTCCGGCCCAGGGCCCGGTGTCCCAGGAAGAAGTAGGCGAGCATCCCGACCGAGGCCAGGAGGTTCCCGACCAGGATCGCCCACCAGACGAGGCCGCTCATGACGGACTGGGCGAACGTGGCGTCCAGGGCCAGGAAGAAGACCTCGAAGCAGCCGAAGAGAGCGACGAAGGCCCAGACCAGCGCGGGCTCGCGGTCCGCGGCGGCGATCAGGACGGCGCAGAGGATGCCGAAGGCGACGAAGGCCAGGCCGTGGAGGACGGTGTAGCCGAGGACCAGGCCGGTCGTGATCTGGACCTCCTGGACGGTGCGCAGCCCCTGGAAGACGGCCGCGCCCAGGAGGGCCGGCGTCTCGAACGGGCGCCCCTGGGCCGCGTCGAAGAGGAAGAACCAGGCGGCGACCGCTGCGGCCCCGATGAGGCCGGCGACGACCCCCTCGCGAATCACGCGGCCCAGCGACTCGAGGACCGTCCGGCCGAGGGCGCGGTGGCCCACGAAAAAGTAGGCGAGCATTCCCGCCGAGGCCAGGAGATTGGCGGCGAAGATCTCCCACCAGAGGATCGCGCCGAGGAGGAAGCGCGCCAGCATCCCCACCAGGCCGAGGAAGAAGATCTGAAACACGGCGAAGAGGGCCACGAAGGCGAGGAGCAGGGTCGGCTCGCGGTCGGCGGCCGCGACCAGAATCGCGCAGAGGATGCCAAAGGCGACGAAGGCAAGGATGTGGACAATTGTGTAGCCGGCTACCAGCCCGGCCGTCGTCTGGAGCGCCTGCGGATCGCGCAGCCCCTTAAAGACCGCCGCGCCGAGGAGGGCCGGCGTCTCGAAAGGCTTGCCAGCCGACAGATCGACGATCAGGAACCAGATCGCCACCACGACGGCCCCGATGAGGCCGGCCACGATGCCTTCCCGGAGGACTCGGCGGTCAAGGAGTTCCATGGGCTCCTCCCCTCGCCGGCGCCGGAACCGCCGGCTCAGCGTCCCGGCCCATCCAGCGGAAGTAGACGATCGTCATCGCGATGAGGAAGACCAGCGGCCCGCCGATCCACATGAGGACGCCGCCCAGGCGCTGATCGGCCAGCGGCGAGAGCCCCCACTGCCACGGCGCCTCGCCGTAGAACGGGTAGAGGATCCGGTCGGAGAGCGTGATGAAGGCCGCCACCGGCACCATGGGAATGCCCGCCACGAAGAGGTAGAGGAGCTGGGCGGGCGGCGCGAGGCGCCACTCAGGGAGCGGGCTCAGGACCGGCCACCAGAGGAGCACGCCGGCCGCCATCAGCAGGAGGTGCTCGAGGATGTGGAGGCCGTGATGCCGGAGCGCCAGGTCGTACAGGACCGGGAGGTGCCACGCCGTGAAGACGACGGTGAAGATGGCGAGCGCGGGAAGGGGGCGCGTGAGCCGCCTGCCGATCGTCCGGACAGCCGTGCTGCGCAGGGCGGGTGCCAGGAGCCGCCCGGGGACACCGAGGAGGAGCAGGGGCGGGGCCACGAGCGTCAGCAGCAGGTGCTGGAGCATGTGGACGCTCACGAGCGAGCGGTCGGAGAGATCGTGGATCGGTCCGTTCAGGGCGACGAAGATGGTCCCCAGCCCGGCGAAGAAGAGCGCGATCCGCCACGCCTCGACGCCGTCCGCTGAGCGGTGCCGCCGCCCGATCCCCCAGAGGTACGCCGCCCCGAACAGCGCGAGACCTGCCAGCACGTCGGGGTGGATGTCCCAGTGGGTCATGGCCGCGCCACCACGAAGGCCCCGAAGAGGGCCAGGAGCGCGAGGATGATGGCGATTGCGACCAGCAGGGGGCCGATGAACAGCCCCGTGAAGGCCCGGTGGTCGGATCGGAGGTGCATGAAGAACATCACGACCAGGGAAAACTTGGCGGCGGAGAGCACGATCAGGAGCGGCGCGAGGAAGCGCGCCATGACCGTGACGTAGAAGACCGATACCTCCACGGCCGTGATCACCGCCAGGACAGCGGCGACGAGGAGGTACGTCCTGACCGGCGGGTGCTGGGTGTGCTCAGCCATCCAAGTTCCTCACTGAATCAGGTAGACCAGGGTGAAGATGACGATCCAGACGATGTCCACGAAGTGCCAGTAGAGCCCGGCGATCTCCACGATGAGCGCGTCGGCCCGGGTGAGGCGGTTCCTGAGGGCCAGCGTCCACAGCGAGAGGAGCCACACGACCCCCACGCTGACGTGGGCGCCGTGAAAACCCGTGAGAACGAAGAACGAGGCGCCGAAAAGGTTCACCTGGAGCGTCAGGCCTTCGCGGACGAACGTCACGAACTCGTAGACCTGGAAGCCCAAGAAGATCAGGCCGAAGAAGGGGGTGCCGAAGAGCCAGAGCCGGGCGCCGAGCGCGTCGCCCCGCTGGACGGCCGCCAGCGCCAGCACCATGAGGAGGCTCGACATCAGGAGCACGAACGTGCTGATGGAGGTCAGGGGGATGTTGAGGATCTCGTGAGGGGTCGGCCCGGAGAGGCTCCGGCCCTTGTAGACCAGATACGTGGCGATGAGCGAGCCGAAGAACATGCACTCGGAGCCCAGGAACGCCCAGACGCCCATCTTGCGGTGGTCCAGCCCCGTCGTGCCGATGACGGCCTCGTGAGGGGTCGTCACAGCATTACCTCGGGTCGCTCGAGCGCGGGCTTTGCCCGCGCAACCCTCGGGGGGACGTATCGGAAGGGGGGCGGAGCCCCCCTCCGAGGGATGGGCGATGCTCGAAGGCCCAGCGGTAGATGCCCACGACCACCACGAGGGCCCCGGCGATGACCAGCCCGAGGTGGGTGAGGGCGCCTGTGGCCGCCAGCACGACGCCGGCCGCCACCAGGATCGGGTAGAAGGACGGCGGCGGGAGGTGGATCTCGCGCGCCGGAGGAGGCGCGGACTCCACCAGGGCCCGTCCCGTCTTCAGGGCCCACAGCTCGTCGCGGTGATGGACCGTCGGGATGTGCCTGAAATTGTACTCGGGGGGCGGGGAGGCGACGGCCCACTCGAGCGTGCGGCCGTCCCAGGGATCCGCGGGCGCCGGCGCGGCGCTCCTGAGGCTCGCCACCGCGTTCGCGAGGAAGACGAGGATGCCGAGCGCCAGGATGAACACCCCAACCGTGGAGACGAGATTCCAGAGGTCCCAGCCGAGCCCGCCGGCATAGGTATAGATGCGGCGGGGCATTCCCAGCAGGCCCAGGAAGTGCATGGGGAAGAAGGTGACGTTGAAGCCCACGAACATGAGCCAGAAGTTCCAGCGGCCGGCGCGCTCGCTCAGCATCCGGCCGGTCATCTTGGGCCACCAGTAGTAGAGGCCTGCGAAGATGCCGAAGAGGCTGCCGCCCACGAGCACGTAGTGGAGGTGGGCGACGACGAAGTAGGAGTCCTGCTGCTGCATGTCCACCGGCGGGGAGGCGTGCATGATCCCGGAGAGCCCGCCCATGAGGAACATGGCGATGAAGCCAAGGGCGAACCAGAGCGCCGTCGTCAGCCGGATCCGGCCGCCCCAGAGCGTGGCGATCCAGTTGAAGATCTTCACGCCGGTCGGGATGCCGATGAGCATGGTGCCCACGGCGAAGGCCGAGTCGGCGACGGCGCCGAGGCCCACGGTGAACATGTGGTGGCTCCACACGCCGAAGCCGAAGAAGCCGATGAGCATCCCGGAGTACACCACGACGGGATAGCCGAAGAGCGGCTTCCGCGCGAACGTGGGGAGGACCTCGGAGACGATCCCCATGGCCGGCAGGATCAGGATGTAGACCTCCGGGTGGCCGAAGAGCCAGAAGAGGTGCTGCCAGAGGAGGGGATTGCCGCCGGCGGCCGGGTTGTAGAAGTTCGTGCCGAAGAAACGGTCGAACATCAGGAGGATGAGCCCCACCGTGATGACCGGGAAGGCCAGGACGATCAGGAACTGGGTCACCAGCGTCATCCAGACGAAGACGGGCATCCGCATGAAGGTCATGCCCGGCGCCCGCATGTTGAGGATCGTCACGATGAAGTTGAATCCGGCGATCAGCGAGGAGACGCCGAGGATCTGGAGCCCGAGGACCCAGAAGTCGATGTTCGCGCCGGGGGAGAACTGCTTGGCGGTCAGGTTGGCGTAGCCGAACCAGCCCGCATTGGGCGCGGCGTTGACGAAAAAGCTGGCGTTCAGGAAGAGGCTGCCGAAGAGGAAGACCCAGTAGGACAGCGCGTTCAGCCGGGGGAAGGCCACGTCGCGGGCGCCGAGCATGAGCGGAACGATGTAGTTGAAAAAGGCGGCGTTGAGCGGCATCACCGCCAGGAAGACCATCGTGGTCCCGTGCATCGTGAAGAGCTCGTTGTACGCGCCGGCGCTCACGACGGCGCCGTCGGGGCGCGCCAGCTGGAGGCGGATGAGGAGCGCCTCGAGGCCGCCCACCAGGAGGAAGACGAAGGCGGTGACCCCGTACAGGATTCCGATCCGCTTGTGGTCCACCGTCGTGATCCAGCCCCAGATCATCGGAGGCTCCGCAGGTACGCCACCAGGGCGGTGACCTGGTCCTCGGTGAGCGGCAGCTTGGGCATCAGGGCGCCCGGCTTGGCCCCGGGCGGATCCCTGAGCCAGCGGGCGAGATCGTCGGGGGTGTTCTTCAAGATGCCCGCCGCCAGGGTCTTGCGGCCGCCCACGTGGGTCAGGTCCGGGCCGAGCACGCCCGCGGCGACGCCCTGGATGGCGTGGCACGCCACACAGCCGCCGGCCAGGAAGGCCTGGTGTCCCTTGGCGGCCTCGCCGGCGGGCCGCGCCGGCGGGGTCTTGAGGCGGGCCGCCCAGGCCTCGAAGTCGGATGTAGACTGGGCCACCACCAGGAGACGCATGTTGGCGTGCGAGACGCCGCAGAACTCGGCGCACTGCCCCGGGTACTCCCCCGGGACGTCCGCCGTGAAGGTCAGGTTGTTCAGCTTCCCGCCGATGAGGTCCCGCTTGCCGCCGAGCCGGGGGACCCAGAAGCTGTGGAGAACGTCCGCCGTCTTGAGCGAGAGGCTGACGGCGCGGCCCACGGGCAGGTGGATCTCGTTGGCGGTGACGATCCCCAGCTCGGGATACCGGACCTCCCACCACCACTGATGGCCGGTGACCTCGATGGCGAGCGCCTCCCGGGGCGGGGGGGCGTTGGTCTTGAAGATCGTGGCGATGGTGGGGACGGCGATGGAGACGACGATGATGACCGGGACGAGGGTCCAGGCGATCTCGAGGCCCAGGTGGCCGTGCACCGCCCGGGGCTCCTCCCGACCCGGCCGGTCGCGGAACGCGAAGACCACCCCGATCAGGAGCGCCTCGACGACCACGAAGATCAGGAGCGCCCAGCCGGAGATGTTCATGAACAGGTCGTGGATGGCGCGCCCGAGGTCGGACTTTGGCTCGACCGTCGTCATGGGCGAGTCCAGCCCGCACCCGGCGAGGAGCAGGGCCGCCGAGACCAGCAAGAGAATCACGACCCACCCGCAAGGGGTGGGTGCCACGACCCGCCTCCGGCGGGTGCCCGCAAAGGAGCGGCTTCGCCGTCTTGAGGGCTCGCCTCCGCTCGCTCTTGCGGCCATGGCGCTCAGAAGGACCACTCGGAGAAGAGCTTCTGCTTGAAGCGGGCCAGCTCCTCCATCGGTGGGGTGTCGCTCCGGCCGAGCAGCTCCATCGTGATGTCGTTCATCCGGCGGAGGCGGCGGGCCAGGACCTCGGCGATGGCCCCGATGAGCTTGTGGGCGGCCAGGTTGTCGCGCTCCAGGAGCCGGAGGAAGTCCTCGCGGCCGAGTACCCGGAACTCTGCGTCCGTGATCGCCTGGACGGTGGCCGAATGCCGCCGCTCCGAGACGAGGCTCATCTCTCCCAGCACGGAGGGCGCGTCCACGGCGGCGAGCTGCTGGCTCAGGCCGTTCGGCCCCTGCTTGACGACCTCCACGCTTCCCTTGAGGAGGAGGAACAACCCGCTGCCCTCCTCGCCCTCGCGGAAGACGATGCTCCCGGCGGGCACCGACCGCGGCCGCGTCGCGGCCAGGATCTCCTTCGCCTGGGAGGGCGTCAGGGTCTTGCAGAGGACGGTGCAGACCATCTGGACCAGATTGTCGATGGGCATCGTATCAGAGGCCTCGGAGGACGGTGGCCCGGCCCACCCTTCCGATCGCCACGATGAGGGCGGCGGTCCTGAGCGGCACCCGCCGCTCCCGAGCCACGCGCGAGAGCGTCGCGTACGCCTCGCTCATGTACCGCTTGAGCTCGGCGGCGATCTTCGCCTCCTCCCAGGTGAACTGCTGGATGTTCTGGGTCCACTCGAAGTAGGAGACGGTGACCCCGCCAGCGTTGGCGTACACGTCCGGGAGGATCTGGATGCCGCGCCGGGTGAGGATCTCGTCGGCCTCGGGCGTGGTCGGCGCGTTGGCGGCTTCCACCAGGTAACGGGCGCGGACGTCCTTGGCGTTTTCCTTTGTGAGGACGCCTCCCAGCGCCGCGGGGATCAACACGTCCACGTCCGAGACGAGCAGCTCCGCGTTCGAGATCGAGTCCGCGCCCGGAAACCCGACCACCGTCTTGGCGTGCCGGGTGTGCTCCAAGAGCTTGGGAATGTCGAGGCCCTCCGGATTCCGGATGCCGCCCCGCTGGTCGCTCACGGCGATGATGGGGGCGCCGGCCTCGTGGAGGAATCGGGCGGCCCAAGAGCCCACGTTGCCGAAGCCCTGGATGGCGCAGCGCTTGCCGCGGATCTCGCCGCCGCCGGTGTCCTTCAGGAACTCCTCCATGGCGAAGACGACGCCGCGGCCGGTGGCCTCCTCGCGTCCCTTGGAGCCGAAGAGGTCCACGGGCTTGCCGGTCACCACGGCGGGCGAGAAGCCGTGGATCTTGGAGTACTCGTCCATGATCCAGGCCATCACCTGGGCGTTGGTGCCCATGTCGGGGGCGGGGATGTCCGTCTGGGGGCCGATGATGTCGTGGATCTGCTCGACGAAGCGCCGCGTCAGCCGCTCGAGCTCGCGCTCGGAGAGCTGGTGCGGGTCCAGGGCGATGCCGCCCTTGGCCCCGCCGTAGGGGAGGTTCACGATGGCGGTCTTCCAGGTCATCAGCGAGGCCAACCCGAGAGCCTCGTCCATGTCCAGGGTCGGGTGGTAGCGGAGGCCGCCCTTCATGGGGCCGCGGCTCCGGTCGTGCTGGACCCGGTAGCCGATGAACGTGCCCAATTCCCCCGAGTCCATCGAAATCGAGACGTCCACCTTCACCTCCCGGAACGGCGTGATGAGCATCCGCTCCACGTGGGAGGAGAGGTCCATGATTCGGGCGGCCCGCCGGAAGTAGTAGTTGACCTCCTCGAACCCGGCCATGGTTACACTCGGAGGGGGGCTCCGCCCCCCTTCCGATTCCTCCCCCCGAGGATTGCGCGGGCCAAGCCCGCGCTCGAATGGCGGCAGGGTCCCAGCCCGTGGGCGGTCGTGAGCCTTTCCACTCGTGAAGTAGGTCCCCCGACGGCTATCGCCACGACGTCAGCTGACCAGCTTGAGGAGGGTATGGAGGAGGACGTTGGCGCCGCGCTCGATGGCCCGCCAGTCGCTGGCCTCGTCGGGCCGGTGGCTCCGGCCTCCCTTGGAGGGGATGAAGATCATCCCCGCCTTCGTGATCCTGGCGAGATTCTGGGCGTCGTGGCCGGCGCCCGACGGCATCCGGAGGGTCCGGAGGCGAAGGTCCGCCGCGGCGGCTTCGATCGCGCCCTGGACCTCCGGGTGCATTCGTGCGGGTTCGTTCCGCGAGATCCTCTCGATCGCGACACCGAGGCCGCGCCGCCGGGCGATCCGCCGGGCCAGCGCCGCGCACTCGCGGTCGAGCCGGCCAAGGATCCTGCCGTCCAGCTCCCGCATCTCCTGGAGGAGCGCGGCGCGCGCCGGGACGATGTTGGTCACGCCCGGCTTGACCTCCACCACGCCGAAGTTGGTCACGCTCCGGCCGCTGCCGCGCCTGACGACGTGCTGGCGCGCCGCGAGCGCGTACTCGGCGGCGGCGAGGAAGGCGTCCTTCCGGCGCGCCATCGGGGTTGTTCCCGCGTGGTCGGGCTCGCCCTGGAAGACGATCCGGTTGCGCCGGATTCCGACGATGCCTTCCACGACCCCGATCGGGATGCCCTTCGCCTCCAGGTGGGGCCCCTGCTCGATGTGGAGCTCGAGGTAGGCGGCGACCCCCCGGGGGTCCGCCGCCGCGCGCGGCGCCTCGAGGGCATTGAAGCCGGCGCGCGCCATGGCCTCCACCAGCCGCTCGCCGTCGGGCGCCCGCATCCCGGGGATCTTCGCCGCATCCAGCTGCCCCGCGAACGCCCGCGAGCCGAAGAGGCTCCCGTACCGCCCTTCCTCGTCGCTCCACGCCACGACGGCGAGCGCGCGCGTGAGCGGCGCCCCGGCCTCCCGGATCGTCCTGAGGCATTCGAGAGCGGCCAGAACGCCGAGCGCCCCGTCCAGGGTCCCGCCCTCCGGGACCGAGTCGATGTGGGAGCCGGTGAGGACGACGGGCTCGCCGTCCCCGAGCCTCCCGAAGGTATTTCCGGCGGGATCGACCGACGGCTCCAGCCCCGCCTCCTTCATTTGCACTAGCAGCCAGGCGCGGGCTTCCTCATGGGCCGGGCTCCAGGCCGGGCGCGTCACGCCGGGACCGGGATTCGAGCCAAAGCGGGCGAGGGCGGTCAGGTCGCGCCGGAGGCGGGGGAGGGAGATCTTGAGCATGCCACGCCATTATACCGCCCCCCTTGACTTTCGCGAGTTTCGCTCCGTAGAATGGCTCTGAACGGTCGTTCAGTCCCGCCCTGAGGAGGACGCATGGACTTCCGACTGACCCCCGAGCAGGAGTCCTTCCGCAACGAGGTCCGGGCCTGGGTCAAGCAGAACCTGCCCAAGGAGTGGACCTCGCGTGTCATCAGCGGCCCGGACGTGCCGCGCGTGGAGGCCTACAAGTTCCTTCGCGAGTGGCAGAAGCGGCTCTTCGACGCGGGCTTCATCGGCCTCACCTGGCCCAAGGAGTACGGCGGGCGCGGCCTGACCTTCATGGAGGAGTTCATCCTCCACGAGGAGATGGCGCTGGCCAAGGCGCCGCCGGTCCTCAACATCCTCGGCATCGCGATGGCGGGCCCGACCATCATCGCCTACGGCACCGAGGAGCAGAAGAAGCGGTACCTGGCCAAGATCCTCTCGTGCGAGGAGATCTGGTGCCAGGGGTACTCCGAGCCCAACGCCGGCAGCGACCTGGCGTCGCTCCAGACTCGCGCGGTCCGCGACCGCGACCACTTCGTCGTCAACGGCCAGAAGGTGTGGACCAGCATCGCGCAGGCGGCCGACTGGATGATGCTCCTGGCGCGCACCGATCCTGACGTCTCCAAGCACAAGGGGATCACCTACTTCCTCCTCGACATGCACTCGCCGGGCGTATCGGTCCGGCCCCTCCGCCAGATCACGGGGGATGCGGAATTCAACGAGGTATTTTTCGAGAACGTCCGCGTGCCCGCCGAGAACGTGCTGGGCGGCGTCAACAACGGCTGGCAGGTGGGGATCACGACGCTCATGTACGAGCGCCTGGCTCTGGGCTTTGGTCTTCAAGTGAGGCTCCGGATCGCGCTCGACGCGCTCGTGGGGCTGGCCCAGCGGACGAAGACGAATGGCGACGTCGCCAGCAAGGATCCGCTCGTGCGCCAGAAGCTGGCCCAGCTCTGGATCGACACGGAGGCCTTCAAGTACACGGGCGCGCGCGCCATCACGAAGCTGCTGAAGGGCGAGCTGCCGGGGGCCGAGGCCTCCACGGGGAAGATCTGGTGGTGCGAAACCCACCAGCGCCTGCAGGATATCGCCATGGAGGTCCAGGGGCCCTACCACCAGCTCATGGCCGGCACCGAGTGGGCCGTGGACCAGGGGCTCTGGCAGTACACCTTCCTGCGCTCCCGCGCCAACTCCGTCGAGGGCGGGACCACCGAGATCCAGAAGAACATCATCGGGGAGCGCGTGCTCGGCCTGCCAAAGGGATAACGCCATGGACTTCGGGTTCAACCAGGAACAGGAGATGCTCCGCGCCACGGCGCGGAAGTTCTTCGAGAACGAGTGCCCCTCCACCTTCGTCCGCAAGATGATGGACGAGCCCGCCGGCGTGACGCCCGACTTCTGGCAGAAGCTGGCGGAGCAGGGGTGGCTGGGCCTGATCTACCCCGAGGCCTTCGGCGGCGTCGGGCTGGGGTTCGTGGACCTCACCGTCCTCATGGAGGAGATGGGTCGCGCCGTCATGCCGGGCCCGTATTTTTCCACGGTGCTTCTTGGCGGTCTCGCCATCCAGGAAGCCGGCTCCGAGAGCCAGAAGAAGGAGTGGCTGACCAAGATCTCGGGTGGCTCGGCCAAGGCCACCCTGGCCTGGACCGAGCCCGGCGCCCGCTGGGACGCCGCCGGCGTGACGCTCCAGGCCCGCGAGGCGCGGGGCGGCTTCACGCTCTCGGGCACCAAGCTCTTCGTCCACGACGCCCACACCGCCGACGCCCTGGTGGTGGTGGCGCGGACGGCCAATGGCGCCTCCCCCGAGGACGGCGTCAGCCTCTTCCTGCTTCCCAGGGACGCCAAGGGCATGGAGGTGAAGCTGCTCCCCACCATGGATCAGACCCGCAAGCTCTGCGAGGTGACCCTGAAGGACGTGAGCGTCGGGGCCGATGCGCTGGTGGGTGAGAAGGGGAAGGGGTGGCGGCCGCTGGCGCGGGTCGTGGACCGGGCCACCGTGGCGCTCTGCGCCGAGATGTGCGGCGGCGCCCAGAAGATCCTGGACATGACCACCGAGTACGCCAAGATCCGCGTGGCGTTCGGCAAGCCCATCGGCTCCTACCAGGGCGTCAAGCACCGCGCGGCCGACATGCTCGTGGACGTCGAGAACGCCAAATCCATCACCTACTACGCCGCGTGGGCGGTGGACGAGCAGGTGGCCGAAGCGCCCCTGGCGGCCTCCATGGCCAAGGCCTACGTCTCCGACGCCTACCGGAAGGTGGCGGCGGCGGGGATCCAGCTCCACGGCGGGATCGGCTTCACGTGGGAGCACGACCTCCACCTCTACTTCAAGCGGGCCAAGGGCTCCGAGTTCACCTTCGGCGACGCCACCTATCACCGCGAGCGAGTCGCCCAGCTCATCAATCTGTAAGTGCCGGCCCGACTGACTTCACCATACGGCGTTCTCGGTCGTCGCCCATCCTCAACGTACAACCGCGTACGCCTCCGGTGGGCTCCTCCCTCGGGCCTTGTCTGGCTCGTCATTCGGCCCGGCACGCTGTGAATCCTGTCCAGCCGAAGCCGGCCGCCTCCGTCGTCCTCGTGCGGCCGGGCTCTGCCGAGCCGGTGGAGCTCTACATGATCCGCCGCCACGAGGAGATGCGCTTCCTCGGCGGTTTCTACGCCTTCCCCGGTGGACGCGTGAGCCCGGCGGATGCCACCTCCGAGACGGTGGCCCGCGTTCGGGGCCTCGACGCCGAGACGGCGGCGGAGCGGCTCCAGAACGAGGAGGGCCTGCCGTCTCTCGCCTTCTGGGTCGCGGCGATCCGCGAGCTCTTCGAGGAGACCGGCGTGCTGATGGCCTGCGACGCCCAGGGCGCGCCGATCGATCGCCGCGATCCGGCCGTGGCGGATCAGATGGAGCGCTCCCGGAAGGTCCTCATGGCGGGCGAGGTGGAGCTGACCGTGCTGCTCGCCCGGGCGGGCTGGTTCTACGACGCGGCCCCCCTCCGCTACCTCGCCCACTTCATCACGCCCCCGTCGAGCCCCATCCGCTTCACCGCGCGCTTCTTCGTCTCGCCGCTCCCCGCGGGGCAGGAGCCGCGCCTCTTCTTCGAGGAGACCTCCGAGGGCTTCTGGATCGGCGCGCGGGAGGGCTACCGCCGCTGCCGGGCCGGGGAGTTCGCCATGGCCGAGCCGCAGGAGTACGCGCTCGGGTATCTCGCTCAGTTCAACTCTCTCGACGACCTCTGGGCCGCCCACGCCGACGGCCGCCACAAGTTCCACGGGATCGTGGACCGGGTGGAGTTCTACGGCGCCGGGTACGACTGGACGCAGGGCGTCTGGACCTCCGACAAGCCCTCCTGGCACCCGTAGGATGAGCCGCGCGCCCGAGTTCCCGCGCACGGCGACGCCGAGCGGTCTGGTGGGGCGGGTCCTCGGCCTCAACCCGGGCCTCATGACGGGGCCGGGGACCAACACCTACCTGGTGGGCCGGAAGGATCCGATCCTGCTGGACACCGGCGCCGGCGTGCCCGAATACCTTCCGCTGCTGGCCGACTACCTGAAGCAGCGCGGCTGGCCGCGCCCGTCCCGGATCCTCCTCACCCACCGCCACAGGGACCACATGGGCGGGGTCCCCCAGCTGAGAGAGATGTTTCGCAGCATCGGGGTCGCCAAGATGATCTACCGCGACGCCGAGCTCCCCGGGCCGATGGAGAATCTGGCCGACGGGGCCACCGTCACAGGGGCCGGCGTGACGCTCGTGGCGATCCACACGCCGGGCCACGCGTCGGACCACCTCTGCTACTACCTGGCGGAGGAGAAGGCGCTCTTCACCGGGGATCTGATCCTCGGGGGCACGACGACCGTCATCCCGCCCGACGACGGCGACCTCGCCGACTACATGGCCTCGCTGCGACGGCTCCAGGGGCTGGACGTCCGGCGCATCTACCCGGCCCACGGGCCGGTGATCGAGGACGCGGCGGCGAAGATCCAGGAGTACATCGACCACCGCCTGATGCGGGAGCGCCAGATCCTGGATGCGCTGGGGGACGGCCTCCACACCATCCCTGAGATGGTGGCCCGGATCTACGCCGACGTATCCCCGGCGCTGCATTACGCGGCCGGGATGTCGGTTCACTCCCACCTGGTGAAGCTGAAGCGGGAAGGGCGGGTCCGCGAGGAGTTCGTCCCCAACGCGCCGTCGCGCTGGCGGCTCGTCTAGCGCGGATTATTCATGAACGCACATCGGCGTGGTGGGCGGGTCCTGTCGCGGGGTGCAGCCCCGCTGGCCGCGCTCCGTCACCCGCTCGCCAGAACGCAGCTCAGGTGAGCTGCGGACGGGCCGAGGGGGTCCCACTCCGCCCGTCCCGCGGGACCGCACCCCGCGCCACCCGCCCCGTCGCGCGCGCGCCGTTCGTGAATAGTCCGGGCTAGGAGGGGCTAGGAGTGGGCTAGGAGACGCGCAGCCCCGGGGCCATTCCCCCGGCTCCGCCGTCCGCGACTCATTCGCTGGGTCAAATCGAGGGCCCGCAATGCCCAGGAACGGGCCGGTCTCGCCGCTCAGTCCTCGGGAGCCCTGGCCACGATGAAAAGGCGTCGAAACGGAAACAGCGTGCGGCCGTCGGGGCGGCGTGGGTAGGCGTGCGCAACCAGCTCGGCGTAACACGCCTCGAAGCGGTTTCGCTCGGGCTCGTCGAGGGCGTCGAGCAGCGGTCTCAGCCACGTGCCCTTGGTCCACTCCTTCACGGGGTGGTCGCCTTCGAGCGCCTGGAGGTACTCGGTCTCCCAGATGTCGAGCGCCGCCGCTCGGGGGGCCAGTAGGCCGAAATAGAAGGCGGGTTCGGCCACCGGCGCCGGCCGGAACAATGGCTCCAGTTTCGGACGCCAGGGTCCGCTCCGGACCGCTTCGCCGATGGCGGTGTGGGACGGGGCCGAGAAATTGCGGGGCATCTGCACCGCGAGCACGCCTCCCGGCGCCAGCGCGGAAAACAGGGCGGGGAACAGCCGGTCGTGGTCGCCAAGCCAATGGAGAGCGGCGTTGGAGTAAATGACCGCGGCCGGTCGCAGCGGCCGCCACGTCGCCAGGTCCGCTCGCTGCCACACGATCTCGGGATCCCCGGCTGCCGCCTTCGCCAGCATCTCCTGAGACTCATCCACGCCGGTGATGCGCGCGTTCGGCCAGCGCGTCTTGAGCAGCCGGGTCACGTTGCCAGCGCCGGCGCCCAGGTCGTAGACCTCGGCTGGGTTGGCGATGTCAATGCGGCTCAAGAGATCGACTGCTGGTCGCAAACGATGGTCTGTGAACTTCAGGTACTGCGCGGGGTCCCAGGGCACGGGCCGCGTCTCCTGGTCGGGGCGGACTACTAGCGACAGGCGGCGACGAGGGCGGTGAAGAGCCGGCGCGCCGACGGATCCCGCTCGGTGAGCTCCTCGGGGTGCCACTGGACGCCGAGGATGAAACGGCTCGCGTCCTCCAGCTCGACCCCTTCGATGATCGTGTCCGGGGCGAAGGCCACGGGCACGAGCCCCCGCCCCACCGCCTTCACCGCCTGGTGGTGCATGCTGTTCACGCGGAGGTCCGTCGTCCCCAGCACTTGAGCCAGGCGGCTCCCCGCCACGACCTTGACCGGGTGGGTGGGCTCGTCCCGCGGCTTCCCGTCCTTGTCCTGCTGGTGCTGGATGTCGGTCCCCGGGTCGCTGGCCACGTCCTGGAAGAGGCTCCCTCCCCGCGCGACGTTGAGGACCTGGATCCCGCGGCAGACCGCCAGCAGGGGTTTCTTCGCCTCCACCGCGTAACGCACGAGCGCGATCTCCAGGCCATCGCGCGCCGGCGCCACCTCGAAGAGCGTGGGGTGCGGCGGCTCGTTGAAGGTGGTGGGATCGAGGTCGCCGCCCCCGGTCAGGAGGTAGCCGTCCAAGATGGCCAGGATCTCGTCCCGGGCGCGGGCGTCGAGCTGGGGCGGGATCGGCACGGGGACGCCGCCGGCCGTCTGGATCGCCGCCAGGTAGGCGGAATTGACGTAGGCCCGTTCGGGATGCTTGCCGACGGTGATGGAGGTCGTGACGCCGATCAGCGGCGGACGGCTCACGCTCTCCACGATATCACAGGTCGATTTGACCCGTCATCGCGCCTGTGTTTCCATACGAGCCATGACCCTCGATGCCGCGCAGTCCCGGATCGGGCCCAGGGATTTCTCGCCGGGCCGGTCCACCCAGGTCATGGGTCGCCGCTGGATGGTGGCCGCCGGTCATCCGCTCGCCGCCCAGGCCGCGGCCAGAATCCTGGAAGCCGGTGGCAACGCCATTGACGCGGGGATCGCGGCGGGCATCTGCCTGGGCGTGGTCCATCCCGACATGGTGAGCTTCGCGGGCGTCGCGCCCATCATCGTTCACCTGGCAAAGACCCGCGAGACCCACACCGTGTCGGGCGTCGGGCCCTGGCCCAGGCGCGCGAGTGTCGAGTTCTTCAAGGAGCGCTGCGGCGGGGAGATTCCCCTCGGCGTCCTCCGCACCGTGGTGCCCGCTGCGCCTGACGCCTGGTGCACCGCCCTCGCCCTCTGGGGAACGCGAACCTTTGCCGAGGTCGCCGCCCCCGCGCTCGAGTGCGCGGCCGAAGGGTTTCCGCTCTCCGTCTTCTCCGCGTCCCTCATCCGAGACAACGAGGCGGCCTTCCGCCGCTGGCCCACCACCGCCGCCCTCTACCTTCCCGAGGGCCGGCCGCGGGCCGCCGGCGAGCGCTTCGTCCAGCCCGAGCTGGCCCGGACCATCGAGACCATGATCGCCGCCGAGCGCCGTGCCCGGAGCCGCGCGGAAGGCATCAAGGCGGCGCGGGACGCGTTCTACCGGGGCGAGATCGCCGAGGCGATCTGCGCCTTCCACCATCAGGAAGGGGGCCTCGTCACGCCCGAAGACCTGGCCGAGTTCAGCGTGGAGGTGGCGCCGGCGCTGCGGACGACCTTCCGCGAGCTCGAAGTCGCGGCGTGCGGCTTCTGGTGCCAGGGGCCCGTGCTGCTCCAGCTGCTGAACCTCCTCGAGCCGTACGATCTGGGCGCGCTGGGTCACAACTCGCCCCGGTACCTCCACCTGCTGGCGGAGGCGATCAAGCTCGCCTTCGCCGACCGCGAGGCCTATTACGGGGATCCCAACCACGTGAAGGTCCCGGCGGATGGGCTCCTCTCAAAATCCTACGCGCAGGCCCGTCGAGCCCTGATCCACGACGACCACGCGTGGATCGAGACGCCGCCCGGGGACCCGCCGGGGCTGGCGGCGGTGAAGAACGGCTACGTGCCGCCTGCCGCCGCCCGCCCCCGGGGCGCGCGCGCCCTCGATACGAGCTACGTGGCCGTCGTGGATGCGGAGGGCAACGCCTTTTCGGCCACGCCGAGCGATCCCCCGGTGGACTCGCCCGTGGTCCCGGGCGTCGGCTGCGTCGTCTCCCCGCGCGGCTCCCAGTCCTGGCTCGACCCGGGCCACCCGAGCGCCGTCGCCCCGGGCAAGCGCCCCCGCCTCACCCCCACGCCGGCCATGGTGTTCAAGGACGGGCGGCTCTTCATGCCGTTCGGGACACCGGGGGGCGACGTTCAGCAGCAGGCCATGCTCCAGGCCTTCCTCAACATCGCGGTCTTCGGGATGCCGCCCCAGCTGGCCGTGGAGGCCCCGCGCGTCGCCTCCAGGAGCTTCCCGGATTCTTTCTGGCCCCACACGGCGTTCCCCGGCCAGCTGAACCTGGAGGCGCAGATTTCTTCAGAGACGGCCGAGGGACTGGCCGGGCTGGGGCACCGCGTCGAGCGCTGGCCGGAGCTGGACTGGCGCGCGGGGGCGGTCTGCGCCATTGTGGTGAGGCCGGACGGGACGCTCCTGGCCGCCGCCGATCCCCGGCGCGGCAGTCACGCCATCGGCTGGTAGGCACCCCCGTCGATCCTTGCGCCGCATCGGCGCTGAGGGAAGCGGTCGCGCGACGTGCCCGAACTTCCCGATATCGTAGCTTGTGCCTATCGGGTTGACTCCGAACGCCCCCAGGGATAGTGTGGCGGGGTGGGCCGGCCCGATTTCCCGAGATCTTTGAAAGAGTTCCAGGCTCGATTCCGGGATGACGACGGCTGTAGGAACTACCTGGCCGCGTGCCGGTGGCCAGAGGGTTTTCGCTGTGGGCGCTGCGGCCAGGCCGAAGCCTTCGAG
>JACPSW010000041.1 GCA_016193045.1 Candidatus Rokuibacteriota bacterium | reverse complement strand
TGGGCCGAGGTCGAGGAGCGGATGCGCCGCCGCGCCTGAGCCCGTCCGTGCCCGAGCTGCCGTCCGGCACCGTCACCTTCCTCTTCACGGACGTCGAGGGGTCAACCCGGCTCCTGGAACGGCATCCGCAGGCCTACCGCGTCGCCCTCGCCCGCCACCACGCCATCTTGCGGGAGGCCGTCGAGAGGAACCACGGCGCGATCTTCGAGACGGTCGGTGACGCCATCTATGCCGCGTTTTCGTCTGCCACAGACGCCGTCGCGGCCGCACTGCGGGCGCAGCACGACCTTCACGGCGAGCCGTGGGGTGACCTCGGCCAGCTCAAGGTGCGGATGGGCTTGCACACGGGCGAGGTCGAACTCCAGGGCGACCATTACTTCGGAGCGGCGCTCTACCGTTGCGCGCGGCTGACGAGCGCCGGCCACGGTGGGCAGGTCGTGCTCTCGTTGGCGACGGTGGAATTGGTGCGGGAGACACTCCCAGGTGGCGTAGGTCTCAGCGACCTCGGTGAGCACCGGCTCAAGGACTTGCAGCGGGGGGAGCGGATCTTCCAGCTGCTGTCCCCCGGCCTCCCGGCCGACTTTCCCCCCTTGCGCACGCTCGGCGGCGTTCGGAACAACCTCCCGGTGCAGCCCACGGCGCTCATCGGTCGCGAGCGCGAGGTCGAAGCTGCGCGCGCGCTCCTCCGCCGTCCCGACACGCGCCTGCTCACGCTCACGGGCCCCGGCGGCGTCGGGAAGACGCGGCTCGGGCTCCAGGTCGTCGCCGACGCGCTCCACGAGTTTCGGGACGGTGCCTTCTTCGTGCCGCTCGCTCCGGTCATCGCTCCTGATCTGGTGATTCCGACCGTCGCCAAGATCCTGGGAGTCCAGGAAGCCGCGAACCGGCCGATGCTGGACAGCCTGAAGGAGTACCTCCACGACAGCGAGTTGCTCCTCCTGCTCGACAATTTCGAACACCTGGTGCCCGCCGCGGCCCACGTGGCGGATCTCCTCTCGACGTGCCAGCGGGTGAAGGCGCTCGTCACCAGTCGGGAGGGGCTGCACCTGCGCGGCGAGCAGCAGGTGCCCGTGCCTCCCCTGGCCTTGCCGGACCGCAAGCGCGTGGAGTCGGTCCGGCGGTTGACGAGCTACGAGGCGGTCCGACTGTTCGTCGAGCGCGCCCAGGCGGTGAAGATCGACTTCGCCGTCTCAGAGCAGAACGCGTACGCCGTCGCGGAGATCTGCCACCGCCTCGATGGCCTACCGCTCGCCATCGAGCTGGCCGCCGCTCGCGTCAATGTCTTCTCGCCTCAGGCGATGCTCGCCCGCCTTGAGCACAGGCTGGCGGTCCTCACGGGCGGCCCCCGCGATCTGCCGGCCCGGCAGCAGACCCTGCGCCAGGCGATCGCCTGGAGCTACGACCTGCTGACTCCGGCAGAGCAGGCGCTGTACCGGCGCCTCGCGGTCTTCGTCGGGGGGTGCACGCTGGAGGCGGCGGAGGCCGTGATCGGGGTTGACGAGGCAGGCGCGGGTCTCGGTGTTCTCGACGGCATCGCGTCTCTGGTCGACAAGAGCCTCCTGCGACGCGACGAGGGGGGAGCCGCCGCGCCACGGTTCAGGATGCTCGAGACGATCCGGGAGTATGCTCTCGAGCGGCTGGTCGAAGCGGGGGAGTCGGACCGGTTTCACCGTCGCCATGCCGACGGCTGCCTCAGCCTGGCCGAGCAGGCGGAACCCGGCCTGATCGGGCCCCGCCAGGCCGCATGGCTGGATCACCTGGAGGAGGATCACGACAACCTACGAGCCGCGCTCTCGTGGCTGGCACGGCACGGACTGGCCGAGCACGGGCTACGCCTGGGCGCGGCGCTGCGGCGATTCTGGCGCGCGCGCGGCTACATCACGGAGGGTCGGGAGCGGATGTCGGCGCTGCTCTCGTTACCAGGCGCGCAAGGACATACGGCGGCGCGCGCGAAGGCCCTGCACGCGGCGGGATGGCTGGCCCGCGAGCAAGGTGACTACGGCGAGGCGCGGGCACTGTTCGAGGAAAGCCTGGACATCTATCGCGAGCTGGACGATACGCGCGGCATCGGCTGGGCGCTCGTGGATCTGGGGTTCCTCACCCGGTATCAGGGGGACTACGTCGCCGCCCGCTCCTTGCTCGAGGAGAGCCTGGGCCTGCTGAAGCGCGTGGGGGACACGGAAGGCATGGCAGCCTCGCTCGGCAACCTGGGGCTCATCGCCCGCGACCAGGGCGACCCCAACGTGGCCGAGGCGCGTCTGGAGGAGAGTCTGGCCCTCTGGCGGGAGCTGGGTGACCGGGTGGGGTTCGGCTGGGCGCTCACCGCGTTGGGCATGCTGGCGCGGGCCCAGGGCAGGCTCGACGTGGCGCGCCCCCGTCTCGAGGAGAGCCTGAGCGTCTGGCGCGAGCTCGGGGACCGGCAGAACACCGCCAATGTGCTGGCCACGATGGCCGGGTTGGCCCGCGACCAGGGCGAGTACGACGTGGCGCGAGCGCGCCTGACGGAGGGCCTGGAGATCTTGAGGGAGGTCGGGGACCGGCGCGGCATCGCGTTCATTCTGGAGGGCTTCGCGGGTCTGGCCGCGGCCGAGGCTCAGCCGACTCGCGCGATCTGCCTAGCCGCCGCCGCCGCCTCGCTGCGACGGATCATCGGCGCCGCCGCCCCACCGGCCTGGCGCAGCGATCTCGAACGCAGCCTGGAAGCGGCCAGCACCGGATTGAGCCGTGAAGCGGTGGAGGACGCTGGTGCACTGGGGCGCAGGATGACCCTGCCCGAGGCGGTCGCGTTCGCCCTCGGGACGCGGACCGACCCGAACCCGACGGGCACATAACCGAGCGGTTCACCCCGCCTCCGGCACCACCGGATCCAACCCTGAGCATGCGCAACCCCTGATCGGGCGAACCCTGAGCGTCAAAGAGCCTCCGGCGCGGTGCTTGACGAACACTGTCCATCGAGTAGAATGGGGGACTCCGTTTGACGACTACCAGTCGTCTACGCGAGGGTGAGGCGAATACAAAGTTCGGCTTCAAGGTGACAGTGGAGCCAGCAGCATAAAGGGAGGAGAATAGTATGACCGAGCCGCGTCTGTCGAGCGCGTTGCAGCGGGCTTCGGGAGAAGTCGTATCCCTGCCCAAGCGGCGGTTGGGTCGGGCTGGCATCGACGTCACGGTGCTTTCCCTCGGTGGCGCCGGGCTCGGAGACCGGTACGGAGCGGTGTCCGACGAGGCGGCGGCGCAGACGATTCACCGCGCACTTGCGCTGGGCATCAACTACATTGACAATTCGCCCTCTTACGGCCCATTCGAACGGCGCCTGGGGAGCGCCCTGGCCGCGCTTGGCGGGCTTCCTCCCGGGGTGCATCTGTGCACCAAGGCAGGGAACCACCCGGAGCGTTATGGAGACTACTCGGCGGCCGCAACGCGCTGGACGGTGGAGAACAGCCTGCGACTCCTCGGACTCGACACTATTGATCTGGTGCAGGTCCACGGCGTGTATGACATCGACATGGACACCGTTCTCGCCCCCGGTGGCACCGTGGACGAGTTGGAGCGGCTGCGGGAGGAGGGCAAGCTGCGGGCGATTGGCCTGGCGGTATACGGGCGCGACTTCCACCGACGCGCCATTGCGAGCGGGCGCTTCGACTTCATTCTCACCCATGACGACTATACCCTCGTGCGCCAGACCGATGCCCCGCTGCTTGCAGAGGCTGCAGCAGCAGACGTTGGTGTGCTCCTTGGACGGGCGCTGCTCACGGGGCTGCTCGCCGGGGATGACCCGCTGGCCAACGAGCGGCTCGCCGCCCAGCCGGACGCCGCGGCGGCCCACGCGTGGTGGCTGTGGGCGCGGGAGCACGAGGTGCCGCTGCCAGCGTTAGCGATCCAGTTCGCCATGCGTCACCCTGGCGTGAGCAGCGTTGTCGTCGGGGCCAGCACGCCGCAGGAGGTGGAGGAGAGCGTGGCGGCGGCCACCTTGCCCATTCCGGACGCGATCTGGGCTGACGTAGAAGAGCGGATTCGGCAACACGGGAGCTAGGGGCGATCTATGCCTGCCTTGCCACAAGGGACGGTCACCTTTCTATTCAGCGACATTGAGGGCTCCACGCGTCTCCTCCAGCACCTGGGTGACCGCTATGCCGGCGTGCTGGCGGACCACCGGCGACTCCTACGTGCCGCCTTCCAGGCGGCGAGTGGCCACGAGGTTTCCGGCAGGATCGCAGGCCGCGGCGGCGCTCGGGGCGTCCGAGAATGAAGAGGGCTTTTTCGTGTCGTCGCGCGGTAGCGCGATGCGCGAAAAAGGCGCGTTGAACGATACGCCTCGCGACCTCTAACGGACGCTCGTCGCACTGGCTCCAGGATCGATAAGGGCTGGAAAGAAGAAAAGAGCTTGACGCGGCCAACGCCGTTAGAGATGTTTCCTTCGCGCCTTCGTGGGCAAGGTCGCGCATAGCCGCGAGCGCACCGGTTGGCAGCGCGAGGGGCTAGACCTAGCGGCCGCGGCGCCACCAGTGGTGGACGAGGTTGTCCACCACCTGGGCGAGCTGGCCGATCGTCCGGCACTCCCGCACGACGTCACAGTGGGGGGCGTAGAGCGGCATCACGCTGTCGCCGATCCCCCACCCCCACTGCCCCTCGGGGTTCAGCCAGATGATCCCCTTCACCCGTTCGCGCATGTGCTTCATCGCCCAGGGCTGGGGGTCGTTGTAGTTGTTGCGCGCGTCGCCGAGGATGAGGATCGTCGTCTTCCGATCCAGGCTCTCCAGCTCCGTCCGGCAGAAGCGGCTGAAGGCATAGCCGAAGTCGGAGCGGCAGTGGAAGTCCACGGGGGCCGAGCGGAGCGCCCACTCGATGGCCTTGTCGACGGGATAGGTGTTGAAGGCCTGGGTGACCTCGGCGATCTCGGAGACGAAGACGTAGCTCCGCACCCGGCTGAAGCACTCCTGGAGACTCCAGACCAGCTGGAGCATGAAGCGCGAGGCGTTGCGGACCGAGTCGGACACGTCGCAGACCGTGATGAGCTTGGGCTTCTCCCGGTGGCGGCGGCGGAACTTGAGCTCCATGGGGATGCCGCCGTACTGGAGGCTCCTCCGCACCGTCCGCCGGGAATCCAGGCGCCCCTTCTCCTCCTGGCGCTGGCGTAGGGCCAGCGCGTCCTTGATCCTCCGGGCCAGCCGGGCGACGACGGACTTCATCTGGGCCACTTCGTCGGCCGTGAGCGCAAAGAGGGGCTTGTCGGTCAGGACCTCGCGGGTGAGCTTTTCCCCCTGGCGGTACGCGCGGCGCTCCAGCTCGCGCTCGACGTGCTGGCGGATCAGCCGGCGGAACGCTTCCAGGCGCAGGTCGAGGTAGTTCCGGATGCGGGCGAGCTGCCCGGGATCCAGCCCCTGCGCTTCCAGGAGCTGCATCAGGCGGGCCAGGTCGCGCTCGATCTCGTCCCACTCGAAGCGGTCCTGGATCCGCCGCGAGAAGTAGCCGATCTGGAGGAAGTACATGAGGCGCTCGAGGCCGACGTGCTGCCCCCCCTGCCGGATGGCCATCTCCATCTCGGTCCCGCCGCCGCGGAGGATGAGCTCCGTCAGCGGATCGAGCTCGATCCCCTCCTCCGCCATCAGCCGCTCCAGCAGGTCCTGGATCCGCGGGTCCGTCGGCCCGAGGGCCTTCTTCAGCCCCTCGCCCAGCGCCTGGAGGTCGAGGAAATAGAGATCGAACAGGCGGTCGAACGTGGCGAGGTCGCGCGACTCCTTGATCAGGGTCGTGGCGAGGGCCGTCTTGAACGTCTCGCGGTCGCCCAGGCCGATCTCCGCCGAGGCGGCCAGGGCGTCCACGGCCTCCGACGGCGAGATGCGGATCTCCGCCCGCCTCAGGTCCCCGATGAACTCCAGGATCCTTCGATCCATTTCACTCGGAGGGGGGCTACGCCCCCCTTCCGATTCCTCCCCCCAGGTTGCGCGGGCTAAGCCCGCGCTCGGAGCGGACCATCAAGAACGCCTGTTGCACGCTTGGAACTCTTTCCAATCCGAAGGGTGGACTAGTATTCCGTCTCAGAGGTCGAACTCGCCACCCGCGGTGGGCAGTCCTTCCCCAATGACTTCGGTCATCATCAGCGGGTGAAGGTGACCCAGGAGGCCTTGAAGACGTCCTCGGCCTTGTCCCGGCTGATGGGGCAGAGGCGCCCGTCCTCGAGCCGGATCAGGCCGTGGAAGGAGCCCTGGCCGATAATGTGGGTCATCGAGAGCTTCCACCCGAGCGGTCCGGCGGGGAGGGCTTCCTCCCGCTCCACGCACGTCGTCACGTCGCGGACGTCGCCGACCAGATGGAGGACGCGGACGGGCCCCTCGGTGGCGCGGAGCCCCAGCACGACCTTGTAGGAGGTCCCCTGGCGGAGGGTCTCCACGGTCAGCTCGTCGGGATTCAGCAGGTGCGGCACCGCCTCGGGCATGGTGACGAGGAAGAAGTCGCGGGGCAGCGGGTGGACGTAGTAGAAGTGCCAGCGCCCGGCGGCCGATAGCCAGATCTTGGTGTACTCGCCGATGAGGCCGGAGATGCAGCGTCCGCCTTCGATGAAG
Source organism: Candidatus Rokuibacteriota bacterium (assembly GCA_016193045.1). GTDB lineage: Bacteria > Methylomirabilota > Methylomirabilia > Rokubacteriales > CSP1-6 > CSP1-6. Next base: position 7,198 of record JACPSW010000041.1, on the reverse strand, counting down.
ACGGGGCCCGCAGGGGCCAGCTCGGGCAGCCGGATCCGCGGGCACGGGAACCAGAGCTCGCGGAACTCGCTCAGCGTTTTCCAATCGGTCATCCGAGGTCAGCCAGGACTTTGTCGAGCGCGCCCTTGACGCGCTCCATGTCCTTCTCGTACTTCACCAGCATCGTCAGGGTGGACTCCACCAGCGCCGCATCGAGCGTCTCCGCGTTCAGGATCACGAGCGAGCGGGCCCAGTCCAGGCTCTCCGAGACCGAGGGCGGCTTCCTGAGCTCCATCGCCCGAATGCGCTGAACTGCCGTCACGACCGCCTGGGCGAGCCGTTCGGAGATCTCGGGCACTTTGAGCCGGAGGATCTCGAGCTCATCCCGCGGCGCTGGAAAGTCGATGAACAGGTGCAGGCACCGTCGCTTGAGCCCGTCCGAGAGCTCGCGGGCGTTGTTCGACGTCAGGACGACCAGCGGGATGTGCTTGGCCACGATCGTGCCCAGCTCGGGGACCGAGACCTGGAAATCGGAGAGCACCTCCAGGAGGAAGGCTTCGAACTCCGGCTCGGCCTTGTCGATCTCGTCCACCAGGAGGACGACCGGGTCGTCGGCCTGGATGGCCGAGAGGAGCGGGCGCGGCGACAGGAACCGGTAGGAGAAGAAGGCGTCGTCCTGGCCGGCGATCTTGGCCACCGCTTCGGGGAGCGAATGGGTATCCTCGATCAGCTCGCCGATGCGTTCCTTCAAGAGCTGCGTGTAGAGGAGCTGCTTGGCGTACTTCCACTCGTACAGCGCCTTGCCCTCGTCGAGCCCTTCGTAGCACTGCAGGCGAATCAGCCGGCGGCCGGTGGCCTCGGCCAGCACCTTGGCCATCTCCGTCTTCCCCACGCCGGCCGGCCCCTCGATCAGGACCGGGCGGCCCATCCGCTCGGCCAGATACACGACCGTCGCGATCCGGCGGTTTGCGATGTAGCTGGCCTCCCGGAAGCGCTCCTGGACATCCTCCACGGATTTGAACATGTCGGCTCCTCGCCCGCTGAATTGCGGTTCATTCTACCACAAGGCTTGATGGGACGCCGCCTTTGCGGGTATTGTGGCTGGGAGAGGCGACCTCCATGGAGGAGAAGCGGAAGCACCCACGGGCGCGCGTCTACTGGGACGTCACCGTGTGGAAGGTCTCGGTCGAGGATGAGGCGGGAACCCAGTGGGAGGGCGAGACCGTGGACCTGAGCCCCGGCGGCGTCAAGGTCAGGTTCGCGGGCACGCTCGAGCCGGGCACCCCGGTCACGCTCATCTTCGCGCCGCCGGACGGCGGCCCGATCATCTCGGCGCGCGCCTCGGTCGTCCGGAGGGATGCTCGGGGGCACGCCTTCGCCTTCGCCGCCCTCTCCTACGCCGATTATGTCCGCCTTCGGAAGATGGTGAAGGCCCGCACGTGAGGCCCGCCAACGACCAGGCCGCGGTCTATCACCGCTGGCAGTTCTGGCTGAGCCTGGCGAGCTTCCTCCTCACGATCGCCGGCCTCGCGGCGGTCCTGCTCGGAGGTTTGACGCGATGGGTCTCCGCCGCGCCTCTTCCCTGGTGGCTTCACGTGGCAGGGCTCGCCGTCGCGCTCGGCGCCGGGGCGAGGCTGCTGACGCTCCCGCTCGATTGGGCGCGGGGATATTGGCTGCCGAAACGCTTCGGCCTCCTCCACCAGCCCTTCGGCCGATGGCTCTGGGATCGAATAAAGGCCGGGGCGATCGGCGGCGCGCTGGCGCTGCTCGCCCTCGAGATCATCTACGGATTCCTCCGGGTCTCGGCTTGGTGGTGGCTCTGGGCCGCCTCGATCCTCTTCGCCGGCTCGCTCCTCCTGACGGTGGTGGTCCCGGTCTGGATCGTCCCGCTCTTCTACCGGCTGGTTCCGCTGGAGGACGCGGCGCTCAAGGCGCGGCTGCTGGCGCTGGCCGAGCGCGTCGGCGTCGCCGTGGTGGGCGTCTGGGTGGCCGACCAGTCCAGGAAGAGCCGCACGGCGAATGCCGCCCTGACGGGCCTCGGCCGGACCCGGCGGATCCTCCTCTTCGACACGCTGATCGCCGAGTTCACCGCCGACGAGATCGAGTCGGTGCTGGCCCACGAGCTCGGCCATCACATCCACGGCGATGTCAGGCGCGGGCTCCTGGTCCAGGCGGTCGTGCTGCTGGCAACCCTCTGGGCGGCGGACCACCTCCTCCGTCTCGGCAGCGCCTCGTTCGGCTTCCAGGGGCCGGCGGATCCGGCGGGGCTCCCCCTCCTCGCCCTTGTTCTGCTCCTGCTGGGGCTGGCGGCAGCGCCGCTCGCCAACGGCTTCTCGCGCCGGGTCGAGCGCCAGGCCGACCACTTCGCCCTCACGACCACGGGGAACCCCGGGGCGTTCATCGGCGCCATGGAGCGGCTCGCGAAGCTGAACCTCGCCGAGCGCCGGCCTCACCGCCTCAAGGAGCTTCTCCTCTACTCCCACCCCTCCATCGACCGGAGGATCGAACAGGCCCGGCGGTTTCCCCCTCACTCCACCCTCGCCCCCGCTGGGGGAGAGGACCGAGGTGAGGGGGTGAGGAGGCTGGCCCAATGAATGTGCGAAGACGGCTGCACGAACTCGTCGAACGAAAGCAGGGGCTGGTCGTGCCCGGCGCCTACGACTGCGTGTCGGCTCGGCTGGTCGAGCGCGCCGGGTTCCAGGCCGTGTACATGACGGGGTACGGCACCTCCGCCTCTCGCCTCGGTCTCCCCGACCTGGGCTTCGCCGGCCTGGCCGAGATGGCCGACCACGCGCAAAACATGACGAGCGCGGTCTCCATCCCGCTGATCGCCGACGCCGACACGGGCTACGGCAACGCCCTGAACGTGCGCCGCACGGTCCGCATGTACGAGGCCGCCGGGGTGGCGGCGCTCCACCTCGAGGATCAGATGCTCCCCAAGCGCTGCGGCCACCTGGCGGGCAAGCAGGTCGTGCCGCTGGAGGAGTTCGCCCAGAAGATCAGGGCGGCGGTGGAGGCCCGCACGGATCCCGACCTTCTCATCATCGCCCGCACGGACGCCATCGCCGTGACCGGCTTCGACGACGCCCTCCGCCGGGGCGAGGCGGCCGTCCGGGCCGGCGCCGACATCCTGTTCGTCGAAGCGCCGACGTCGGAGCAGCAGATCGAGACCGTGGCGAAGACTTTCGACACGCCGCTCCTCTTCAATTACGCCCCCGGCGGCCGGTCTCCGCTCCTGCCCTTCAAGCGCCTCCGGCAGCTGGAATACGCCATCATCCTCCTGCCCGTGGACACGCTCTTCGTGGCGGTCAAGGCGATCCAGGACTTCCTGGCCGGGGTGAAGGAGCGGGACGACGTCCTGCCGTTCGGCGACCGCTACATCTCCTTCGCCGAGTTCAACGAGCTGATCGGCGTGACCGAGCAGATGGCCCTCGGCGACCGCTACCAGGCCTAGCCTGGCGCGCATCATTCACGAACGGCGATGGCCCGCCGGGCGGGTGGCGCAGGGTGCAGCCCCCACGGGGCCGTGCGCAGTGGGCCCCCCTCGTCCCGTCCGCCGCGCGCAGCGCGGCGTTCGGGCGAGTGGGTGACGGAGCCGGACCCGCGGGGGCTGCGCCCTGCGACAGGCCCCGCGGCGTGAGGAGGCACCGCGTTCGAAGCAACTAGGCGGAGCGGACGCGGGCGAGGGCCTCGGCGAAGTGGTTGAGCGGCGCCGGCTTCCTGAGCACGTCGGTCACGCCCAGTTCCCGTGCGGTCTCGATCTGCTTCGCGCTCACCGTGCCTGAAACGAGGATGACCGGCAGATGCGGACGCTTGGCCCGGATCCGCCGCAGGACTTCGATGCCGTCGATCCCGGGCATCACGACATCGAGGAACACCGCGTCCGGCGGGCTCTCGTCGATCGCCTGAAGGCCTTCTTCCCCGCTGCCGGCGACGACGGCCTCGTGGCCTTCGCTCTCGAGGGCCTCGGCGACGATGAGCGCCACCTCGGGGTGATCGTCGATGACCAGAATTCTCACGACACGCCACCTTAGGGAGGCCACCCAAGCCGCGTCAAGAGCGCGTTTCGCCGCTCGGGATGTGCGCTTTCGCGCGGGAGGGGTCTCGCGACCGCATGAGACGAGAAGATTCGTCGCCCACGCCTTTCGCGTGCTGACGTGAAGCGGGAATCCCGAGGGTGGCCCCCGCGAAAGCGCGTCCCGCGGTCAATTTCACGGATTGTGGATAAGTGTGGAAATGTGGATAAGCGGCGCTGAGGGCGGTTGAGCCTGCTCCCACTTCTGTGGTAGGCTCTCGCCGTTCAAGGAGGCCCAATATATGAGCGCGCTGAACGATGCGATCGGCCGGGCCGTGGACGGCCTGGCCGACGAGCTGGAATCGCTCTCCCGCCGCATCCACGCCAACCCCGAGCTCGGCTACCAGGAGGTGAAGGCCGCGGGCTGGCTCTCGGACTTCCTCGCCGCCAAGGGTTTCAAGGTGGAGAGGGGCGTGGCGGGCGTCGAGACCGCCTTCCGCGCCGCGATCGAGACTGGCGAGGGGCCGACCATCGCGATCCTCTGCGAGTACGACGCGCTGCCCGGGATCGGCCACGCCTGCGGCCACAACGTCATCGCCACCTCGGGCGCCGGCGCCGGCGCGGCGCTGGCGGCCGTCCGCGCCCAGCTCCCCCGGGGGCGAATCCAGGTCATCGGCACTCCCGCCGAGGAGGGGGGCGGGGGCAAGATGAAGCTCATCGAGGGCGGAGTCTTCAAGAACGTGGACTGCGCCATGATGATCCACGGCGCCGACCGGAACGTCGTCCACGCGGAGCTCCTGGGGGTCGTGCGCGTGAACTTCGACTTCACCGGCAAGGCCGCCCACGCCGCGGCGGCGCCGTGGGAGGGCGTCAACGCGCTGGACGCGGTGATCCAGACCTTCAACGCCATCAGCGCGCTCCGCCAGCAGGTGCGCCCCGACGTGCGGATCCACGGCATCATCACCGACGGCGGCCAGGCGCCCAACATCATCCCCGAGGCGGCTGCGGCCACCTTCTACGTGCGCGCGGCGATGCTCGACTACATGTGGGAGGTGTACCGGAAGGTCGTGGCGTGCGCCGAGGGCGCCGCCCGCGCGAGCGGGGCCCAGCTCCGGGCCACCCAGCTCCCGATGGTCTATGAGCCCATGAAGAGGAACGAGACCCTGCTTGCCGTCTTCAAGTCCAACCTGGAGCGGCTCGGAGCCACCGCTGAGCCGCCAGACCCCAACACTCTCGGCTCGTCGGACATCGGCAACGTGAGCCAGGTGATGCCGGCCATCCAGCCCTACATCAAGATCGCGGAGCGGGGCACGCCATTCCACACGCGGGCGTTCGCCGAGGCCGCGGTGAAGCCGCTGGCCCGCCAGGGGCTCGTCACGGCGGCGAAGACGATGGCGATGAGCGCGGCCGACCTCCTGGCCGACCCGGCCCTGGTCAAGCGCGCCAAGGACGAGTTCGCCGCGGTCACGTGAGCATGGCCACCGTCCGCGAGACGTCCTTCCCCGACCTCCCGCTGCTCAGACGCGGCAAGGTCCGCGACGTGTTCGCCGTCGAGGGGGACCGGCTCCTCATCGTCGCCACCGACCGGATCTCCGCCTTCGACGTCGTTCTCCCCAACGCGATCCCGGAGAAGGGGCGGGTCCTCACCGCGCTGACCCTCTTCTGGCTCGACCTGACCCGCGACCTCGTCCCCAACCACCTGATCACGGCCGATGTCGCCCGGTACCCGGCGCCGCTCCAGAAATACGCGGCGGAGCTGGAGGGCCGCTCCATGCTGGTCAGGCGCGCGGAAGTGGTCCCCTTCGAATGCGTGGCGCGGGGCTACCTGGCGGGCTCCGGGTGGAAGGAGTACCAGAAGACCGGAGCGGTCTGCGGGATCCCGCTACGAGCGGGGCTGCGAGAATCCGAGAAACTGCCTCAACCAATTTTCACCCCGGCCACCAAGGCCGAGGCCGGACACGACATCAACGTCTCCGAGGCGGAGATGGCCAAGGCCGTCGGCGTGGAGCTGACGGGGCGGCTCAGGCAGCTCACGCTCGCGGTGTACACCCGCGCCGCCGACTACGCCGCCACCCGCGGCATCATCATCGCCGACACCAAGTTCGAGTTCGGGCGCGCCGGCGGGGAGATCATCCTGGTGGACGAGGTCCTCACCCCGGACTCCTCGCGCTTCTGGCCCGCCTCGGAGTACGCCCCCGGCATGTCGCCGCCCTCCTTCGACAAGCAGTACGTCCGCGACTATCTGGAGACGCTCACCTGGAACAAGCAGCCGCCGGCGCCCCCGCTGCCTCCGGAAGTGGTGCGCCGGACCACCGAGAAATACCTGGAAGCTTACCGCCTCCTCACCGGCAAATCCCTCTGAGGCCGTGCCGCCAGCATGACGGGCACGGCCCTCGCGCTGGTGCTCGCGGCCGCCGTCCTCCACTCCGTCTGGAACGCGCTCGCCAAGCGGGCGCGCGATCAGGTGGCGTTCCTCTGGTTCGCGCAGACGCTCTCGACGGTGCTGCTCGCGCCGTTCTGGCTCGGGATGCTCGTCGTGTACGGGTTCCCTCCCTCGGCCCTGCCCTTCGTCATCGCGACGATCGTCCTGCACGCGCTCTATTTCTTCACCCTCGGGAACGCGTACCGGTCGGGGGAATTTTCCCTCGTCTATCCCGTCGCCCGCGGGCTGGGCGTCGCGCTGGTGCCGATCCTGGCGCTGTTCGTCCTCCAGGAGCGCCTGTCGCCGCTGGGCACGACGGGGGTGACGCTCGTCGTGGTCGGGATCGTCGGGCTCCATCTGACACCGGGCTCGCTGAAGCAGATAGGCGCGCGCGGCAGCCGCTTGAGCGCAGGAACCCGATGGGCGGTCCTCACCGGGCTCCTCATCGCGACCTATTCGCTGGTGGACAAGGCCGGGGTGGCCCGACTCCACCCGGTCCCGTACATCGGGCTCCTGGGACTGGGCGTGAGCGTGGCTCTGCTCCCCGTCGTCCGGGCGAGGCGGGAGGCGCTGCGCCGGGAATGGGCCGTGAATCGCCGGGCCCTCCTCATCGCTTCCACGATGACCCTCACCGGCTACCTCCTGGTGCTGTTCGCGTACCGCCTCTCGAAGGTGGGGTACGTCGTCGCGGCCCGCGAGCTCTCGATCGTGTTCTCGGCGATCATCGGCAGCCTCTGGCTCGGCGAGGGACGGCTGGGCCCCCGGCTCCTGGGCGCGCTGGT
>JACPSW010000040.1 GCA_016193045.1 Candidatus Rokuibacteriota bacterium | reverse complement strand
GCGTTTGGCCGGGCTCGCTACCCCCTCGACGGCTTGGTCGAGCACGCCGGGAATGGAGACGGAGCGCGTGAGCCCCTTCTTCTGGAACTGGATGGGCTTGGCCTCCACCCCCAGGAACTTCCCGATCAGCGGGGCCAGGGCGGCCATGGGCCCTCCCGCCTGGCCGCTCACGATCTGGGTCAGCGCCTGCTGCTGATCCGGCTTCGCCTTGTCGCTGACGATGAGGCCGACGGACCAGTTGCCGTTCACCATCACCCCCGGCGCCTGGCCGACGACCGCGAATCTGAGACCGTCCAGCTTGACCTTGCCGTAGCGGCCCCGGTCCACGTGGAACGCGAAGGCGAAGTTGCAGTGGCCCATGCTGGGCTGGGCGGTCAGGTTGCTCGGCGCGCAGGGGCAGAGGTACGTGCAGCTGCACGTCTCGAAGTACTCGCCGCTGAGCTGCCAGGGGGTTTTCGCCATGGCCGGCCTCCGTGAGGAAGGGGGTGGTGAAGATGAACTAGTGAGGGGAACGCTAACAGGGACCACCGGCGCGGTCAAGGGAGGATTGGGTGCTCGGGATTGACACCCGAGGGGCAGCCTGGTATGTCTAGACATCATTACAACGGAGCGGAGGTCGGCCGTGGTGTACACCGCTGGCGTTGCCCGGTACCTCCAGATCGCCCAAGCCCTCCGGGCCCGGATCCGGGGCACGGGAGAGGGGCAGGGGGGCGCCCGGCTCCCCTCCGAGCATGCCCTCTGCGCCGAGTTCGGCGTCAGCCGCCCCACCGTCCGCCAGGCCCTGGACGTCCTGACCGAGGAGGGGTGCCTGGTCCGGCGGCGGGGGCGCGGCACCTTCGTCGCGCCGCGTCCTGAAGGGGCCAACAGCCTTCGCGTCATCGGCTCCATCGAGGACATGATCGCCCTCGGCAACGAGACCCGGTACAAGCCGCTGGACCGGGGCGTCATCAAGCCCGGGCCGGCCGTGGCCAAGGCGCTGCGCCTGGCGAGGGGGGCCCGGGTCGTCAGGTTCGTCGGCGTCCGGCACAACGACGCCGGGCCCTTCCAGCACGTCACCGTGTACCTCCCCGAGGACCTCGGCCGCCCGCTCCTGGAGGAAGACCTCAGCACCACCTCGGTCATCGCCACCGCGGAACGCCGGCTGGGCCTCGCCGTGAAGTTCTCCGAGCAGGTGATCACCGTGGCGCGCGCGCCGAAGGCGGTCGCCGACCTCCTGGGCGTGCCCCCCCGGACGCCCCTGCTCCACTTCCAGCGAACCTACTTCAGCGACAGCGGCGTGCCCCTCGAGTTGGCCCTGTCCTACCAGTCCGGGGAGCGCTTTCCCTACCGGGTCATGCTCCACCGCGCGGGCCGGCGGGGTTGACCGATGTCGTTCAGAGTGGGATCCGACGTGGGCGGGACGTTCACCGACCTCGTCCTTCAGTCCGCTTCCGGGGAGCTCCACACCGGCCAGCGGCTCACGACCTACCCCGATCCGTCGCTGGCCTGCCTCGAGGGCCTCGACACCCTCATCGCGCAAGCGGGCGTCGCCTGGACCGACCTCGCCCAGGCGGTCCACGGGACCACGCTCGGCTCCAACATCGTGATCGAGCGGAAGGGGAAGAACGTTGCGCTGCTCACGACCAGGGGATTCCGGGACGTCCTGATCATCGGTCGCGAGAAGCGCTATCAGGTCTACGACCTCCAGATCGAGCCCCCCGCTCCGTTGATTCCCCGCCGCCTGATCCGCGAGATCCCCGAGCGCATCCTGTACGACGGCGGCGTCCTCCTCCCGCTCGACGAGGCCGAGACCCGGCGCGTGGTCCGGGACCTCGCCGCCCAGGGGATCACGACCATCGCGGTGTGCCTCCTCCACAGCTATGTCAACCCCGCGCACGAAGAGCGCGTGGCTCAGATCGTCGCCGAAGAGGCCCCCGATATCGCCGTCACCACCTCTCACGAGGTTTCCCCGACCTTCCGGGAGTACGAGCGGACCAGCACCACCGTCGTCAACGCCTACGTCATGACCGCGGTGCGCGCGTACCTGAGGAGCCTCCAGCAGGCGATGGCCGAGCGCGGCGCGCGGGCCCGGCTCTTCGTCATGCAGTCCTCGGGCGGGATCGCCACGGCCGAGGCCATGCAGCGCTACCCCGTGCGCATGATCGAGTCGGGGCCGGCGGCCGGTGCCCTCATGGCGGGCGTCTACGGCGAGCTCACGGGCCACCGCGATCTCATCGCCTTCGACATGGGCGGGACCACCGCCAAGCTCGCCCTCATCGAGAAGGGAACCCCCTCCACCGCCGCCACCTTCGAGCTCCACAAGGTGGGGTTCGCCGCGGGAAGCGGGATCCCGATGAACATCCAGACCATCGACCTGGTCGAGATCGGCGCGGGCGGGGGATCGATCGCGAGGCTCGCGCTCGGCGTCCTCGCCGTCGGGCCCCAGAGCGCGGGCTCCACGCCGGGGCCGGTCTGCTACGGGCGCGGGGGAAGCGAGCCCACGGTCACCGACGCCGACCTGGCCCTGGGCTATCTGAACCCGGACTACTTCGCGGGCGGGGCCATGAAGCTGGACGTGGACGCCGCCCGCCGGGCCATCGAGGAGCGCGTCGCGCGCCCCCTCGGGCTCTCCCCGGCGGAGGCTGCGTGGGGAATCCACCAGATCGTCAACACCAACATGGAGCTGGCCACGCGCGTCGTCTCCATCGAGCGCGGGCGCGATCCGCGGGACCTGACCTTCATCGCCTTCGGCGGCGCCGGGCCGGTGCACGGCTGCCGCCTGGCCCAGGCCCTCGGGATTCCGCGCGTGATCCTTCCCGCCGCGGCGGGCGTCACGGCGGCGATCGGCCTGCTCGCCGCCGAGGTGAAGTTCGACGTGGCCCGGACCTACGTGAGGAAGCTCGAGGACGTGGACCTCCACTACCTAAACCGGATCTTCGCCGAGATGGAAGCCCAGGCCGTCGAGGTGATCCGCGAGTCGGCGGTGACGGCCGAGGCGACGCTCGCGCGCTCGGCCGACGTCCGCTACCTGGGCCAGGGGTTCGAGCTGACCGTGCCGCTGGCCCTCGGGGCGCTGGGCCCGAAGGAGCTGGCGCGCCTCCGCCAGGGCTTCGACGAGGCGTACGCGGCGCGATACGGCTACGCGAACCCGAAGGAGCCGGTGGAGGTGGTGAACTGGAAGCTGACCGCTCTGGGCGCCGGGCCCACGGTCGCCCTGCCCAAGTGCGAGCCCCAGGCGGGAGGCACTGCCGCCAAAGGGTCGCGGCGCGCCTACTTCCCCGAGCGCGGGGGGTTCATCGACTGCCCGGTGTACGACCGCTACCGTCTCGGCCCGGGGATGGAGCTCAGCGGACCCGCGGTGATCGAGGAGCGCGAGTCCACCACGGTGCTCCCCCCGGGTTGCGTCGCCCGCGTGGACGACTACGCCACCCTCCTTGTGAAAGTTGAGCCAGCGCGATGAATGACCGCCACGCCCTTCGAGCGCGGGCTTTGCCCGCGCAACCGACTCTGGGGGGAGGCATCGGAAGGGGGGCGGAGCCCCCCTCCGAGGAAGCATGCGTGGACGACTACGCCACCCTCATCGTCAAAGTGGAGCCGCCCCGATGAGAGGAGGCCGCATCGATCCCATCACGCTCGCCGTCATCTGGGGCGGCCTCCAGTCCATCGCCGTCGAGGTCGGGACCACCGTCCACAAGACGGCGTACAGCGAGCAGGCACGAGAAGGCCAGGATTTCTCGGTCGCCGTGTTCGATCCGGCCGGGCGCATGGTGGCCCAGGGGCCGTACAGCCCCGGCCACATGGGGGCCATGTCCTTCGCGGTCCGCAACGCCCTGTCCGCCCATCCGGCGGCGACCCTGAAACCCGGCGACGCGATTCTCTTGAACGATCCGCTCCTGGGCTCCGGCCACCTCCCCGATTTCTTCATCACCCAGCCGGCCTTCGCGCGCGGGCGCCTCATCGGCTTCGTCGTGAACATCCTCCACCACACCGACGTGGGGGGACAGCGGCCGGGGAGCCAGGGCGTCGTCGGGATCTTCGACTACTACCAGGAAGGGCTCCGCATCCCGCCGACCAAGGTCTGGAAGGAGTACCAGGAGGACCCCGGCCTCATCGGCATCATCGCCGCCAATACGCGGACGCCCGAGAAGGTTCTGGGGGATCTTCGCGCCCAGAGGAGTGCCCTCAGGGTGGGGGAGCTGAGGCTCGTCGAGCTGGTGGAGCGCTACGGTGCCGAGACCGTGCTGGCGGCCATGGACGAGATCATGGATCGGACCGAGCAGAGCATGCGCGCGGCGATCGGTCGGATCCCGAACGGCACGTATGCCTTCGAGGACTTCCTCGACGACTTCGGCCCGGGGACCGACCCCCTGCGCG
>JACPSW010000014.1 GCA_016193045.1 Candidatus Rokuibacteriota bacterium | reverse complement strand
GAAGTGGGACCCCTTCCCTTTCCTTCCGCAATGGCCACATTGCGGAAGGAGGTGAACGGGTGACGGAGCCGGACCGTGGGGGGGGCAAGTCGCCGACAGGACCCGCGGTGGGGGACCGCGAAGTCGCGACGAATGGTCGGAGGCGCGCGAGGCGGAAGCGTCACTCCGGGCTCTTCGCGCTGCTCGTCCTCCTCGCCGGCTGCGCCCCGATCCGCCCGGTAGATCCGGTTCTCAGTGCCCGGCTCGGAGAACTCCTCCTCGTCGGCTTTCGCGGTACGGAGGTGGAGGGGAACGCCGAGCTCAGCCACCTCCTCTGCGACCTCAAGGTAGGTGGCGTCATCCTCTACGAGCGCGACGTCGCCACGCGCGGCCCCCGGAACATCGCGAGTCCCGAGCAGGTCAAGCGCCTGACGACGGATCTGCGGGCGCTCGCCCGGGACTGCGCAGGGCGCGTCCCCCTGATCGCGGCCGACAACGAGGGCGGCGCCGTGATGCGGCTCAGCGCGCGGGCCGGCTACCCACCCACCCTCGGCCACGCCGAGCTCGGAGAGGCCGACGACGTCGCGCTGACAGAGCTCGAGGCGCGCCGCATCGGCAGGATGCTCCGCGAGGCCGGGATCGACTGGAACCTCGCCCCCGTTGTGGACGTGGCGGCCAACCCCTTCAACACCGTCCTCGTCCAGTCGGGGCGGACGTTCTCCCAGAGCCCGGAGCGGGTGACCGCCCACGCCCGCGCGTACCTGCGGGGGATGCGCGCCGCGGGAATCCTCACCGCCCTCAAGCACTTCCCTGGCCACGGCTCGAGCTTCGAGGACTCCCACCTGGGCTTCGTTGACGTGACGAAGACGGCGGATCCGACCGCGGAGCTCGCCCCCTACCGCGCGCTGGTGGGCGAGGGCGCGGTGGACGCCGTGATGACGGCCCACGTCTTCAACCGGAACGTGGACCCTCGGTACCCCGCCACGCTCTCGGCTCGGACCATCGATGGAATCCTAAGGAAGGAAATGGACTTTTCCGGCCTGGTGGTCTCGGACGATCTGCTGATGGAAGGGATCGTATCGCGCTACGGCATCGAGGAGGCCGCCGTCCGGGCGCTCAGCGCCGGCGTGGACCTGCTGCTCCTCTCCCACAACACCCTCGTCCAGGACACGAGCGCCACCGACCGCGTCCTCGGCGCGATCCGCCAGGCCCTGGCAGACGGCCGCCTCGCCCCCGAGCAGGTCGAAACGGCCCTCGCCCGCGTTCAGGGCTTCCGCGCGAGAGGGCGCTGAGTGGCTCAGGGCCAGAGCGACGCGGGCGCAAACGCGAGGGTGGGAAACGGCGGGAGGGAGACGGGCTCCGATCCAGCCACCCGCGCGCTGAGCTGGTAGGCACCCTCCGACAGAACGTACGCCTCCACGGCGTGCGCCTCGGGGTCCACGATCCAGTAGTGCGGGACCCCGTACTTGGCGTACAGCAGGGGCTTGGTGCTCCTGTCAATGATCGTGGTTGGGGGCGACGTGATCTCCACCACCAGCGTCGGCGCTCCCTCGATGCCCCGGTCGCTGATGAGACTGAGCCGTGTCGGGTCCAGATACAGGAGGTCCGGCTGAACGATCGTGATGTCGCTCAGGATACAATCGATGGGCGAGAAATATACCTGGCCGAGCCGATGTTCCTTCACGTGCTGCCACAGGACCATGATGAGATTGCCGCTGATCCGCTGATGGTGTGGGCTAGGCGTTCGAGTGATGGAGAGCTCTCCCTCGTGGAGCTCGTACCGCCGGCCGTCGGCCGGGAGCGCCTCATATTGCTTGTACGTCAGAATCACCCGCTCGCCCGGCATCTCCGATCATCCTCCCTTGAGCTAAGAGTAACCTGACGCACGGTCAATGTCCTGAATTTCATACGCCGCGCTGGAAGGACCGCAGGAAGGCTTCGACCTGGGCGCGATCGGGCAGGGCGTCTTGGGCGCCGGTCTTCGTGCACGTGAGCGCCGCGGCGGCATTCGCAAGCGGCATGGCCTGATCGAGCGTGCCACCCGCCGCGAGCCCCACGGCGAGCCCCGCGTTGAAGGCGTCGCCCGCCCCGGTCGTATCCACCGCCTGGACGGGGAACGCCGGGTAGTGGACGGCCGCGGTCCCATCCGCGGCGAGGGCCCCCGCTGAGCCGAGCGTGACCACCACGGTCCCCGCGCCACGTTCGAGCAGGCGCTCGGCCGCCGCGCGCGCCGCGGCGACGCCCTGGACGGGCTGCCCTGAAAGGAGCGCTGCCTCACCGGCGTTCGGGGTGAGGTAATCCACCAGCGGGAATATCTCCTCCGGCAGCGGCCGGGCCGGGGCCGGATTCAGGATCGTCACGACCCGGTGCCGCCGAGCGGCCCGGAGCGCCCAGACGACCGTCGGCAGCGCGGTCTCCAGCTGGAGCAGGAGCACGTCCGCCCACTCGAAGTCGGCCTCGCGCTTCTCCGCCATCTCGGGGGTCAGGACGCGGTTCGCCCCCGGCGCCACGGCGATCTGGTTCCGCCCCTCCGCGTCCACGATGATGAGGGCCGTGCCCGTCGCCGCCTCCGAGGTCCGGTGGAGGCCGTCGGTGGCGATGCCCTGGGCGGCCAGGCGCGCCGCGATCTCGTCGCCGGACGCGTCCGCGCCGACGCATCCCAGGAAGCGCACCTCGGCCCCGAGGCGCCGCGCGGCGACGGCCTGGTTGGCCCCCTTGCCGCCGTGGCCGACGTGGAGGCGGCCGCCGGACACGGTCTCCCCTTCCCGCGGCAGGCGCTCCACGGTGACGGTGAAGTCCACATTGGCGGAGCCCACTACGAGGACGCGGGGCACAGCCGGCTCAGGAAAAACTCACGAAAGGTATCCGCCCTCAGCCAGCGCGCCACCCGACAGGTCGCCGGCGCCTTGCGCCCCACCGGAATGGAGCGCCGGTCGGCCACGGACATGCCGCGCGTCAGCGCCCCCTCGCACTCCACCGCCACGTGGAGCGACTCGAAGTACGTCAACGATGGAACCAGCGCGATCCCCAGCGCCACAGGATCGTGCAGGGTGATCCCCCCCTCACCGATCTCCTCGCCGAACTGAAATCCGCGCTGGGACATGTCGGTGATGAACCGGGAGACGGGATCCGGGCAGGCCGCGAGCCGCTGCTGGAGGACGCTGCGGCGCAGAATGGCGTTTCGCGTGACGTCCAGCGGGACGAGCTCGATGGGCAGCCCCGAGGCCAGCACCCGAGCCGCGGCCTCGGGGTCCGCGTAGAAATTGAACTCCGCCACCGGCGTCGCGTTGCCCGGCACGCCCACGGCCCCGCCCATGATCACCAGCCGGCCCAGCCGCGCCATTCGCCGCGGGTCGCGCTGGAGCGCCAGCGCCAGGTTGGTCAGGGGCCCGATGGCGACCACGACCAGCTCGCCGGGGAAGCGGTCGATCGTGTCGAGGATCAGGTCCGGACCGTCGAGCGGCGACAGCCCCAGGCGCGGCTTGGGATAGCGGAGGCTCCCGTCGGCCTCGCGAATCTCGGCCAGATTGCCCAGCCCGTCGTCGCCGTGGACGTGGGGAGCGGAGACGAGCGTGCGCGTGAGCGGCTTGTCCGCCCCACGCCCGACGGGGGGGACCCGCGCGGGCTTCACCGCCTCCAGGAGGCGGAAGGCGTTCAGGGTGCACCGCTCCACCGCAACGTTGCCGGCAACGGTGGTGATGCCCTCCACCGAGCACTCGGGCGACCGGAACGCCAGGAGCAGCGCGAGGGCGTCGTCGATGCCGGGGTCCGTGTCGATCAGCAGGGGGAGCGTCATGATTTGACAGCGCCGCGCGAGGCCGCTATGATCGGATAGCTCTCATTCATCGATTCAAGGAGGAGCGGATGGACATTCTGATCACGTACTGCGGAGAGTGAAACTATCTCCCCCAGGCCTCCAGTCTGCAGGCCGCCGTCAAGAAGGAGTTCGGCATCACCGCCAGCCTCAAAGAGGGCCACAGCGGCATCTTTACCGTCGCCATCGACGGCAAGGTCGTGTACAACAACCAGGTCACTTACCGCTTCCCCACCGACGCGGAGATCCTCGACCAGATCCGCGCCCTCAAGAAGTAGCCAGGCTCCTCGCCAGCCCATCCCTGAACCTCGGGTCCGCGAGCCCCACGAGGGCCCGCGCGCGCGCGGCGCCGTCCAGGCCCGTCAGCCGGACCGCACCGTGCTCGGTCACGACCCAGTCCACCAGGTAGCGCGGCGTCGTCACGCTGGCGCCCTCGCCGAGGCGGGCCACGATCCGGGAGACGACGCCGCCCTTCCCCGTCGAGGGGAGCGCGATGATCGAGGCGCCGCCGGGCGCCCGCGACGCGCCCAGGACATAGTCGAACTGCCCCCCGATCCCCGTCAACTGGCGCCGCCCGACCATCTCGGCGTTCACCTGGCCAGCCAGGTCCACCTCGAGCGCCGAGTTGATGGAGATGAAATCCCGGATGCGGCCCACCACCTGGGGGTCGTGGATGACGTCCGAGGGCTCCATGTTGACCATGGGATTGTCGTGGACGAAGTCGAAGAGGGTCCGCGTCCCCATCACTTCCCCGATGTCCATGCGCCCGGGATGGAGGGTCTTCCGCGCGTTGGTGATGACGCCCTTCTCGATGAGCGGCAGCATGGAGTCAACCAGGAGGGAGTGGGCGCCGAGGTCCCGCCGGTCGCCGAGGGCCTCCATGATGGCCTGGGGGATGGACCCCACGCCGAGCTGGATCGTCGCGCCGTCAGGGATCAGCCGGGCGACGCGCGCCGCGATCTCCCGCTCCACGGGCCCCACCGTGGCGGGGGGATACTCGACCAGCGGCGAATCGGCCTCGGCCCAGCAGTCGATCTGTGAGCGGTGGAGGAAGGCGTTGCCGAGCGTCCGGGGCATCCGCGGGTTGACCTGGGCGATGACGAGCGGCGCCTCGCGAGCCGCCGGGAGCGAGTAGCTGACGGAAACCCCCAGGCTCAGGTAGCCGTGG
Source organism: Candidatus Rokuibacteriota bacterium (assembly GCA_016193045.1). GTDB lineage: Bacteria > Methylomirabilota > Methylomirabilia > Rokubacteriales > CSP1-6 > CSP1-6. Next base: position 32,568 of record JACPSW010000014.1, on the reverse strand, counting down.
CGGTCGGGAGGCGCCGCGTGGACGACCACGACGTCCGGCGCCCACGGGCCGCCCCTGCCGAACAACGCCAGCGCGTCGAAGTAGCGGGCCGGGACCAGGCGGCACTGGCCGCGCTCCCACGCGGCGCTGGCCGACGGCATCAGCTGCCAGGTCACCCACTGGAAGTGGCGCGCGTACTCCGGCCTGAGGAAGGGATAGTCGCCCAGCAGGAGCCCCCCCATGAGCGTGAGCGGCGCGAGGCGGTCGGCCTGCCGGCAAAGCTCCTCGATGAAGGCCGCCGGCTCCGCGCTGCCCGGGGGGAGGAGGACCTTCTGCCCCGGGCGAAGGCGTCCGACGGCGTCGGGGAGCGGGAGCTTTTCGAACGGGCGTCCCATCGGGAAACGCTGGTAGTATAATCGCTAGGGCAATGAAAATCACGGTCGTCGGCGCCGGGCCGGCCGGACTCTACTTCGCCTTCCTCATGAAGAAGCAGGACCCGGCCCACGCCATCACCCTCCTCGAGCGCGACGGCCCCAATGACACCTTCGGCTGGGGGATCGTCTTCTCGCAGCGGACGGTCGAAGTTCTCAAGGATAGCGACCCCGACACCTGCGCCGAGATCACGCGGCGGGCCGAGACGTGGGACGACGTGGCGGTGGTCCACAGAGGGGAGCGGATCCGCGTCGGCGGCAACCGGTTCTACGGGGTCGCCCGCATCGCGCTGCTGAACACTCTCCACCGCCGCTGCCTCGACCACGGCGTGGAGATTCGCTTCCTGACCAACATCACCGACCTCTCCGAGCTCGGGCCGTGCGACCTCCTCGTGGGGGCGGACGGCGCCAACAGCCTCGTCCGGCGGACGTACGCCGATTTCTTTCTCCCGCTGGTGGACCTCCGCCAGAACAAATATATCTGGCTCGGCACCGAGCAGCCCTTCGACGGCCTGACGATGGGGTTCCGGCAGGCCGACGCCGGGCTCTTCATCACTCACTCGTACCGCTTCAGCCCCACCAGGAGCACCTTCATCGTGGAGTGCCCCCCGGAGACCTGGCTCAAGGCGGGCTTCGACCGCATGTCGGGCGAAGAGACCTGCGTGTACCTGGCCGGGGTCTTCAAGGAGGAGCTCCAGGGGCGTTCTCTCCTCTCCAACAACTTCGTCAAGTGGCTCAACTTCCCCCTCGTCAAGAACAAGCGCTGGCACCACCGGAACGTGGTGCTGCTGGGCGACGCGCTGCACACCGCGCACTTCTCCATCGGCTCGGGGACGAAGCTGGCGCTCGAAGACGCCATCGCCCTGGCCGGATGCTTCGCCGAGCACCGGACGGTCGAGGCGGCGCTCCCGGCCTTCGAGGGCGTGCGCAAGCCGGTCGTGGACGAGTTCCAGCAGGCCGCCACCGAGAGCCTCACCTGGCTCGAGAACGTCGGCGAGCACCTGGGTCTGGACCCGGTGCCCTTCGCCTACCGCCTCATGACGCGGAGCAAGCGGGTGGGCTATAACCGGCTCAAGCAGAAGGACCCCGCCTTCATCGCGCGCTACGACCGGTGGCGCCAGGTGCACCCGTCCGCCGGCGCCATTCCCGAGGAGTTCCTGGACCTCTTCCAGAAGCGGACCTTCGCCCACCTCGCGACCCAGATGGTCGACGGCACGCCTCACGTCACATCGGTGTGGGTGGATTACGACGGCCGGCACATTCTCATCAATTCTGCCAAGGGGCGGCTGAAGGATCGGAACATGGAGAAGCGGCGGTACGTGGCCCTCGAGATCACGGACCCGGACGACCCGAATCGCTACCTGGCCGTCCGGGGCCCCGTGGCGGAGATCACCGAGGAGGGCGCCGACGAGCATCTGGACAAGCTCGCCCGGCGCTACCTCGGCCGGGATCACTACCCGCCCGGCTGGAAATTCCCCGGAGAAGTCCGGCGCATCTACAAGATCGCCCCGGAGCGGGTGACCCCCTGGGCCCCCTTCCGATAACGCGTTGCGCCATCATAACGCAATTACGCATGCCTGACCCCAAGGTGGCGTTGATCACGGGCGGCGGGCGCGGGATCGGCCGCGAGATCGCGCTCGCCTTCGCGCGCGAGGGCCTCGCCGTCGCCGTCGCCGCGCGGACGCCGAGCCAGGTGGAGGAGGCGGCGGAGGCCGTCCGCGCGCTCGGCGCCGAGGCGCTCCCGGTGGTCCTCGATGTCGCCGACGCCGGAGCGATCCCCGTCGCGGTGAAGGCGGTGACCGATGCCCTCGGCCCCGTGGACGTCCTCGTGAACAATGCCGGCATCGCCGAATCGGCGCCCCTTGCAAAGACCGATCCCGCGCTCTGGGAGCGCCACCTGCGCGTCAACGCGACCGGGCCGTTCCTCCTCACGCGCGAGGTCCTGCCCGGAATGCTCGAGCGGGGCTGGGGACGCGTGATCAACATCGCCTCGCTGGCCGGCCTCTTCGGCGCTCCGTACGTCACGGCCTACGCCACGTCGAAGCATGCTCTGGTCGGGCTCACGCGGGCGGTCGCCGCTGAGGTCAGCGGCAAGGGCGTCACCGTGAACGCCCTCTGCCCGGGCTACGTCGCGACCGACCTGACCTGGAAGGGCGCGCGGAACATCGCTGCCAAGACAGGGAAAAGCTTTGAGGAGGCCCTTCAGAGCCTGGCCCGGATCAACCCGGGCGGCCGGCTGATCGAGCCGGCGGAAGTGGCGGCGGCGGCCCTCAAGCTGCTCCCGGATGGGGGCACAAACGGCGAGACCATCGTGTTGGATGGATCGTAGCAGCAACTACGCCCCCCTCACCCTCCCCTCTCCCCCACGGGGGGAGAGGACAAAGGTGAGGGGGATCATAGGAGACTGTCATGCCCAAGACCGCGGTCAATCCACCTTCCATGGTCAAGCCAGCCGGCTACTCCCACGCCTTCGCCGTCACCGGCGGCAGGATGCTGTTCATGGCCGGCCAGGTGGCCTTCGACAAGGACGGTCGCGTGGTCGGCGAGGGCGACATCGTCGCCCAGTTCCGCCAGGTCTGCGAGAACCTCAAGACGCTCGTGATCTCCCAGGGCGGCACGCTCCACAGCATCGTGAAGCTCACCATCTACGTCCTGGACAAGGCGGACTACAAAGCCCACAGCAAGGAGATCGGCCAGGTGTACCGCGAGTACTTCGGCAAGCACTATCCGGCCATGACGCTGGTGGAGGTCAAGGGGCTCTACGACGCCGACATGGGCTGCATGCTCGAGATCGAAGGGATCGCCGCCTTCGACTAGCGCGCATTATTCACGAACGGCGATGGCGCGACCGGGCGGGTGGCGCAGGGTGCAGCCCCCACGGGGCCGCACGCAGTGGGCCCCCCTCGTCCCGTCCGCCGCGCGCAGCGCGGCGTTCGGGCGAGTGGGTGACGGAGCCGGACCCACGGGGGCTGCGCCCTGCGACAGGCCCCGCCCGCTACACTCGACTATGGTTCGTGAATAATGCAGGCTAGCAGGGGATGGGGGGGGCCAGCGAAGGTGCCCGAGCGAGCCAACGCGGTCGAGGCGAGGAGGCCTGAGCGGGGGAAGCACCCCCGCCGGTCCCTCGATCGAGGACGAGCATGACGACCATCCCAGAGGGGCTGCCGAGCCGTGATCTCTTCCCCGAGCGCGTCTATACCCTGCCCGAGCTCCGTTACCCCGAGCGGCTCAACGTGGGGCGGGAACTGCTGGACGCGAACGCCGAGGGGGGACGCGCCGGCCGCCCCGCCGTCTTCGCCGGCGAGCAGGTCCTGACCTACGGCGAGCTCCAGAAGAAGGTCAACCGCCTGGGGAACGGCCTGAGGGCGCTGGGGCTCGAGCGGGGCGCGCGCGTCCTGCTCAGGATGCCGAACGTGCCGGAGTTCATCATCACCTGGCTCGCCTGCCAGAAACTGGGCATCATCACCGTCGGGACGATGCCGATGCTCCGCTCCCGCGAGCTGGCCTACATCGTCAATGATGCGGAAACGACCGCCGCGGTGGTGTGGGGCGGGATCCGCGAGGAGCTGGAAAAGGCTCAGCGAGAGGCGCCCTCGCTGAAGCGGCTCATCGTGGCGGGAGAGACGAAGCCCGGGGACGTCGGATTGCACGACCTCCTCGACGGCCAGCCCGAGCGGCTCGCGGCCGAAGACACGGGGGCCAACGACGTCGCGATGATCGCCTACACGTCGGGCTCGACCGGCATCCCCAAGGGCTGCGTCCACTTCCACAATGACATCCTCGCGTCGGCGGACTCCTACGCGCGCTACGTCCTGACCCCGAGCGAGGAGGACCGGTTCGGGGGCCACCCGACGCTGGCCTTCACCTTCGGGACGGGCGGGCTCATGGTCTTTCCGTTCCGCTTCGGCGCCGCACCGGTCCTGATGGGCCCCTTCCAGCCCGAGGCCATGCTGGAGACGATCCAGCGCTCCCGGCTGAGCGTCTGCTTCTGCGCCCCCACCTCCTACCGGCTGATGCTCCGGGTTCCGGAAATGGAGCGCCGCTACGACCTCCGCTCCCTCCGCCTGTCCGTGTCCGCGGCCGAGCCGCTCCCCGCCGCGACGTACGAGGAATGGGTCAAGCGGACCGGGATCGAGCTGCTGGACGGGATCGGCTCCACGGAGATGTTCCACATCTTCATCTCGTCGCTCCCCCGCAGGGTTCGCCCCGGGGCCACGGGCGTCCCAGTTCCCGGCTACGACTGCCGCGTGGTGGACGAGGAGGGGCAGGAGGTCCCGACGGGCACGGCGGGGCTCGTGGCGATGAAGGGCCCGACGGGGTGCAAGTACTGGCGAAAGCCGGAGCGCCAGGCCGAGTACGTCCGCTTCGGCGGCTGGAACGTCACGGGTGACGTGTACATCAAAGACCCCGACGGCTACTTCTCCTACCAGTGCCGCTCCGACGACATGATCGTCTCGGGCGGCTACAAGATCCCGGGGCCCGAGGTGGAGCGTGTGCTCGACGAGCATCCGGCCGTGGCCGAGTCCGCCGTGGTGGCGACCCCCGACGCGACGCGCGGCTCTGTGGTGAAGGCCTACGTCGTCCTGAAGGCGGGCCGGACGGCCTCGGAGGCCCTGGCCGCCGAGCTCCAGGAGCACATCAAGCGGGAGCTGGCGCCCTACAAGTATCCCCGCCGGATCGAGTTCGTCGAGGGGCTGCCGCGGACCGAGACCGGCAAGATCCGCCGCGTCGAGCTGCGCCGGCAGGAAGCCGAGCGCGCGCGCGGCCAAGGGCCTTGACCGGCCCGCCGTTTTCCCCTAGAGTCATGGCACGTTTCGGCCTTTTCTTCCCAAGGAGGGACACCTTATGAGAGCCAAATGGTTCGTGCTCCCCGCGCTGCTCCTGGTGGCCGTCGCCCTCGCCCTGGGGCCGGCCCGGGAGGCCTCCACCCAGGCCAAGGCCCCCGACGCCATCCTGGTGGGCGCCACCCTCGCCGTGACCGGCCCCTTCTCGGCGGAGGTGGGCGTCTTCAAGAAGATGATGGAGACGTGGGCCGAGTCGGTGAACGCCAAGGGCGGCATCATGCTCAAGGAGTACGGGAAGAAGCTCCCCCTGAAGCTCATCATCTACGACGACACCTCCAAGCCCCCGGACTCCCAGCGCCTCTACGAAAAGCTCATCACCGAGGACAAAGTCCACGTGCTGCTCGGCCCGTACTCGAGCCCGATCACCATCGCCGCCTCCACCGCGGCCGAGAAGCACAAGATCCCCTTCATCGCCCTCGAGGCCAATGCCACCGTCATCTTCAGCCGCGGCTTCGAGTGGATGGTGGGCGTCATCGATGACGGCCCGAAATGGTCCGACCACTACTTCGACATGCTGAAGGCCGAGGGCAAGGCCAAGACGATCGCCTTCGTGATCGAGGACACCCCCCACCCGAAGGAGGTGGGGTCCGGCGCCATCCCGAAGGCCAAGGAGGTCGGCCTCCGGTCGGTGCTGGAGGAGTACTTCCCCGTCGCCACCCAGGACTTCACGCCCATCATCGCCAAGCTCAAGGCCGCGGACCCCGACATCGTCTACGTGGCGGCCTTCCCCGCGCGCTCGGTGACGTTCTTCAAGCAGGCCGTCGAGCAAGGGGTGAACCCGCGCGAGTTCCACGTCATCCACCACGGCGCCGCGTTCCGGGAGCCCGCCGGGAAGGCCGCCAACCTGGTGACCGGCGAGAACTACTGGATGCCGGGCGTCAAGGGCGGTCCCAACGTGGCGGAGTTCGAGGACTTGCTCCAGAAGACCGCGATCAAGGTGGAAGACTTCCCGTGGGCGGGGATCCACTTCTTCGGCTTCGAGGCGCTCCGGGCGGGGCTGGAAAAGGCCGGGACTCTGGACCGCGAGAAGGTGCGCGACGCGCTGCGGAGCCTGGATATCCAGACGATCAGCGGGCGGCTCCGCTTCCACAAGCCGGGCGAGAACCGGAACCCGAAGACGGCCTGGCAGGGGACGCTGAACCCCTTCCCTACCCAGATCCAGGACGGCAAGTACATGACGCTCTGGCCGCCCCAGTTCGCCACGGGCAAGCACATCTACCCGCGGCCCGGCTCGACCAGGTAACGCCGCCAAGCCGCCGACACAGAGGGGCGGGAGTTCCCGCCCCTCTTCGTTTTTCTGCTACAATCGCCCCCAAATGCCGAAGAAGCGCGTGCGAGCGGCCGGCCCCAACAAGCCTCGCCAGTCCCGGAAGAATCCTCCCGCCTCCAAGGCCTACGACCACCCCAAGGAGAAGCTCCTCCTCCGGCCTGACGTCGGCCTCCAGCCCCAGTTCAGGCAGACGAAACCGCCCACGAAGTACCGCTACGACCCGAGCCTGGACCCCACCCTCTCCTGGGACATCAACGCCGACCGGGAGCGGGGCGAAGCGCTCATCGCCGCGATCGAACGGGCCAAGGACCTCGAGGAAGCCAAGGCCGCCGCGGCGCAACTGCGCCATATGTCCCGCCCCTTCCTCAACTGGGCGGGGAGGGCCGACCGCCACGAGTTCACCGTCCCGACCCTCCCGCTGTTCGTCCACGAGCGCCTCTCCACCCAGGCGATCCTCCAATCGGTCAAGTCCCACAAGCGCGACAGGCAGCAAACGTTGAAACTCTTCGCCGACGAGGAGCTGGACGTCACCGATCGGCTCCTCAAGGCCTACGTCCACAAGACCGACTGGGTCAACCGCCTGACCCTCGGCGATAGCTTGCTGGTCATGAACAGCCTCCTCCAGTACGAGGGCCTGGGCGGCCAGGTCCAGATGATCCACATGGACCCGCCCTACGGCGTCAAGTTCGGTTCCAACTTCCAGCCATTCATCCGCCGCCGGGACGTCAAGCACGGGGACGACACCGACCTCACTCGGGAGCCCGAGATGGTCCAGGCCTACCGCGACACCTGGGAGCTCGGCCTCCACTCCTACCTCACCTACCTCCGCGACCGCCTCCTTCTCTGCCGCGAGCTTCTTCATCCGTCCGGATCCGTCTTCGTCCAGATCAGCGACGAAAACGTGCACCACGTACGTGAGCTGATGGACGAAGTTTTCGGGGTCGAAAACTTCGTTGGGTTAATCAACTTCAAGACAATGATGCCGCTCGAATCCGGCGACATTGAATCAGTGGCCGACTATCTGTGCTGGTATGCGCGCGACAAGGAGCGAATGAAGTATCGAAACCTGTTCGTCCCCAAGACAGTCGGACCTGGCTCCGAATTCGTCTTCGCGGACACGAAGGACGGTGGGTACAGGCGGCTTACGCCGGAGGAGATCGCTGCTTTTCAGCGCACAGCCGGGGAATACGTCGTCTTTAAGCGTTCCGACCTTGCTTCGTCGGGATATACGCCCTCGTGCATCTTTCCGATCGAATTCGACGGGAAAAGGTTCGAAACCAAACGCGGAAAAAGCTGGCGCACTACGCCAGACGGCATCGAGATCCTCAAGCAGAAGCGTCGGTTATTCGTGTTGGAAGCAAGCTTTATTACAAGATGTACCTCAGGGATTTTGGCTACACCTCTTTGACAAACCAATGGGACGACACCATTGAATTCGGCGGTCGTATGTATGTTGTCCAAACAACAACCACCGTCGTCCAACGATGCATTCTCATGACCACCGATCCCGGCGAGTTGGTGCTCGATCCGACCTGCGGGAGTGGGACGACGGCCTATGTGGCGGAGCAGTGGGGGCGGCGGTGGATCACCATTGACACGAGCCGGGTGCCGCTGGCACTGGCCCGCCAGCGGGTCCTGACGGCGACCTTCCCCTACTACGAACTGCGCGATCCGGCCCAGGGACCAGCGAGCGGCTTCGTCTATAGGCGGAAGCAGAACCAGAAGGGGGAGGAGGTCGGCGGCATCGTCCCGCACATCACCCTCCGCTCGATCGCCCAGAACGAGCCGCCCCAAGACGAGGTCTTGGTGGATCGCCCCGAGGTCGAAGCCGGCGTGGTGCGGGTCTCGGGCCCCTTCGTGGTCGAGGCCACCATCCCGACGGCGATCGAAGTGGAGCCGGTGAGCCGGGAGGGTGAAGCCGCCTACGAGGCTGACCCCATCGGCAGGATGATCGAGGTTCTGAGACGCTCCCCCGCCCTACGGATCGCGGGAAACCAGACCGTCACACTCAGGAACATCCGCCGGCCCGCGAGGGCACTGGACCTTCACGCCGAGGCGGAAATGGCCGAGCAGGGGAAGCCCGTCGCCTTCGTCTTCGGCCCCGAGCATGGGCCGGTGACGGAGCAGATGGTTTTCGCCGCGGCCAAAGAGGCGCACCTCAAGAGCTACGCCCGCCTCTTCGTCGTCGGGTTCGCCGTCCAGCCCGGCGCCAGCAAGTTGATCCAGAACTGCGAGCAGGCTGTGGGCCTCCCGGCCACCTATGTCCAGGCCAGCATGGACCTGCTGATGGGCGATCTCCTCAAGACGACGCGGGCTAGCCAGGTGTTTGCGGTCACCGGCGCCCCGGACGTGAGCCTCATTCGGCTGAAGCAAAAAGGAGGCAACGGGCCACTCCACCGGGTGGAGCTGCTTGGGCTCGACGTGTTCGACCCCGTGACGATGCAGACCGAGCATCGGAAAGGCGACGACGTCCCGGCGTGGTTCCTGGACACCGACTACGACGACCTGGTCTTCCACGTGAGCCAGGCCTTCTTCCCGCGCACCGGCGCCTGGGAGAACCTGAAGCGTGCCCTCAAGGGCATCTACGAGGAGCCTGTGTGGGACCACCTCGCGGGGACTGTCAGCGAGCCCTTTGTCGCAGGAGAGCACCGGAAGGTCGCCGTCAAGGTCATCGACGACCGCGGGAACGAGCTGATGGTCGTCAAGCCGCTGGACGAGGCCAGGCCCGAACGCTAGAGTAAGGTCGAGTCCAAAGGAAAGGAGGTGGGAGCCTTGAAGTGGATCGTGGCCGATCCGGAGCACCTCGGGGGAAAGCCCCGGGTCGCCGGAACCCGCATTTCGATCGAGTTCCTTCTGGAAACGCTGGCGACCGGCATGACGATCGCGGAGATTGTTCAGGAATACCCGAGCCTCACTGAGGAGGCCATCAAAGGGGTGCTGGAGGAACTGGCCCACTCGGAGCGCATCGTCGCTCCATGAGAATCCTCCTCGACGAGAACATGCCCGAATCGGTACGGCGTGCCCTCCGGGACCTCGGCCACGAGGTCGACTCGGTTGTCAGCCTCCGTTTGAAGGGTTTGGACAATAGCCGGCTCCACCGGGAGATCACCCACTCCTACGACCTGTTCTTCACGAGGGACAGGGAGTTCGCCGAGATGGTGCGCGCCGTTGACGCCCCGACCCCCGCGAAGGTCATCCTCGTCACTCTCCAGCAAGAGGCGGGCCCTGTGTACGCCCGTGCGTTCATCGCGCAATTCCAGCGGACCGACTGGTCCATCTACCCGAACGCCAGCGAGTGGCCGGCTGCGGGATGAGCGAGTTCAACGAGGTCCCCCAGCCGATCATCTGCGACGCCTACGCCGAGCCCGCCCACCATTGGGTGATCGAGCGAGGCAGGCCGCCCGAGAAGGCCCCCCGGCGGCGCGAGGCCTGCTACTACTACCGTCCGCCCGGACGGTCCACCGGCGCAACACGGGCCGACGACATCGGGACCCGGATTCCCCTCGAGCTGGCCAACGAGATCCGCAGGCGGGTCAAGGCGTGGCGCCAGGCTGCATACCCGGGCGCCACGGCCGTGACGCTGGAGCTCCTGACCTACTGGAACCGGGAGGACCGGGAACGGAAGCTCTTCTTCTGCCAGCGCGAGGCCGCCGAGACCATCATCTTCCTCACGGAGGCCCGCGCCGACCTCCGCCAAGGGATCGCCATTCCCCAGGACGAGCCAGGCCAGTTCGGTCGATATGCCTGCAAGATGGCGACGGGCAGTGGGAAGACCGCCGTCATGGGGATGCTCGCCGCATGGAGTATTCTGAACAAGCTCGCCGACCGGACCGACCGCCGGTTCTCCGCCGTGGTGCTCGTGCTCTGCCCTAACGTCACCATCCGGGAGCGACTTCAGGAGCTGGACCCCCACCGGGGCGAGGCCAGCCTCTACCGGACCCGGGACGTCGTCCCGCCGCACCTGATGAGCGACCTCCGGAAGGGGCACGTGCTGATCCAGAACTGGCATGTCCTGGCCCAGCAGGAAATGAACCAGGTCGGGGGCGTTGGGGCCAGGGTCGTGAAGCGAGGGGAGGAGTCGGATACGGCTCTGGTCGGGCGGGTGCTGGGAAAGGAGGTCGGAGGCAAGGGCAACATCCTGGTCCTCAACGACGAGGCCCACCACGCCTACCGGATCCGGCGGCTCGACGACACCAGCGAAGTCGAAGAAGACGACGAGCTAGCCGAGGCGGACGAGAGGGAGGCTACCGTCTGGATCGAGGGCCTCGACAAGATCCACCGGATTCGCGGGATCAATCTCTGCGTGGATCTTTCCGCCACGCCATTCTACCTCCATCGAGCTGGGGCCGACCCCGGCCGGCCCTTTCCCTGGATCGTCTCGGACTTCGGCCTCATTGACGCGATCGAGAGCGGCCTGGTGAAGATCCCGCAGTTGCCCGTCCAGGACACCACGGGGCGGGAGATCCCAGCCTACTTCAACGTCTGGAAATGGATCGTGGAGGAGAAGCTCACCGCGGGGGAGAGGGGAGGGCGAAGAGGGCAGATCAAGCCGGAGGCAGTCCTGCGATGGGCACAGCACCCGATCGCCCAGCTGGCGGGCCTCTGGCGGGAGGAGTTTCTTCGCTGGCGGAGGGAGACGGCCGAGGGAAAGCGGCCGCCGGTACCACCCGTCTTCATCATCGTCTGCCGAGACACCAAGTTGGCGCGGGTAGTCTACGAGTGGATCACTGGAGAAGCCGCCGGAGTGCCGCCACCCCTGGAGGAATTCCTGAACAGGGACGGCAAAGAATACACCGTCCGGGTGGACTCCAAGGTCGTGGAGGAGATCTCCTCGGGAGTCCCCAAGAGCGACGAGAGCCGGCGGCTCCGCTTTGTGCTCGATACCATCGGCAAGACCGCCTGGCCGGGCGCAAGGCCGCCGGAGGAGTACCTGGAGCTGTGTGAAAAGGTGAACCGAAAAGCATCCGAGGAAGGGGGGCGGCGGATCGATCCAGCAATCCCTCCGGGGAGGGACGTTCGCTGCATCGTGTCCGTCGCCATGCTGACGGAGGGGTGGGACGCAACGACCGTGACGCACATCGTGGGGCTCAGACCCTTCGAGTCCCAGCTCCTCTGCGAGCAGGTGATCGGCAGAGGCCTCCGGCGCTCCCAGTACCACGACCTCTCCGTGGAGGAGGTGGCGAAGGTCTATGGCGTCCCATTCGAGCTGATCCCCCTCAAGGCAACTCCCGGAGGAGCGCCTGCGGCGCCGCCGAAGGTCCACCACGTCCATGCCGTCTCGCCCGACCGCGACTACTTGGAGATCCGGTTCCCCCGGGTGGAGGGATACACGGTGAAGATCACGGGGCGCGTGCGGGTCGCCTGGGAGCGGGTCCCCGCATTGCCGCTCGACCCCTTGGTGATCCCCGACGAGGTCAGGGTGATCGGCCTCGCCACCGAGCTGGGAAGCCGTCTGTCCCTCCTCGGACCGGGCCGAGCCGATGATGTCACGCTGGATGCGTGGCGCCGCACGAAGCGGATCCAGGAGCTGGAGTTCGAGCTGGCAAGCGCCTTGACGAAGAGATACGCGAAGGGACCTGCCTGCGAGGTCCCTACGCACGTCCTATTCCCGCAGATGCTCGGAATCGTGCGCCAGTTCCTCAGGGAAAAGGTCAATCCCGGCGGCCGAACGGACCGGAAGGACGTCTTCCTCGATCCTTACTTCTCGTGGACACTCCATACGCTAGCGGAGGGCATCGTCCCCGACGAGGCCGGGAGTCACGAGATTCCCCGCTATGAGGCGCACCGGGGAGCGGGAAGCACCGGCGACGTGGATTTCTGGACGTCGAAGCCCGTTCGGGAGTCCCAGCGCTCCCACCTGAACTACGTGGTGATGGACACCGAGAGGTGGGAGCAGAGCGCTGCCTTCTACCTGGACACCGACCCTCACGTTGTGGCCTTCGTCAAGAACTTCAACTTGGGCTTTGCGATCCCCTACGCTCACGCGGGGGAAGGCAGGGAGTATCTCCCGGACTTCCTCGCGCGGCTCCGCAAGGAAAGCAAGGAAGTCGGCACCCTGATTCTCGAGACCAAGGGCTACGATCCCCTGACCAGCGTCAAGGAGGCCGGGGCGCGCCGGTGGGTGGCCGCCGTCAACGCGGAAGGATCGTACGGTCGCTGGTCCTACCGACTGGTCAAAGCGCCGACCGACGTCCCGGACGCGATTCGCTCAGCCGCAGACGAGCTTGCCCGGCTTTAGGCCGGGCGGTACCCTGTCTCTCGTGACCTCATCTCCCGAGTTTCTCCCCGTCGTCGCCGATTGGTTCAGCGAGACCTACGGCGAGCCCACGTACCCCCAGCTCCACGGGTGGCAGGCCATCGCCGAGGGCCACCACACCCTCATCGTGGCGCCCACCGGCTCGGGCAAGACCCTCGCGGCCTTCCTCTGGGCGCTGGACCATCTCTACCGCCTGGGGCTCGACGGCCGGCTCGAGGAGCGCGTGTACGTGGTCTATATCTCGCCCCTCAAGGCCCTCAACAACGATATCGAAAAGAACCTGCGCCTCCCCCTCCAGGGAATCCGCGAGCGGGCGGCGCGGCAGGGGCTGACGCTGCCGGAGATCCGCGTGGCGGTGAGGACGGGAGACACGCTGGCTCCCGCGCGGCAGGCGATGACCCGGCGGCCGCCGCACATCCTGATTACCACCCCGGAATCGCTCTACATCCTCCTGACCACCGAGAAGTTCAGGCCCGCTCTCAAGACGGTTCGGTTCGTCATCGTGGACGAGGTCCACGCGCTGGCGGGCTCGAAGCGCGGGGTCCACCTCTCGCTCTCGCTCGAGCGCCTCCAGCACCTGGCGGGAGCGCCGATCCAGCGCATCGGCTGCTCGGCGACGGTGCGCCCCCTCGACGCCACCGCACGCTTCCTGGCAGGCGTCGATCGCCCCTCGACGATCGTGGACGCCGGCTTCCAGCGCCGGCTGGACCTCCGGGTCGTGACGCCCGTCCCGAACTTCCTGACCGCCCAGAGCGACACCGTCTGGGAGACCGTGCTCCAGGAGCTCTCGGAGTGGATCCTGGCCCATCGCACGACCCTGCTCTTCTGTCCAAGCCGCAGGATGGCCGAGCGCCTCGCGCGGAACCTCAACGACCGCCTCCCCGACGGCCAGGTGGCCGCCCATCACGGCAGCCTCTCCCGGCGGACCCGCCTGGAGGCCGAGGAGAAGCTGAAGGCCGGCGCTCTCAGGGCGCTCGTGGCGACCTCCTCGCTGGAACTCGGCATCGACATCGGCTCGATCGACCTTGTGGTCCAGGTCCAGTCCCCCCGCAACATCGCCGCGGGGCTCCAGCGGGTGGGGCGGTCGGGCCATCTCCTGAGCCGCGTCGCAAAGGGCCGGATCGTCGTCACCAAGGGCGAGGAGCTGGTCGAGGCCGCGGCCGTCGCGCGCGCCATCAGCGAAGGCGAGCTGGACCACCTTCGGATTCCCCGTGAGCCCCTGGATGTCCTGGCCCAGCAGATCGTCGCCGCGGTGGCGGCCGAGCCCTGGGACGTCGAGGAGCTGTATCGACTCGTCAGGCGCTCGGCGTGCTACGAGCACCTGGGGCGCGACGACTTCGAGGCCGTCATCCGGAGCCTGGCCACGCCGCTCCCGGCCGAGGTCAAGGGCGCCGGCCCGCGCCTCCTCTGGGACAGGGTCAACGGCCGGCTTCACCCGCGTCGCGGGAGCCGGCTCCTCGCCCTCACCTCGGGAGGCACGATCGCCGACGCGGGGCTCTACGACGTGTACGTCCGCGACACCGATCTCAAGGTGGGGACGCTCGACGAGGAGTTCGTTTCCGAGAGCCTCCCCGGCGACGTCTTCCTCCTGGGCTCCCACGCCTGGCGCCTGGCCCGGGTCCAGGCCGACCGCGTCCTCGTGGAGGACGCCGCGGGGATGTCGCCCACCGTCCCCTTCTGGCGGGGCGAGCACCCGTCACGCTCCTGGGAACTGGGCCGCCTCGTCGGCCGGCTCAGACGGGACGCCGCCGAGCGCCTCGACGATCCCGGCTTCGAGGAATGGGCCCGCGCCGAGTTGGGCCTCGAGGAGCGCGCCGCCAGCGCCCTCAGGGCGTGGCTTGCCAAGGGACGCGAGATCCTCCAGCGCGTCCCTGACGACCGGTCGCTCGTCGTCGAATCCTTCCCGGATGAGCTCGGCGGCCGACAACTGGTCCTCCACTCCGTCTTCGGAATGCGGGTCAACGGGGCCTGGGGCCTCGCGCTCAAGGAGACCCTCCGCCGGCGCTTCGGCCTCCAGCCCGAGGTGAGCCACACGGACGACGGCATTCTGCTGGCCTTCGCTCCGGGCCAAACGCCTCCGCCCGCCGAGCGCCTCCCCGTCCTCGTCCCCCCCGAGGACGTCGACGGGCTCCTGGCGCGCGCCCTCATCGGCTCGCCGCTCTTCACCACGCGCTTCCGCCACGCGGCCGTCCGCGCTCTCTTCATTCCCCGGATGATCCGGGGCAGCCGTACTCCCGCCTGGCTTCAGCGGCTCAAGGCCGACGCCCTGATGGAGGCCGTCGGCGGCCAGCCCGACTTTCCGCTGGTGGCCGAGACGCTCAGGGAGTGCTGCCGCGACGCGCTGGACGTCGAGCGCCTGAAGGCGGTGCTCGCTGACATCCGGGCCGGCGCCGTCTCCGTGACCGGCGTCGAGACCGTCCTTCCCTCGCCGTTCACCTATCCGCTCCTGCTGGCGTGGGATTGGTCCTACCTCGACGCGGGGCATGCCGAGGAGCGGCGGAGCGACGCCGTCCCGCTCGGCAAGGCGGCCCCCGGCGCGCCGGGTCCCTTCGATGCGCGCGTGGTCGAAGAGCTGGAGGCGGAGCTCCAGTGCACCGCTGCGGGCCGCAAGGCCCGCGACGCGAACGAACTCGCCGCCCTGCTGGAGGATCTGGGAGACCTGGACCCTGAGGAGATCGCCTTGCGGGTCGCGGGTGATCCCATGGCGCTGCTCGAAGAACTGCACCGCTCCAATCGAGCCGCCCGGATCAGCCTGGGAGGCCGCCGCCCCTGGATCAGCCTCGGAGACGCGGACCTCTACGCCGCGAACGCCCTCGAGGAAATCCTCCTGCGCTTCCTGAGGCGTCGCGGCCCCGTCCCCCTCGCGGCGCTGGCCTCACGCTATGGCTCCACCCCTGGGGACCTGGCGCCCGTCCTCGAGCGACTCGAACCGCGCGGCGTCATCCGGCGCGGGGAGGACTATATCCACCGCGCCGTGCTCGAAGAGATCCAGCGCCGCCAGATTCGAGGGCGGCGGTCCGCTCAGCCGGTGGTCTCCGCTGAGACGTTTGCCGCGTTCCTCCTCCGCTGGCAGCACGCCCATCCCGACCACCGCCTCATCGGGCCGGAGGGGCTCCTCAAAGTCATCGAGCCGCTCCAGGGCGAGGACTTCCCCGTCGCCTTCTGGGAGCAGGTGGTCTTCCCGGCGCGCCTCGAAGGCTATGACTCCACCTGGCTCGACCAGCTCGGGCTCACGGGACAGCTCGTGTGGCTCCCGTTCGAGCGCCATCACCCCGGGCGCCTGGGCTTCGCGCTCAGAGAGAACCTGCCCGGGTTGACCCCGGTGGCCGCCGACGACAGGTACCTCGACGAGAAGGAGAAGGCCGTGCTGAGGCAGCTCCAGCTCCGGGGCGCGCTGTTCGTGACCGATCTGCTGAAGAGCACGCGGCTCGAGCCCCACGAGGTGCTCCAAGGGCTCTGGGACCTCCTCTGGAAGGGCCTCGTCACCACCGACACGTTCCAGACCGTCCGCCTGGCCGCCGCCGGCGCGAAGACCGAGTGGGTCAGCACCGTGCCGGTGACCCGCCGCCCCTCGCGTCGTGAGGCCCGGCGGCGCGTGCGAGGGCGGCTCAGCCGTCCCACCCACGCCTACGGCGTGGGTCCCCGGCTCCTCGGCCGCTGGAGCGCCATCGCCGCCGACGAGCCGGTCTCGAGCGACGAGAGCGAGGAGGCGTGGGCCCGGCTGCTCCTCTCCCGCTACGGCGTGGTGAGCCGCGAGCTGGCGCGCGGCGTCGAGTGGCCCCGCCTCCGCTCGGTCCTGACCCGCCTGGAATTCGCGAGCGAAGTCACCAGGGGCTATTTCGTCCAGGGCCTGTCGGGCGAGCAGTACGCCCTGGAGAGCGCCGTCGAAGACCTCGGCGCCGCCCCTGCGCGACACGAGCGGGCCATCCTCCTCAATGCCTGCGACCCGGCGAACCTGTGGGGCCACGTCCTCCCGCTGGCGCGCCGCGACGGCTCGAAGCAGGCGGTGACCCGGATCCCCTCCAACCTCCTCCTGGCGAGAGGCGGCAGCCCTCGCCTCCTGGCCGAGGGCTACGGGCGTGACCTGACCCCCTTGGCGGGTTTTGAGCTTGAGGAGCTCCCCCAGTTCATCGGCGCCCTCCAGGACGTGTTGAAGCGCTCGCCGGCGCTGCGCCCTTTCAGGAGGATCGAGGTTCACACGTGGGACGGCACGCCTGTCCGGCAGAGCGAGGCGGCCGGACCGCTCCAGGCAGCGGGGTTCTACGGGGACGGCCCGCGGCTCCTCTGGGACGGCTACCCGGGCCCGCGGCCCCGGAGTTGACGATGAGCGTCAGGACGAAGCGTGTGTACGATCCCCCGTCGCCCGGAGACGGGATGCGTGTTCTCGTCATGCGCCTCTGGCCTCGGGGCATCAAGAAGAGCCGGGTGGATCGCTGGCTGAAAGAGCTCGGCGCCGAGATCCCCCTCATCAGGGCGTGGAAGTCAAGAAAGCTCACGTCCTGGCCGGAATTCCGTCGCCGCTACCTGGCTGGCCTCAAGAAGCCTGCCGCCCGCGCTCGGCTCCGCGAGTTGAAAGCGCTCGCGAAGAGAGGCCGCGTGACCCTCCTGTGCGCCTGCCCCTATGAATCCCGCTGCCATCGTGGCCTCCTGAAGCGGCTCCTCGCCTGAAAAATTTCTTCTTTCCCGCCGAGGCGCGTGATAATGGGTGGCGTATGCGGCCTCCCCTGGCATCCCGCCTGGCGCCGTGGCTCCTCCTCCTGCTGGTGTTCGCCACCCTCGCGGCCCTGGGGAGCTGGACGCTCCGCACGCGGGCTGAAGCACGACAAGAGGCGGCGACCACGGCGCAGCGAAGCGCCTCGCAGGTTGTGCAGTCGGTCGCAAGGGACCAGGAGCGCCTCATCGAGAGCGCTCACCAGTTCGTCATGGGCGTGGCGCAGTGGCCCGAGGTCCAAGCGCACGACGCCAGGGGCTGCACTCCGCCGTTCGCCCGTATCCTGAAGAGCTTCCCCCAGTACCTCGACCTGGTGGCCACCAAGCCAAGCGGCGAAATCTTTTGCGCGGGCAGATCGCCCGAAGCCGCGGCCAGCGTTGTCGACCCCGCCGACGTCCAGCGTAGCGTGGAAACGGGGGGCGCCGTCCTCGGCCAGTACACGATCGATCGGACCAGCGGCAAGGCAACGGTCTCCCTTTCCGCCCCCTCAGCGGATGATGCGGGCATGGTGCGCGCGGTCCTGGTCGTAGGGCTGGACTTGACATGGCTCGCCCGGCCCCTGGTGGAGACGCCGCTGGGCGAGGCCTCGCTCGCGATCGTCGATCGAACCGGAGTGATCTTGGCCCACCATCCTGAGCCCGAAGAGTGGATCGGCAAGGTGCTGGATGAGCCGATCAGGCAAGTGATCCTCGCCCGGGGTGAAGGAGCGGCCGAAGGTCTCGGGCTGGACAGTCTGCCAAGCCTCTTGGTGTTCGCTCCGCTCCTGCGCGACGCGGAGCGCGCTGGTGATGCGACGGTGATCATCGCACTGCCCCAGACCACGGTCTTCGGTGAGGCCGATCGGGTGTTCAGACTGCATCTCGTGGGACTTGGGCTCGTCGCGCTCTTGCTGCTCGCCGCGGCTGGCGTAGGGATCGATCTACTGACCCGGCGGCGAGGCCATGGCCCCACGCGAACGGTACGACGTCCCCCCAGGCTCGCCCGTAGGCGAAGCGCTCTCACCGCGCCGGCGCCCACCGAGAGCGCGGCGAGGACACCCGACGAGCCACAGCCTACGACCGCCATGCCGGTCCCCGCTGAGCCGCCACCACCGACGCCGGTTGCCCTGCCCCCGGGCGTCCATACTCCTCCGCCCCTGGCCACCACGAGCGAAGCGTACTGGGGGTTCAAGGAAGCGCCGTTTGAAAACTCGCCGAACCCGAAATTCCTCTATCTCTCACCCGGGTACGAGGAGGCGCTCACCCGCTTGGTGTACGCGGTGAAGCATCGGAAGGGCGCAGCCATGCTCACCGGAGAATATGGCTGCGGCAAGACCACGGTGGCGCGCGCGATGCTCCAGCGCCTGGAGCCCCAGCGCTACGAGGTGGGGCTTCTGGTGAATCCGTCGTGGAACGCCACGGACTTCCTCCGCGAGCTTCTCTACCAGATGGGAGTGGACACGCCGGAGACCAGCAAGTTCGAGCTCATCCACATGCTCAACGACCTCTTCTATAAGAACTTCAGAGCGGGCCGCGACAACGTCGTCGTCGTGGATGAGGCGCAACTGATCGAGGAGGACGCGATTCTCGAGGAACTGCGCCTCTTGCTGAATTTCCAGCTGGATGAGCGATTCCTGGTCACGCTTGTCCTCATCGGCACCCCGGAGCTGAGGAACAAGATCCGCCGAATGCCCCCCCTGGATCAGCGGATCACGATTCGATGTCATCTGGATCGGCTGGACTACGAGCACACGGCCAGTTACATCGCGCATCGAGTCGGGAGGGCCGGCCAGCCCCGGCGCCTGTTCACCGATGAAGCCGTGAAGTTGATCTTCGCCCTCACCCATGGGACTCCGCGGGAGATAAACAATCTTTGCGACCTGGCGCTCTTCGTGGGCTACTCCAAGCAGCTCCAGGAGATCGACCGGGAACTCATTCGACAGGTCCGGGGCAGGGCGACTTCGTCTCCTCCGGGGTCAGTGATCCCCATCGACCACGCGAGAAGCGGAGCGCTCAGCGGTAGCCGCTGAGGCGCACGGCGTTAGAGGGACTCCACCAGTTTGTCGCAGGCGGCGATGTTGGCGAGGTGGCGGGCCTTCATCTCCGCGAGAAACTCGCCGACCGGCGCCGGGAGCGTCTCGCCCAGGAGGGCGTCGAGCCGCTTGACGACCCACATCTGACCCCGGTTCAGAAGCTTGAGCCGGGCGGCAAGCGTGGGCTCGGCCATCACCTTCTCGGCGAAGTCCCCTTTCTTCCCTGACAGGGCCCCGCCGAGTGCCTTGATCGACCGGGCCAGCCCGGCGCACGACCAGGCCTCGTCGTCCCTGACTCGCTCGAAGAGTTCCCGCATCTCGGCGGTGCGCGCCTCGGGCAAGAGCCGCGAAAGCGTCTCCACACCGGCCCGCTCCGCCTCCAGGAGCTCGTTCAGCCCGTCCGCCGTGGTCATGATCGTTTCCCCGCCCCTATGATACACTTCGAGTGATGCACTTCGACTTTGAAGAAGTCCAAAAGATCCAGAACCAGATCCAGCGGATCAGCCATTCGGTGGTCTTCAACCCGGACGGAAGCTTCACGTGCAGGAGGCGATACGATAACCCGTCTTCCACCGAAGAATTCGCGATCGACCTGAGGCGGATCATGTCCGCGGCGCGCCGGGGAAAGATCCTGATCATGGAGAAGACCGTCGAAAAAGTCGGGACCGACAGCTGGAACGTCGTCATAAGATTCAAGCCGCTCCGGTAACCTCGCCGCCTTGACATCCCTCCGCCCGGCCCCTACACTGACGCCGTGACAGGCAAGTCGGCGCGAGCGCTGGCGTTTTGTGTCGCCGGCCTCGCGCTCGCATCCCCGGCGGCGGCCGAGCACGAGGTCTACTACCGTTATGTCGTACTGGGCTACGTGAAGGACGTCAAGGGCGCGCCGCTGCGAGGAGTCACCGTCGAGGCGATCCGAGAGAAGACCGGGTTCTCGTACCTGGCGGAGACCGACGGCGAGGGCTTCTACGTGATCGTCTCCCGCCTCGGCGACGAGAGCCTGGGCGAGCGGCTGCGGGTCAAGGCCGGGTCCCAGTCCACGACCATCATCGCCCGCTTCGATCCCCGGAATCGCGCGGCCGAGCGCGGCACGCGCCTGGACTTCCTCGGCAAGAAGGCCGTGGAGCGCCCGACCTGGTTCGCCTCCACTCTCAAGCGCTTCCTGGCCCGGTAGTCCACCCCGTGGGCCCCCTCTACGCCTTCGTCCGGTTCGTCGGCCGCTTCTGGATCTGGTTCTTCTTCAAGGCCGTGGAGGTCCGCCACCCGGAGCGCGTGCCGCGCGAGGGGCCCGTCCTCCTCTGCATCAACCACCCCAACAACCTGATCGACTCGCTCCTCGTGGGCGCCGTGGTTCCGCGCAAGGTCCACTACATGGCCACCGCGGCGCTCTTCAGGAACCCGTTCCTCGCCCGCTTCTTGCGCGCGTGCGGCGTCATTCCCGTCTATCGCCGGCAGGACGATCCCGACAAGATGGACAAGAACGTGGCGACCTTCGAGGCGTGCTTCAGCGCCCTGGGGGAGGGCCACCTGATCGGCATCTACCCAGAAGGGACGACCCACGCCGAGCGCCGCGTCCAGCGGATCAAGACGGGCGCGGCGCGGATCGCGCTGGAGGCCGAGGCCCGCCACGGGGGGAAGCTGGGGCTCGCCCTCATTGCCGTCGGGTTGACGTTCGAGGCGAGGAAGTCGTTCAGGGGCCGGGTGCTGGTGACCTTCGGCGAGCCCATCGAGTTCCAGCCCTACCTCGACCATTACCGGGAGGACCCCCGCAAGGCCGTGGACGCGCTGACGACCGCGATCCAGTGGGCGATGGAGGCCCAGGTCATCCACGTGGAGCGGATCGACGCCGACGATCTGGTGCGCGACGTGGAAGCACTCTTCCGCGGCGATCTGGTTCGCGAGCTCCAGGAGGAGCGCGGGCTCTCGCCCAAGCAGATCGACGTGATGCGCCTCACGCGCGCCATCGTGGCCGCCGTCCATTATTTCAAGGAGCGCGATCCGCAGCGCGTCGAGCGCCTCTGGCAGAGGATCCAGGAGTACAAGGCCCTCCTGGCGGAGTACCGGATCAAGGACCAGGCCGTCCAGTCGCGGCTGCGCGTAGCCCCCCTTCACCGGAGACTCCGCGCCTCGGGGCTCGGGCTCGTGGGGCTGCCCGTCTTCGCCTACGGCGCGGCGGTCAACGCGCTCCCCTATTACGTCCCGCGCTGGATCGCGCGCAACCTGACCAGCAAGGAAACCGACTACGCCACGGCCCGCCTCCTCTCGGGCATCGTGCTCTTTCCGCTCTTCTGGGCGATCGAGACCTGGATCGTCTGGCGACTGACCAACCTGTGGATCGCGGCGCTCTTCCTGGTGTCCCTGCCCGTCAGCGGGCTCCTCGCCTACCGCTATCTGGGCGGGCTCGCCGGCTTCCGGGATCGGCTGCGATTCGGCATCGTCTCTCTCACCCGGAACCACGCGGCCCGCCGCCTCCTCGGCCACCGGGGAGAGATCCTGGACGAGCTGGAGCGCGCGAAGACCGATTATCTCAGCGCCACCCACGGGAGTTCCTTTTGAGCATCCACAAGCTCGAAGAGCTGTCCACCCCCGCCCTCGACACCCTGGACCGGGAGCGGACGGCGGTGATCATCACCATGAGTCCGCTCGAGCAACACGGCCCCCATCTCCCCCTGGGGGTGGACGCGTTCACCGCCCAGCACTTCGCGCGCACGCTCGCCGAGCGCATCGCGGCCGAGCGGCCGGGCTGGCAGGTCGTGCTGGCCCCACCGCTCTACCTGGGGAGCTTCACCTTCGACGACGTGGGGACGGTAAACGTCCGCCAGCGGGTCGTGCGCGATGCCCTCGTGGACTACGGCAGCGCCCTGGCACGGGCCGGCTTCCGCTACATCCTGGTCGCCAACGGCCACGCCGGCCCCGGCCATGTGGTCGCCCTCGAAGAGGCGGCGCGGAGGGTCTCCCGGAAGCACGGCATCGTGATGGCCTCCTTCACCGGCCACCTGGCCTGGGAATTCCTCCGCGGGAAGTACCTGCCGCGGGTCGAAGCGGCGCTCGGGCGCGCGCTCACCGACACCGAGCGGGAAGCGTTCTCCGAAGACGCTCATGGCGGGTGGTGGGAAACGTCGATGATGCTGCTCCTCCGCCCCGACCTCGTGGACGACGGCTACAAGGACCTACCGCCCGCCCGCTATCGCCCCATCGAGCGCCTCAGGCCCAACTACCCCCTCAAAAACGGCGGCCAGGGTTACGTCGGTCACCCCGCCCTGGGAGATCCCGCCTTCGCCCGCGCCTCGAGCGAGGTCCTCGCCGAGGCCGCCATGGAGCTGGTCCACGGTTTCCTCGACGGCCGGCTCTCCCCGGGAGCGCACCGCTCCCCCTTCTTCTCGATCCCGTTCTTTCGGACCAATTTCTGGTGGGCACTCGCCGCCGGCGCATCGGCCGCCGGGCTGGCTGCCTACTGGCTCCTGGGCTAAGGCCCCCCACCCTGCCCTCTCCCCCCGAGGGGGAGAGGATTAAGGTGAGGGGGGAAAGGAGATGTCCATGAAGGCCTACGTGCTGATCGAGACCACGGCGGGAAAGACCAAAGGGGTGAAGAAGGTGCTCTCCAAGATCAAGGGCGGCAAGACGAGCGTCCTCTCCATGGACGCCGTGACCGGTCCCTACGACTTCATCGCGGTCCTCGAGGGGCCGAACCTGGACTCCATCGGCCAACTCGTGACGGAGAGCATCGGCGTCGTGGACGGTGTGACGCGGACCACGACGTGCGTGGCCATCTCCCTCGGCTAGGGTCGTGCCGATGAGCGCCGGGTCGCGCCCGCTCGGGGTGTCGGTGATGCCGCTCGAGACCCGGCGGGAGACGATCCTCCACATCGCCACCACGGCCGATCGCCTGGGTTACGAGGCCCTTTTCCTTCCGGAAACCTGGGCCCACGACACGAGCGTGATGCTCGCCGAGGTGGCGACGCGCACACAGAGGATCCGCTTCGGGTCGGGCATCCTGGGCGTGTGGGGACGGAGCGCCGCCACCCTCGCCATGGCCGCCTCCACGCTGGATGCCATGTCCGGCGGCCGGTTCATCCTCGGCCTCGGGGCCAGCACGCAGCAGCTCGCCGAAGGGCTCCACGACGTCCCCTGGGACGCGCCCGTCAAACAGATCCGGAAGGTGGTGACGCAGGTCCGGGCGCTGCTCAAGGGCGAGAGGATCCCCCTGGCCGGCTCCACCGGGGCCCGTCCGCTCCGGCTGAACCTCCCTCCCGCGCCGAATCTCCCCGTTTACTTGGCCGGGCTGGCCGACGAGACGGTCCGCCTCGCGGGGGAGCTGGCCGACGGCTGGCTCCCGTTCCTCTACCCGCGCGGTCGCCTATCGACCGGAGTCGCCCTGATGAAGGAAGGCGCCTCGAGGACCTCGAACCCCGACCGGCTCCCCCTCATCTACCCGACGGTGCCGACGGTGGTCGCCGACAACCCCGCGGAAGCGCGACACGGGGCCGCGTGGTTTCTCGCCTTTTACCTGACGACCATGGGGCCGCTCTACCCGAGGACGCTGGGGCGCGGAGGATTCGAGAAGGAAGTGAAGGCGGTCATCGCCGCCAACCCCACCCGGGATTCGGCGGTGGTCCCCCCGGAAGCCGACACGCTGCTCGAGCAGCTCACGATCTTTGGGACGCCGGAGCAGTGCCGTGCCCGGCTCGAGCCCTGGTACGAGGCCGGCGCCGCGCTGCCGATCCTCTTCCTGCGCCCGAATCTGACCCCGCAGGAAATCGACTTCACCCTCAGCGCGTTTCGCTGATCTCGACCTCTCCCTTCAGCGCCCGGTGGACGGGGCAGCGGTCCGCGACCTCCCTGAGCCGTGACTCCTGCTCGGCGGTGAGGTCCCCGCCGAGGAGCAGCTCCAGCTCGATGCGAGGCTTGGCATGGGTGAGCTTGACCTCCACCCGGTCCACGGTCCAGCCCTTGCGTCTTGCGTACAGCAAGACCGTGATGGAGGTTCAGGAGCCCAGCGCCGCCAGCAGCAGCTCGTAGGGCGACGGGCCCGCGTCGTCCCCGCCCATCTCGGGCGGCTCGTCGGCCACCAGCACGTGCCGACCGACCCGCACTTCGTGCCGCAGATTCTCGAGCAACGTCACGCTCACCGGTCTGGCCACTGTTCTGTCCTCCTCCCCTTCTCCTCCATCGGTGTCAGACACCGGTGTCTGACACCGTTCTGTTCTCCTCCCCCTCACCTTCATCCTCTCCCCCGTGGTATTATGTCCGCCGTCATGCGTCTCCTCGTCGTCGGGGGAACGGAGTTCATCAGCCTCGCTCTCGTCCGCGCACTGATCCGCGAGGGCCACGGCATAACGGTCCTCAACCGCGGCCGCCGGAATGATCGATTGCCTCCGGGGGTGAGCGTGATCCCCTGCGACAGGAAGGACCACGCCGCCCTCCAGTCCGCGGTCGCCAGCGCCCGCTTCGACGGCGTCTACGACATCGCCTACGCGCCGACCACGGGCGAGGATGTGGCGGCCCTGGCCGACGCCCTGGCCGGCGCGCCGCACCTGCTCTTCGTTTCGACCGGTAGGGTGTACGACCACGCGCTCCCGATCCCGTTCAGCGAAGCGACCCCCCGAGGATACTACTGGGGCGACTACGCCCGCCATAAGATCGCGGGCGAGGACGCGCTGCTCGAGCGCCACCGGACCCGCGGGCTCCCCGTCACGATCGTGAGGCCGACCCACGTCCTCGGCCCGCTCAACACGCGGGAGAACGAGACGTTCTTCTTCGACCGCATCCTCCGGGGGCGGCCGGTGCTGGTGCCCGGCCACGGCGGCTGGCTCCGCCAGTTCGGCCACGTCGACGATCTGGCCGACGCGCTGGCAGCGATGCTCGGAAACCCGAAGGCGTTCGGCCAGGCCTACAACGTCACCGGCGAGGAGTGCGTCACCCAGGTCGGCTTCGTCGAGCAGATCGCCGAGGTCCTCGACCGCCCCGTGGAATTCCGCCACTTCGATCCAGCCCTCCTGAAGCGCTTCGACAAACCGGGGCCGGTCTTCGGCCAGAACCTCGTGTACGACTGCCACGCCGTGTACACGACCACCAAGGTGCGCGCCGAGCTCGGGATCCGCCCGCGCTATACCCTCGCCTCGGGCCTCCGGCAGACCTGGGAGTGGTACCGCAAGGAGGGCCTGGACCAGCGCTCCGTGGACTTCGCCTTCGAGGACCAGCTCCTCGCCCTGCTCCCGCGGTGACCCCGCGCCGGGTTCTCATCTATCACCCCGACGAGGCCGACGCGTACGCCCGGCTCGTCCGGGCTCCCCGCGGAGCGGTCCGCCTGGATGTGTGCTTCGCTCCCGAACAAGCCGCGGCGCCCATCGCAGAGGCGGAGATCCTCTACGCCTGGAAATTTCCTCCCGACCTGCTGGCCAGAGCCGGGCATCTGCGCTGGATCCAGGCCATGGGAGCCGGCGTCGAGCGCTTCCTCGTGCGCGACCTCCCTTCCCGGGTCCAGATCACCCGGGCGACGGGAATGTTCGGCGCGTGGATGGCCGAGTACGCGCTCGGCTGGTGCGCCTGGGTCACCCAGCGGATGGACGCGTTCCGGGAGGCTCAGCGCCAGCGCCGCTGGCTCGCGCTGGATCCCCAGCCTCTCCACAGCCGGACGCTCGCGGTCATGGGCCTGGGGGACATCGGGCTCGCCGTCGCGCGCGCCGGGGCGGCGCTCGGGATGAGAGCCATCGGCGTCAGCCGGAGGGGGAAAAAGTCGCGGGGCCTCGCCGCCGTCTATCGGCCGCCGGCCTTGAAGCGGGCGCTGGGCCAGGCCGACTTCGCCGTCGTCGTCCTTCCCCTGACCGCGCACACGCGGGGCCTGATCGGCGAGGCCGAGCTCCGGGCCATGAAACCCACGGCCTGGCTGGTCAACATCGGGCGCGGCCCCGTGATCGACGAACGGGCGCTGCTGAGGGCGCTCGCGGGCAAATGGATCGCCGGCGCCATCCTGGACGTTTTCGAAACCGAGCCCCTCCCGCCCGATCACCCGCTCTGGGCCATGCCAAACGTCGTCGTCACGCCCCACATCTCGGGGCCCAGCGTGCCGGCGGAGATCGCCCCGGTCTTCAACGACAACCTGCGCCGCTACCTCCAAGGCCGGCGCCTCCGCTACTTAGTGGACCGGGCTCGCGCCTACTAGGATCCGAGTAGTTTCGCCAAGCTGGCTCGGAGCGCCGCGGGTGACGCCGGCGCTGTCCCCGGAGCGGTCCGGCAGAGTGGGACCCCTTCAGCTTCCTCCCCCAGGGCGCGGACCTGGGGGAGGGGGTGAACGGGTGACGGAAGCCGGCCGCGCAGGGGGGCAAGCCGGCGACAGGACCCGCGGCGCGCGGGCCGAACGCTAACGCTTGCTGATGAGGAACTGGCCGAGGGCCAGGTGCGGAAGGCCGGAGCGCTCGAAGGTGTCCACGGCATCGGCGGGGCTGCGGACGATCGGCTCGCCGTGGAGATTGAACGCGGTGTTCAGCACCGCCCCGATGCTCGTGCGGCGCTCGAACTCGCGGATGACTCGATAGTACTGCGGGTTCCAGGACTCCTCCAGGATCTGCGGCCGGGCGGTGCCGTCCTGGGGGTGGAGCGCCGCGATCAGCTCCCCCTGCCGCTTCTCGTGGGTGCGGAAGGCCAGCATCATGTATGGCGAGGCGAGCCCCTTGGGGTTCGCGAGGTAGTCGGCTTCGCGCTCCTTCAGGACCGTCGGGGCGAAGGGCATCCAGAAGTCCCGGTTCTTGATCATCCGGTTGATCAGCGGGACCACGCGGTGGTCTGACGGGTTGGCGAGGATCGACCGGTTGCCCAGGGCGCGGGCGCCGAACTCCATCCGGCCGGCGCACCGGGCCACCACGCCATCGGACACCAGCAGCTCCGCGATCTTCTCCTCGATGCGGTCGTGGAGGGCGACCTTGTAACGGGCCTCCAGATTGCGCTCGCGGATCAGGGCTTCGATTTCCGCATCAGCCACGTCGGGGCCCAGGTAGGCCGGCCCGAAGGGCTCGGGGGACGGGGCGATGCCCCGCCGCGCGCACTCCTGGCAGTAGGCGAGGTACGCGGCGCCCACGGCGTTGGACTCGTCGCCGCAGCTCGGGAAAACGAACAGGTCTTCGATCCCCGGCTCCTCGCCGATGAGCATGTTGGCTTTCACGTTCATGAAGACACCGCCGCCCAGCGCGAGGCGGGAGCCGTCGTAGCGGGCGCGCGCGGTCCTCACCCAGCGCAGCAGGATTTCTTCCAGCAGCTGCTGGGCGCCCCCCGCCACGCCGTCGAAGCGAAGCGCGAGGCACGCGCGCTGGAGGAGCTGGTAGCGCTCTCCCGGCTTGAGCCACTGGAAGCGGCAGGGCGTCTCCTCGACGAGATCGAAAATCTCCTTGAGCGCCCCGTAGGCGCGGCGGCGGCCGCTCTCGGACGCGTAGGGGGCGAGCCCCATCACCTTGTACTCGTGCTCGCCGAACTTCATGCCGAGGTAGAGAGTCACGAAGGAGTAGAGGGCTCCGAGAGAGCCCGGGGCGCTCGGCGTCGCCTCGTGGCGCGTGAGGCGCCCCCCCTCGGCGGTGGAGACCGTTGCGCACAAGCCGTCCCCGGAGTTGTCATTGGTGAGGACGAGCGCCGGGGCCCCACGGAATGGGGAGCCGAGGTAGGCGGCCGCGGCGTGGCAGGTGTGGTGGTCGAGGCAGACGATCCTGTCGGCGGCAATGCCCAGATGATCGGTGACGAGCGCCAATCTCTCGGCCTGAGGGATCCCGAATTTCCCCCGGGAGGCATCGATCAGCCCGAACTTGGCGCCCAGCTTACGGAACCGTTTCCCGAGAGCGCGCCGCGCGGACGGCAGCCGCACCCCGTAGTACTCCCGGCTATAGGCCTCGTCCTGGAGCACGCGGTCGAGCCACTCCTTGGCGGCCATGCGCGCGCCGGCCAGCGCCACGAGGTCGATGTCTTTCGGGGAGAGCCCGAGCGATGCGAGCAGAGCATCCACGGCGCGCCGGGGATAGCCCGCGTCGTTCTTCACGCGGGTGAAGCGCTCCTCGCTGGCGCAGGCCACGATCTTGCCGTCTCTCAGGACGGCAGCGGTGGCGCAGTGGGTCTCGTTGAGGCCGAGAACGATCATACGGGGCTCAGTCACGGAGCATCATACCACGCGCTCCGCTCCCCGGCGCGGCGGATGAAGAACCTGACCGCCTCGCCGCGTCCCGTCGCTTCCGCGAGGGGGAGGACCAGCTCCAGCGCGAGCTTCAGGATCCATTCCCCGGCGAGCGGCCGGCTCCCGTCCGTGAGCCGGAATCGGAGACTGCGGATCAGGTAGCGAGGCTTGGACTTGTGGAAGGCGCGGACGATCTCGCCGCCGGCGCGCTCGACCATCGCCCTCAGCGTCTGGGGGGTGAACTGGACGAGATGTCTCGGAAGTTCCAGCCCCGACCAGTAGCGGCCGAAGAGCCGGCCGCCCCAGCCGCCGACGTTGGGAACCTCCACGATGACCCGCCCGCCCGGCGCGGCCCAGCGCAGCATGTTTCGGAGCGCCCCGAGCGGGTCCGGCAGGTGCTCTAGGACGTGGAACGCGGTCACCACGTCGAAGCGCCCGTCGGGGAAGGACGCCTCGGTCGGATCGCCCACGAAGATCCGCGGCGTGACCCGGCGCGCCGTGGCCGCGGCCTCCGGGTCGGCCTCGATGCCGGACGTCTCCCAGCCGAGAGCGCCCATCTGGCTCAGGAAGCGTCCCGTGGCGCAGCCGATGTCGAGGAGGCGGCCGCCCCCGAGAAACGGCGGAAAGGCGTTCACGAGGCGGCGGCCGCGGAGCGCCGCCCGGAGGCGGTCGCGCCAGCGGAGGGAAACGGGCGGGAGGTGCCGGTAGCCGAGGCGGTGGGCCAGGACCCACGGGACGGCGGGGCTCAGCCGCGGTGGAAGCCCTGAGAGATCGGGGTCGCGGGCATGGGGCGGGTAGCCCGGGGGGTAGCAGGCGTCCAGGCGGTCCGCCCGCACGCGCGGATTCTGGTAGAGCAGACCGCATCCCGGGCAGCGGGCCAGATGAAAGCGCCCCGGAACGCCGAGGGCCAAATCCCCCTGCGAGAAGAGCGGCTGGAACCGCGTCTCCCCGCAGAGGGGGCACGCGATGGTCTCGAGCGGAAGCGGCTCGCTAACCCTTGGAGAGGGCCCGCACAATTTCTCGGCAGAACGCGGGGAGGTCATCGGGCTTCCGGGACGTGATGAGGGTCCCGTCTACCACCACCTCCTGATCCACCCACGTGGCGCCGGCGTTGGCGACATCGTCCTTGATCGCGAAGAAGCTCGTGGCCTTCTTTCCCTTCAGGATGCCCGCGGAGGCGAGCATCCAGCCCGCGTGGCAAATGGCCGCCACGACCTTGCCCTGCTGGAAGGCCTCGCGCACCAACTTCACCATCGCCTCGTGGCGCCGCATCATGTCGGGCGCATACCCGCCCGGAATGACCACCGCGTCGAACTCCACCGCGCTCACGGCGTCCGCCTGCGCGTCCACGTTCACGGGATAGCCGTGCTTGGACGCGTACGTCTTGGCCCCGCCAGCCCCCACCACCCTCACCTCCGCCCCTTCCTCCTTCAGGCGGTAGTAGGGGACCCAGAGCTCCATTTCCTGGTACATGTTCTCCGCCAGGACCGCAACCCGCTTGCCCTTCAGGCTCATTCACCCGCTCCTTTCAGCTCTTGCGCGACGTTTTCGAGAAGAACGCGCCCAGCAGCGGCTGCAGGTCTTTGGCCCCGCAGCTGGGACACTTGTACTCGCCGCGCTCCCGCTCCGAAATGGTGAGGGTCAGGGAGATCTCCTTGTTGCACTTGGGGCAGAAAAACTCGTATGAAGGCATACGCATCCCTCCTCCACGCTCCTCGAGTTTCCGCCTTCCTCATGTAGCACGGCGCCGGCGGGCCGTCAAGATGGCAGGGACAGGACCACGGACTTCACCTCCGTGTACTCCTCGATGCCCTCGTGGCCGCCTTCCCGGCCGAGCCCCGACTCCTTGAACCCGCCGAACGGGATCTCGTGGGTGTACCCCCCGGCGTCGTTGGCGCCGACGAGCCCGTACTCGAGCGCCTCGGAGACCCGCACCACCCGCGTCATGTCACGGGCGTAGAAATAGGCGGCCAGCCCGAACTTGGTCGCGTTCGCCCGGCGGATGACCTCTTCCTCCGTGTCGAACACCAGGATCGGCGCCGCCGGGCCGAAGATCTCCTCCTGGGCGATCGGCATGTCGTCCGTGACGTCGAGGAGCACCGCGGGGGCGTAGAAGAACCCCTTGGCGTAGGCGCCCTCCGTGAGGTAGCGCCCGCCCGTGACCAGGTCCGCCCCGCGCTTCACCGCGTCCTGGACGAGCCCGTGGACCTTGGCGCGCGTCTCCTCGTTGATGAGGGGCCCGATCTGGGCGCCGGGCTCGAAGCCGGGCGCGACCTTCAGTCCCTTGACCGCGTCGATGAAGGCCGGAATGAAGCGGTCGGCGACCGACCGCTGGACGTAGATGCGGTTGGCGCAGATGCAGGACTGGCCGCCGACCCGGAGGTACTTCATCGCCACCGCCCCCTCCACGGCGCGGGGGAGGTCGGCGTCGTCGAAGACGATGAAGGGGGCGTTGCCGCCCAGCTCGAAGGACAGCCGCTTGATCTGCTTCGAGGCCATTCCCATGATCCACTTCCCGACCTCCGTGGAGCCGGTGAAGCCGATCTTCCGGATGAGCGGGTGGGTCAGAAGCTCGTTGCCGACGAGGCGGGCGCGGTTGGTGGTCAGCACGTTGAAGACCCCCGGAGGCAGCCCCGCGTCCTCCGTGATCTTGGCGATGGCGAGCGCCGTGAGGGGGGTCGCAGAGGCGGGTTTCAGGACGACGGTACAGCCGGCGGCCAGCGCCGGGGCGATCTTGCGGGTGACCATGGTCGCAGGAAAGTTCCAGGGCGTGACGGCCGCCACGGGGCCGACGGGCTGGTGGAAGACCCAGTAGCGCTTGCCCGGCTGCGGCGAGGGAATCCACTCCCCGGTCATCCGCCGCGCCTCCTCGGCAAACCAGCCGAAGTAGCCGAGGGAGAACTGGACCTCCTTCCGCGCCTCCTCGAAGGGCTTGCCGTTTTCGAGCGTGATGAGGCGGGCCAGCTCGTCCCGGCGCTGCTCCATCAGCTCCTGGATGGCCAGGAGGAGCCGGCCCCGGTCCTTCGGCGCCAGCAGGGACCATTCCTTGAACGCCGCCTGGGCCGCCTCCACCGCCCTGAGGATCTCGGGCGTGGCCCCGTTCGCTACGCGCGCGACGACGGACTGGTCGGCGGGGTTGACGACGTCGAAGGTCGCGCCCCCTTCGGCGAGGGCCCATTGTCCGTTGATGTACATCCGCGAGACTTCAGCGCTCATGATCCCACCCTCGGTAGGCTTCAGCGCCCACCACCGCCATTGCCATAGCGCACCGTCTGCACGAAGTCGTAGAGCATCAGGAGGACCACGACGACGACGATGATGGTGAAGGGCAGGTCCCTGATCCACCACACCAGAAAGCCCAGGAACCCCACCATCATGGCGATCCCGATGATCCCCGTGACCAGCGTCATCATGACGACCTCTTCCTGCCGCTGCGCGGCGAATGGCCTTCCCCGGCGCCCGCCCGCTTCCGACTCCGGCGAGGTCGCCCGTCGCCGACTGACTTGGCAAGCCAGCGAGCGGTGCCCAACAACCGTGCATCACTGCCCCGACGTGCCACCAGCTGCACCCCGAGTGGCATCCCGGCCTCCGACCAAAGCAGCGGCAACGTCACCGCCGGCGTGCCGAGATAGGTCCACGTGGTGCAGAAGATCGGATCCCCGGTGCTCTCGAGTCCGTGCGGCGCTTCGCCCGGCGCTGCCGGCGTGAGAATCGCGTCGAACTCGTCGAACACCGGCTCGAGCGCGACGTTGAGTGACGGAATGCCGGCGACCGCGGCGGCGTAGTCGACCGCCCCATGGCGGCGACCGCGCTCGATGGCCTCGCGCAGCACCGGGCTGAGCCGATCGCGGCCTTTCTCGTAATCGCGACGGAGGTTGTGCGCCATCTCGACTTCCATGATGGTGCGATGCATCT
>JACPSW010000024.1 GCA_016193045.1 Candidatus Rokuibacteriota bacterium | reverse complement strand
TCGACCTGGTTCGACTGCTGCGGCTTCGGCTTCCGCCACATCCTGGTCCAGCGGGACTTCACCCGCTCCTTCGCCGTCCAGCGGAAGATCGAGGTGATGCGGGACGAGGCGAACCCCGATGTCACCCTCACTCACGATACGGGCTGCGTCACCACGCTCGACAAGAGCCAGTTCGCGGCCCAGGCCCACAAGGGTGTCACGGCCGCCATCCCCGTCCTCTCCGAGGCCCAGTTCGCGGCCCTGGCCATGGGGGCCCACCCCTACCGCGTCTGCCAGCTCCACTGGCACTCGGCCGACTACCACCCGCTGCTGGAGAAGATGGGGATCGACTGGCGGGAGCGCTGGCGAGAGTTCGAGGACGATCTGGAGCGGCTCAGGAAGAACCCCGGGGCCGTCATGACCTGGGACGACGCGGACGCGGGACCGGAGGGACCGAACCCCGCCCACCTCGCTCACGGAGGCCGCTAGGATGCCGAGCGAGAGCATCCTGATCATCGGCGGCGGGCCAGCCGGCCTCGAGGCCGCCAGAGGGGTTGCCGACCTCGGATACCAGGCGATCCTCGTGGAGAAGCGGGACCGCCTGGGCGGGACGCCGGATTCGGCCAACTACGCCGCGTTGACTCACGGCATGCGCGACGCCTCGGAGGTCATGGGCGAGATGGCGGCCGCCGTGAGAGGCAACCCCCTGGTGGAGGTCCGGCTCAACACGACCGTCACAGCGTACAGCGGCGCGGCCGGCGACTTCCGCGTGACCCTGGAGAGCGACGGGACGCAGAAGGTCGTCGAGGCGGGGGCCATCATCGTCGCCACCGGGTTCGACCACTTCGACCCGGGGCGGGCGACTCAGCAGTACGGCTACTACGAGTACGACGACGTCCTCACGCTCACCGACGCCGAAGCCATGCTGAAGGAGAAGAAGTTCGTGAAGCCCTCGGACGGAAAGGTCCCGGAGCGGGTGTGCTTCATCCAGTGCGTGGGCTCCCGGGACCGCCAGATCGGCAACGAGTACTGCTCCAAGGTCTGCTGCGGCATCGCCTCCAAGCAGGCCATCGAGATCCGCCAACTGCTCCCGCAGTGCCGGGTGTTCATCTTCTACATCGACATGCGCATGTACGGCTACTGGGAGAACGAGATCTACTGGCCGGCCCAGGAGAAATACAAGGTCCAGTACATCAAGGGCGTGATCTCCGAGATCGTCAAGAAGGGGGACCGCCTCATGATCCGCGGAGAGGACACGACGATGAACCGGCCCATGGAAGTCGCCATGGACATCGTCATCCTCTCCGTCGGGATGGAGCCCAGCAAGGGCACCAAGGAGATCGCCCGCATCCTGGGCCTGGCCCAGAACAAGTACGGCTTCATCGAGCCTCCTCAGGGATCTCTCGACACGGTGTCCACATCCGTGGAGGGCGTGTTCGTCGCCGGGGCGGCGGCCGGGCCCAAGGACCTCGACGACACGATGGGCATGGCCGGCGCCGCGGCCATGAAGGCCGCCGGCCTCGTCCGCCGGAAGATGTCTCTTCGCTCCTCTCCCCCTCACCCTGCCCTCTCCCCCGCTGGGGGAGAGGATAAAGGTGAGGGGGTCCTCGACGGGTGAGGGGGAGCCGGTCGGCGAGCCAAATGTCGGGCCAGGTCGTCGATACCCAGAGCGCCCGCGAGTTTATGCGGGAGGCTCTCCAGAAAATCACCGAAGCCGAGCTCTCTGCCATCGCCGACGAGTGCCGGACCAAGCGCGACCGGTTTCGCGCGCTACTGGCCCGCCCCTCCGGCGCGCCGCCGACCGAAGGCGAGCTGCGCGCCCTCCTGCGGAGCATCTTCTCCACCCGCAGGCGAACCCCGGAGCTCCTCGAGCGCGCGCGGGCCGAGCGGCTCGCGAGCTGGATCGGCGATCTCGTGGGCGGGCGCGGCCCCGTGGAGGCGCGGTTCCAGGTGTTCTGCGACAGGCTGGACGGCGTTCCCGAGAGCCTCAGCTACGACCTGGCCAGCGAGCTCCTCCACTTCACCGATCCGGAGCGCTACTGGCTCTGGACCCGGTGGGTGTGGGATCCCAAGACCCGCACCGGGGCCCTGCCGCTCGTCACCATGGAGGAATACGACCTCGTCGCCCCGAGCCTGGGGACGATGTACCTCCGGGTGGGTGAGGCGACGGCGTTCGTCCACGAGACGGGGCGAGCCGCCGGATTCACGCCGATCGGCCAGGGGGCGTTCGGCGTGGACGTCTATCTCGCGTGCGTCTATGGCGTCTACGTCTATACGACGGTTCGTATGAGGATGACCCAGGAGTTCAACCGGGTCATCCCCCCGCTGCCGGAACTCTGTCGCCGCCTCCTCGGCGTCCACCGGATGGAGCTGTAGTGCGGATCCAAGCGGGTTCGCCAAGTCGGCTCGCAGCGCCGCGGGTGACGCGGGCGTTGCCCCCGGAGCGCTCCGGCGGAGTGGGACCCCTTCATCTTCCTCCCCCAGTTCAGCGAACTGGGGAGGGGGTGAACGGGTGACGGAGGCCGGCCGCGCACGGGGGCAAGCCGGCGGCAGGACCCGCGGCGCTGGGGCGCGACGGGTCTGGCACGACGAGTTGGAGGCGCACTAGATGCCCTGGAAGCAGTCCTACGGCAAGCAGCCGCCCGAGGTGCTGGAAAAGGAGCACGCGGTCGTCGAGGGGATCGATCTTCCCGGTCACTGGAACCGGATGTTCGGAACCCGGGTGATCACCGATTACGATCTCTCGACCCTCGACCAGATCACGGACCTCCCCGGGGGAGAATCCCTCGGCTGGTGCTACCAGTGCGCCAAGTGCATCGGCGTCTGCCCCGTGGACATCGTGGGCGACTACGGCCCGCGGAAGATCCACCGCGACGTGCAGCGGGGCATCTCCCTCCTGGACGACCCGAACCTCTGGCTC
>JACPSW010000023.1:19637-72559 GCA_016193045.1 Candidatus Rokuibacteriota bacterium | reverse complement strand
TCGCCGTGCTGAGCGTTCACACCTGCCCGCTGGCCGCCCTGGGCGGCAAGGAGACGGGGGGGATGAACGTGTACGTGCGAGAGGTGGCGCGGGAGCTCGGCCGGATGGGTGTGGCCGTGGACGTGTTCACCCGCTCCCAGAATGCCGAGATCCCCCGCGTCGTGGCGCTGGGCTTGAACGCGCGGGTGATCCACCTGCCTGCGGGGCCTGAGGCCCCGATGCCGCGGGAAGAAGTTCACCGGCACCTTCCCGAGTTCGTGGCCAACCTCGAGGCGTTCCGGCGCCGGGAGAGGATCGACTACTCGCTCGTCCACTCCCACTACTGGCTCTCCGGCGTCGCGGGGCTGAGCCTCTCCGGTCGCTGGCGGGTTCCCCTGATCCAGATGTTTCACACCCTCGGGCAGCTCAAGAACGAGGTGGCGCGCGCGCCCGAGGAGCTGGAGCCGGACCTCCGCATCGCGGAGGAGGAGCGGATCGTTGCCGGCGCCGACCGCCTCGTGGCCTCCAACCCCGTGGAACGCGCGCACCTGGTCTGGTACTATCGGGCCGCCGCCGAGGGGATCCGCGTGATTCCCTGCGGGGTGGACACGGAGCTCTTCCGTCCCATGGACCAGGACGAGGCGAAAGCGGCGCTGGGCCTGGGACCGGCTCCGGCGCTCCTCTACGTGGGGCGGCTCTCGCCCATCAAGGGGCTGGAGACCCTCCTGGAGGCGCTCGCCCGGGTGCCTCGGCGGGCAGAGCCGGTCCCGACGCTCGTCGTCATCGGCGGGGATGCCGACGAGCCCCAGAACGGCCACGTCGCGCGCCTCCGGGAGCGGGTCGCCGCCCTGGGGCTGGGGGGGGCCGTGCGCTTCCTCGGCGCCCAGCCCCAGGAAGGTCTGCGGCTCTACTACGCCGCCGCCGAGGTGACGGTGATGCCATCCTATTACGAGTCGTTCGGCATGGTGGCGCTGGAGGCCATGGCCTGCGGCCGGCCCGTCATCGCTTCCCGGGTGGGGGGCCTCACCACGACGGTCCAGGACGGCGCCACGGGGTACCTCGTGCCCGAGGGCGATCCGCTCGTGCTGGCCGACCGGATCTCGGCCATCCTGCGGGACGCAGACCTTCGCGGCCGGCTCGGCCGCGAGGCCGCCCGGCGGGCCGCCCAGTACCGGTGGCCGTGCGTCGCCGAGGCGGTCTGCCGGCTCTACACCGAGCTTCGCCCCGCGGCCAGCCACCACCTGCGCCTTGCACGTTGCCAGTAGCCCATGGCGGTACGTCGCGCGCTCGTTTTCCTGATCGATGGCTTCGATCCCCACTACATCCGCGCGTCCGATCTCCCGAACCTCGCCCGCCTGGCGCGCGCCGGGGCGCTCACCCTGGACGGCCGCGGCGTCATGCCGAGCCTCACCAACGTGAACCACGTCTCGCTCCTGACCGGGACGTTCCCCGGCCGCCACGGCCTGTGCGCCAACTTCTACTACGACCGCGCCACGGGCAAGGAAGTGTTCATGGATCAGGTGGCGTTCGTCCAGGAGCCGCTGCTCTTCGAGCGGGCGAAGGCCGCGGGCTGGTCCACGGCGCTCGTCACGGCCAAGGAAAAGCTCACCCGCCTCCTTCGACGCGACCTCGATCTCTGCGTGGACATGTCGACCGCGCCGCCGGAGATCGCGAAGGTCGTGGGCCCCGCGCCGGACATCTTCTCGCTGGAGATCAACCTCTGGGTCCTGCGCATGGCGCGGGAAGTGGCGGCCCGATACGCCCCGCGGCTTCTCTACGTGGCGACCACGGATTACCCCGAGCACAAGCTGCCGCCCGAGAGCCCCCAGATGCAGGCCCACCTCAAGGAGATGGACGCTCTCATCGGAGAGATTACGGCCTGTTTCGATCTCGAGGATTCTGTCGTCGCGCTCACGGCGGACCACGGCATGAACGCCAAGACGCGCTCCGTCAGCCCCGTGCGCGTGCTGGCCGGGGCCGGGATCCCGGCACGGGGCGTGCCGCTCATCAAGGACGGTCTCTTCGCCCACCACCGGGACCTCGGAGGCTCGCTCTATCTGTTTCTGGAGCGCCCGGAGGTCCTGGCCGACGCCCTCGGCGCGCTCCGGGGCGCGCCCGGGCTCGACGTGGTCGTGCCGCGGACGGAGGCGGAGCGCTACCACCTGCCCCCGGAGCGGGTGGGAGACCTCTTCTGCTTCGGCCAGCGCGAGTGGGCGTTGGGAGTCTGGGGGGAGGGCCCCGCGGTCAGGGAGGAGACGGGGCTCCGCTCCCACGGCTCGGTCCATGAACAGGTCATTCCGATGCTCCTGGCGGGGGCGGGAGTCCGGCCCGGCGCCGAGATCCGGGACGGGCGGATCGTGGACCTCGCGCCGACCCTCTGCCGCCTCCTCGGGTTCGCCGGCGGAAACTTTCAGGGGCGCGTCCTGGAAGAGGTCCTGGGGTAGGCGGTGGGCGCGCTCCTCGAGGTGCGAGACCTCACGACCTACTTTTTCACGGGCGCGGGTGTCGTGCGCGCGGTGGACGGGGTGTCCTACGACGTGAGGGAAGGGGAGACGGTCGCGCTCGTGGGCGAGTCGGGCTGCGGCAAGACCGTCAGCGCCCTCAGCGTGATGCGCCTGGTCGCCGCGCCTGCCGGCCGCATCGTCTCCGGGCAGATCCTCTTCAGGGGACGGGACCTCCTGGCCCTGGACGAGGAGGGGATGCGCCGCGTGCGCGGGCGGGAGATCAGCATGGTCTTCCAGGAGCCGATGACCTCCCTGAACCCGGTCCTGTCCATCGGCCGCCAGCTCACCGAGACCGTCGAGATCCACCTGGGGATGACGCCCGCCCAGGCGCGGGGGCGCGCCGTCGAGCTGCTCGGGCTCGTGGGCATCCCGGATCCGGGACGCCGCCTCGCCCAGTACCCGCACCAGTTCAGCGGCGGGATGCGCCAGCGGATCATGATCGCCATGGCGCTGTCGTGCAACCCGGTGCTGATCCTGGCCGACGAGCCCACGACCGCGCTCGACGTCACCATCCAGGCCCAGATCTTGGAGCTCATGAAGGATCTCTCCCGGCGCCTCGGCGTCGCGATGCTGATCATCGCCCACAACCTGGGCGTCGTCGCGCGCTACGCCGACCGGGTCAACGTGATGTACGCCGGGAAGATCATCGAGAGGGGGACCGCCCGCGAGATCTACGCCAACCCCCGCCACCCCTACACGCTCGGGCTGCTGCGCTCGGTGCCGCGCCTGGACGAGCCGCGGAAGTCCA
This sequence comes from Candidatus Rokuibacteriota bacterium, assembly GCA_016193045.1. GTDB lineage: Bacteria > Methylomirabilota > Methylomirabilia > Rokubacteriales > CSP1-6 > CSP1-6. The sequence goes on along the minus strand of JACPSW010000023.1, from coordinate 69,328 downwards.
AGCTCGACCCCATCGAGGGCCAGCCCCCGGATCTGATGCGGCTCCCGGACGGGTGCGCGTTTTCCCCGCGCTGCCGCTATGTGGTCGAGCGGTGCGCGCGCGACATCCCGCCACTTGGCGCCGTGAGCGATGGCCACGACGCGGCCTGCTGGGTGGCCGACCGCGTAGGCCAGGAGGTCCGCGCATGACCCCCTCCGAGCCGTTTCGAGCGCCGGCTTCGCCGACGCAATCCCCGGGGGGAGGCATCGGAAGGGGGGCGGAGCCCCCCTCCGCGGCGATTCTCGAGGTCCGTAACCTGGTCAAGCACTTCCCGCTGGGGGGCGGCCGCGTGTTCGGAGGCATGGCGGGGTTGGTCCGCGCGGTGGACGGCGTGAGCTTTTGGATCCGGAAGGGGGAGACCCTGGGGCTCGTGGGAGAATCCGGGTGCGGGAAGACCACGACCGGCCGCTGCATCCTCCAGCTCGAGCGGCCCACGAGCGGGGAGGTGATCTTCGAGGGGCGGGACCTCACCCGGCTCTCCCCCGCCGAGTTCCGGCCCCTCCGGCGGAAGATCCAGGTGATCTTCCAGGACCCCTACAGCTCGCTCAACCCCCGGATGACGGTAGGCCAGATCATCGCCGAGCCCATGGCGGTGCACGGGATCGTCCCCGACCGGCAGGCGCGGAAGGCTCGCGTCCCCGAGCTCCTGTCCCGCGTGGGGATTCTGCCGTCGCTCGCCGATCGCTATCCGCACGAGCTGTCCGGCGGGCAGCGGCAGCGCATCGGGGTCGCGCGCGCCCTGGCCATGGAGCCCTCCCTCATCGTCTGCGACGAGCCGGTGTCGGCGCTCGATGTCTCGATCCAGGCGCAGATCATCAACCTCTTGGAGGATCTCCAGGCGGAGTTCCATCTCACCTACCTCTTCGTGGCCCACGACCTGTCCGTTGTGCGCCACATCTCGGACCGAGTCGCGGTCATGTACCTCGGGAAGATCGTGGAGCTGGCCGACCGCCAGGCGCTCTACGAGGATCCCCTCCACCCCTACACGAAGGCGCTGCTGTCGGCGGTGCCCATCCCCGATCCCGCCCTGGAGGCCACCCGCGAGCGCGTGGTGCTCAAGGGCGAGGTCCCGAGCGCGCTGAGTCCGCCCTCCGGGTGCGCGTTCCACCCCCGGTGTCCGATCGCGGTCGACGAGTGTAAGCGGGTGGTGCCGGAACTCCGCGAGATACGGCCGGGGCACCGCGCCGCCTGCATCCTTGCATGAACGGTTGGCAAGGGGCCGGCGGCCGGAGTAAGCTCGGAGCGTGACGCCGATGCTGCGTCGATCCTTCAGCGCGGCGGCCCGGGTGCTCGAGCGGGACGAGCGGGTGTTCGCCGTGCTGCTCGCGGTCATCATGGTCGGCGGGCTGGCGACCCTCGGGCTGGCCCCGCTCCGGTCGCGGTACCGGATCGACCTGTTCAACCTGGTCATCTGGTTCGCCGCCTACAAGGCCGGGATCTTCGCCCTCGTCACCGTCAATCCTCGCGCGACCCGTTCGGTGTTCCTGGGGGCCCTCGGGGTGGACCTCCTCCTCGTATTCGTGCTGCTCTGGCTCACGGGGGGGTACGACAGCATCTACTACCTCCTCTTCTTCCCGCTGGTCGCCGTCAACGCCTACTACTTCGGGCCGTGGTGGGGGCTGGGGGCCGCGCTCGTCGCGGGCGGGCTCTATGCCGCTTCGGCCATACTCGCGCGGCCCTTTGTGGGGTGGACTCCCGCGGTCATGCTGTCGGCGCTGGTGGGTCTGCCCGCCTTCGCGCTGGGGCACGTCGCCGTGCGCGAGCGCCGGGCGCGGGCGGAGGTGGAGCGCCTCAACACCGAGATCACGGAGACGCTCGGTCGACTGGAGGCCGCGCAGGAGGACCTGCTCGTCGCCGAGCGGATGGCCACGGTCGGCCGGCTGTCGCTCAAGGTCGCCCATGAGGTCCGGAACCCGATCAGCGCCATCGAGCTGAACGCCGAGATGCTTCAGGACATCGTCCGCGGCCATCCCGGCTCCGACATGGAGGAGGCCGGGGGCCTCGTCGGGGCCATCCGGGAGCAGGTGAACGCCCTCGACGCGCTCACCGAGGAGTACCTGGCGTTCGCGCGTTTCCCCCGCCCGAACTTCGAGGAGGACTCGGTCAACGACATGGTCACCGGGGTGGCCGAGTTCGTCCGGCCCGTCGCCACGCGCCAGGGGATCTCGGTCACGGCGGAGACCGATCCGTCGGTGCCCCCGATGGTGATCGACCGGACTCTCCTGCGCCAGGCCGTCCTCAACCTGGTCAAGAACGGCCTCGAGTCGCTTTCCCAGGGCGGAACCCTGACGATGGCGACCCGGCGGCTGCCTGGCGCTGTCGAGATCGACGTGAGCGACACCGGCCCCGGGATCACCCCGAGCGTCGCCGCGCGCCTGTTCGAGCCGTTCTTCACCACCAAGCCCCAGGGCACGGGGCTCGGCCTCTCCATCAGCCGGCAGATCGTCGAGGAGCACGGCGGCGAGATCCGGTGGAGCAACGCGGCGGGCGGGGGCGCCACGTTCACGATTCGCCTGGCCCTCAAGGACAACGCCGATGGCTGAGCCGCCGACCCTCCTGGTCGCGGACGACGATCCCGCGGTGCGCGAGAGCCTGGAGCGCACGCTGAAGCGCGAGGGCTATCGGGTCGTGGTGGCCTCCGACGGCCAGGCCGGGCTCGAGCAGCTCAAGGCCGGCGGGGTGGACCTCGTGCTGGCCGACCTCAAGATGCCGGGGCTCAGCGGCCTGGAGCTCCTCAAGGCCACGAAGACGGTGGCGCCCGACGTGGACGTCATCATGCTGACGGCCTTCGGGACGGTCGAGGAAGCCGTCCAGGCCATGAAGGACGGCGCGTACGACTTCCTCACCAAGCCGTTCCAGCGGGCCCAGCTCATCCGCCTGATCCGCAAGGCGCTCGAGCGGCGGGCCCTCATCGCCGAGAACCGGGCCCTCCAGCAGCGCCTGGACGACCTCCTCCGCCAGGGCGCGGTGATCGGCACGAGCCCCGCCTTCCAGCGTATGATGATGCTGATCGAGCAGGTGGCGCCCAGCTCCGCCACGGTGCTCATCCAGGGCGAGAGCGGCGCGGGCAAGGAGCTGGCCGCCCGGGCCATCCACGAGCGCTCGGCGCGGCGCGCGGGGCCCTTCGTCGCCGTCAACTGCGCGGCCCTCCCGGAGACCCTGCTGGAGTCCGAGCTGTTCGGCTACGAGAAGGGCGCCTTCACCGGCGCGACCGGGCGCAAGGAGGGACGCTTCGAGCTGGCCGACGGCGGCACGCTGTTCCTCGACGAGGTGGCGGACCTGTCCCCGGTGACCCAGCCCAAGATCCTCCGGGTGCTGCAGGAGGGCGAGTTCGAGCGGGTCGGAGGTACGAAGACGCTTCGCGTCGACGTGAGGATCGTGACGGCCACCAACCAGGATCTGGTCCAGCTGGTCCGGGAGAAGCGCTTCCGCGAGGACCTCTACTACCGCCTCAACGTGATCACCATCACCGTCCCGCCGCTCCGCGAGCGCCGGGAGGACATTCCGTTCCTCGCCCACCACTTCCTCCGGGTCTACGCGGCCAAGAACAACCGGAAGCTGGACGGGTTCAGCGAGGAGGCCCTGGCGCGGCTCGACGCGTACGCCTGGCCGGGCAACGTGCGCGAGCTCGAGAACGCCGTCGAGCGGGCGGTGGTCCTGGCGCGCGGGTCCGTGATCGAGGTGAGCGACCTCCCCGGCAGCGTCGTCGGCACCGCGCCGCGGGCGGAGGGGGTCGTGACGATCCCGATGGGGATGCCGCTGGACGAGGTGGAGCAGCGGCTGCTCGAGGAGACGCTCCGGTACACGAAGGGGAACAAGACGCTGGCGGCCAAGCTGCTCGGCATCGATCCCAAGACCGTCTTCCGGAAGCTCAAGCAAGCCGGCCCCGAGGAATCCGGGCCGGCGGACGAGGAGGCCGCGGCGACTTGACAGACCTCGGGGAGCAGGCTACGCTACCCCCCAACTCGGAACCTTCTCGTTCTTCCGCCGGTTTACACAGGCGATAGGGCCCTGACCGAAATGATCTCCGGGAGGTGCCACATGACCCATCGGCCTAGTCGGACCCGCGTGATCCTGCTGGCGTGCCTGCTGGTGTCCGTCGTGCTCGCCCCAGCCCTGACTCCGGCTGCTCTGGCGCAGGAGAAGCCGCGCTCCGGCGGTGAGCTGATCTTCCCCGTCCCCTCGGAGCCGCCCTCCTACGACGGCCACCGGGAGGAGACCTTCGGGTGGATCCACCCGTGGGCCCCGTTCTACAACACCCTGCTCCGGGTGGACCCGACGGACCCGAGCGGGACGAAGCCGGTCCCGTCGCTGGCCGAGCGTTGGACGATCGCCGACGGCGGCCTGACGTACACGTTCCAGCTCCGCCGGGGGGTCAAGTTCCACGACGGCAGCGAGATGACCTCCAAGGACGTGAAGGCCACCTACGACAAGATCATCTTCCCGCCCGCGGGGGTGGGCTCCACGCGCAAGGGGCAGTACGCGGTGGTGGAGGCGGTGGAGGCCCCCGATCCCTACACGGTCCGGTTCCGCCTGAAGTGGCCGTCGGCCGCGTTCCTGGCCTCGCTGGCCTCCCCGTGGAACGCCGTCTACAAGGCCGACATCCTGGCCAAGGACATTCACTGGTACGAGAAGAACGTGATGGGGACGGGCCCCTTCATCTTCGTCGAGCACGTGAAGGGCTCCCACGTGATCGGCAAGAAGAACCCCAACTACTGGGACAAGGGCAAGCCCTACCTGGACGGCTTCCGCGCGCTGTTCGTCAGGGACACGGCGGCCCAGGTCGCGATGATCCGCGGCGAGCGGGCCCACATCCAGTTCAGGAGCTTCACGGCGGCCCACCGCGACAGCCTGGTGGCGGCCCTGGGCGACAAGATCCGCGTCCAGGAGAGCCCCTGGGACTGTATCCTGCTGGTCGCCATGAACCACGAGAAGAAGCCCTTCGACGACAAGCGCGTTCGCCGGGCCCTGACCCTGGCGATCGACCGGTACGCGGGCTCGCAGGCGCTCTCGAAGATCGCAATCGTGAAGGAGGTGGCGGGAGCGCTGGTGCCCGGCACGCCCTACGCCACGGCGCCGGACGACCTGGCCAAGCTGGCCGGCTACTGGCCGGCCATCGAGACCTCCCGCGCCGAGGCCAAGCGGCTGCTGAAGGAAGCGGGGGCCGAGGGTCTGTCGTTCACCTTCAAGAACCGCGGCATCCCCATGCCCTACGAGCCCCTGGCCGTCTGGATGATCGACCAGTGGCGGCAGATCGGGCTCAACGTGAAGCAGGAGGTGATCGAGGCCGCGGCCTACTTCGCCTCGCTCCGCAGGGGCGAGCACGAGGTCGCCATGGATTTCCAGTGCGGCTACATCGTCGAGCCGGACCTGGACCTCTACAAGTTCGTCTCGGTGGACAAGAACCCGGCCAACTACAGCCGGTACAAGGATTCCGTCCTGGACGACCTCTATGTGAAGCAGAGCCGGGCGGTGGACCCGGAGGAGCGGAAGAAGCACATCCGCGCGTTCGAGAAGCGCCTGCTCGACGAGGAGGCGCACTACCTCATGACGCTCCAGTGGCACCGGATCGTCCCGCACTCGAGCAAGGTTAAGGGCTGGCAGGTCACGCCTAGCCACTATTTGAACAACACGCTCGACGGGGTGTGGCTCACCGAGTAGTGGCGCCGCCTTCCCGCACCCCCTCACCTTTCTCCTCTCCCCCTCACCCTCCCCTCTCCCCCAGCGGGGGAGAGGAGAAAGGTGAGGGGGAGAGGGTGGGGTCAGGGGGATGCTGATGGGTTAAGGGCACCCGCCATGTGGAAGTACATCCTCAAGCGCTTCCTCCTGATGTTCCCCACGCTCCTCGGCGTGGCGGTCCTGACGTTCTTCCTGCTGCGCATCGTCCCCGGTGACGTGGTGGAGGCGCGGTACGCGGGCGGTCAGGGGCAGTTTGTGGACCAGAAGGTCATGGCGATGGAGCGGGCCAAGCTGGGGCTCGACCAGCCCCTCTGGAAGCAGTTCGTGGATTGGATGTGGGGGCTCGCCCGCTTCGACCTGGGGCTCTCCATGTGGACCGGTGCCCCCATCACCCAGGAGATCAAGCTGCGCTTCGCGCTCTCGCTCCAGGTCGCCATCATGGCCAGCATCGTGGCCACGCTCCTCGCCATCCCCCTCGGCATCGTCGCGGCGCTCAGGCAGGACACGTGGGTGGACTACGCCGTCCGCGTCTTCTCGATCGCGGGGCTGGCGACGCCGTCCTTCTGGCTCGGCATCATCATGATCCTGGGCTTTCTCATCATCTTCCGATGGCTCCCCCCCATGGTGTACACGCCCTTCTGGGTGGATCCCTGGCAGAACCTCGCCCAGCTCATCTGGCCGGCGCTGGCCGTGGGGTACCGGTACTCGGCCGTGGCCACGCGGATGACCCGGTCGGCGATGCTCGAGGTCTTGCGCGAGGACTACATCCGCACGGCCCGGGCCAAGGGGCTCTGGACGAAGCTGATTCTCACCCGGCATGCCCTCAAGAACGCCCTGCTCCCCGTGGTGACGGTGATCGGCCTCGAGTTCGCTTTCTTGCTCGGCGGCCTGGTGGTGACGGAGCAGGTCTTCAACCTGAACGGGCTGGGGCTGCTGTTCGTGGAGGCCATCGCGCGCCGCGACTACACGTTGACCCAGGCCCTGGTCCTCCTCGTCTCTTCGGCCTTCATCGTCGTCAACTTCCTCATGGACGTCATGTATGCGTGGCTCGACCCGCGCATCCGGTACCGCTAGCGATGGCGATCAACGTCCCGCTGGAAGCCGCCGCCGCCCGCGTCGAAATCCGCGAGGGCTGGCTGGCCGTGGCGCTGGCCTTCTGCCATCGCCGCCCGCTGGGCGCGGCGGGGGCCTTCGTAGTGGTGCTGATGATCGCGGTGGCGCTCACGGCCACCCTCATCGCGCCTTACGACCCGCTGGGGGTGGACTTCGCCGCCATGCTGGGGCGGCCCTCCGCCACGCACTGGCTCGGCACCGATTCCTTCGGCCGCGACGTGCTCTCCCGTCTCATCTACGGCTCGCGGACGGCCCTGATCGTGGGCTTCGGGGCGGCGTTCATCGGGGCGACGGCAGGGGCGATCCTCGGGGTGGGCAGCGCCTACTTCGGCGGACGGATCGATCTGTACCTGCAGCGTCTCATGGACGTCTTCATCTCCTTCCCCTTGATCATTCTGGCGCTGGCCATGGTGGCGATCCTGGGCAACAATCTTCCCAACCTCATCACGGCCATCACGATCCCGATGATCCCCCGCTGCGCCCTCGTCATCCGCTCCAGCGCGCTCAGCATTCGTGAAATGCCGTACGTGGACGCCGCCCGCGCCGCAGGCTTCGGCCATGCGCGGATCATCCTCCGCCACATGCTCCCCAACGTGATGGCTCCGTACCTCATCCTCCTCACCGCATTCCTCGGGCAGGCGATCCTGCTGGAAGCCTCGCTCTCGTTCCTGGGCCTCGGCGTCCAGGAGCCCATCGCCGCGTGGGGTCTCATGCTCCGGGGGGCGGCGGTGGACTTTGCGGAAACGGCCCCCTGGATGGCCATCTTCCCCGGGCTGGCCATCAGCCTGGCGGTCTTCGCCTTCAACCTCTTCGGCGATTCGCTGCGGGACGCCCTGGATCCCAAGCTCCGCACCCTTTAGGGCGCCGGGCCGATAACCGTCGCATCCCGGCGTTCTCGGTCGTCGCCGGTCCTCACCGTACAACCGCGTACGCCTCCGGCCGGCTCCTCCCTCGGGCCTTGGCCTGCTCGGTTCTCGGCCCGGCGCCGGGTGTCGGAGGGGGGCTCGAAGGCTTGACACGTCACGCGGCTTCGGGTGAAAATGGTGCGGTTCGTCACGCACTTGAGAACGGGAGGCCCTAATGGCGTATATCATCGCCGAACCGTGCATCAACGTAAAGGACAAGGCCTGCGTGGAAGTCTGCCCGGTGGACTGCATCTACGAAGGCCCGGAGATGCTCTTCATCCACCCGGACGAATGCATCGACTGCGGCGCCTGCGAGCCGGTGTGCCCGGTGAAGGCGATCTTCGCCGAGGACGAGACTCCCGATAAGTGGAAGCAGTTCATCGACCTGAACAAGCAGTTCTTCAAGGACAATCCGGGCGTCAAGCCCTCGACCAAAAAGTAGCTGCACAGGCCTCCGTGCAGTGCGGCCGGCTCCTGCACACCCTGTCGTGCAGATCGGCCTCGCCGCCCCTTCCAAGGGCTTGAATTTGCGCGTCCCGCGCGCTGGCATCGCCCTTGCCCCTTCGTCTCGGCATGGAGCAGTGGGCCCCCCTCGGATTCCGCGGTGCCGTGGAGGAGTTCAAGCGCCGCCTGATCGAGGCCGCGCTCCGGCGGTCGGGGGGGAACCGAACCCATGCCGCGCGGTGCCTGGGCCTCCAGCGCACGTACCTCCTCCGGCTGATTAGGGACCTCGGCGTATCGGCTCCCCCGCCGGCCTCCTTCGGGGGGGTGCCCCGCCGTCCAGTCGTCCCCGCGCCGCCGTCCCCGCTCGCCGCGCCCCTGAACGGCTCGTGTCCACCCGCCTCGCCGAAAAGCGTTGACACCCCCGGAACTCCCGGAGTGAAATAGTAGCGGATTCCAATCCTTCCGGGAGCCAGCCGTTGCCGGGTGTCTGGATCGCCGGGGCGGGGATGACCCGCTTCGGCAAGCGTCAGGAAAGCCTGCCGGATCTCGTGGCCGAGGCCGCCCGCTCCGCGCTGAGCGCCGCTCGGCTCGAGGCGCCGGACGCTATTGTTGTCGCCGCCATGAACCCCGAAGAGTTCATCGGCGAGGGCAACTTCGCCTCCCAGATCGCGACGCACCTGGGGTTCGCCCACGTGCCGGCGCTCCGGGTCGAGACGGCCACGTCCTCGGGAGCGGCCGCCGTCTACTCGGGGTTTGCGACCGTCGCCGCAGGCCTCTCCCGGTCGGTGCTGGTGGCCGGCGGCGAGAAAATGACCCACCTGCCGACGCCCCGCGTCTCGGAGCTGATCGGGCGGTCGATCGATCCCCACGAGCGCTCCTACGGCGCGACCATGCCGGCCCTGGCGGGCCTGATCACACGGGCCCTGATGGCCAGGACGGGTGTGACTCTCAAGGAGATCTCCCAGGTCTCGGTGAAAAATCACGCCAACGGGGCCCGGAATCCGCTCGGCCATTTTCAGGAGCCTGTGAGCCTGGACACCGTGCTGGAGAGCCGGATCGTGGCCGATCCGCTCAGGCTCTACCATTGTTGCCCGATCTCCGATGGGGCCGCGGCGCTCGTTCTCACCGCCGAGCCGGCCCCGGTCAGGATCGCGGGGATCGGCCAGGGGGCCGACACGCTGGCGGTGCGGTACCGCGAGAGCCTCGTGAATTTCAGGGCCACCCAGGCGGCGGCCAAGGCCGCCTACCGGATGGCGGGCTTCGGCCCCGAGCGCGTGGAGGTGGCCGAGGTTCACGACGCCTTCGCGCCCTTCGAGCTGATCGCGCTGGAGGATCTGGGGCTGGTGCCCTCCGGCAAGGCCGGCCGCGCCACGCTGGCCGGCGAGACGGCGCTCGACGGGCGGCTCCCCGTCAACCCGTCCGGCGGGCTCAAGGCCCGTGGGCACCCGCTGGCCGGGACGGGAATCGCCCAGATCGTGGAACTGTTCTGGCAGCTGCTGGGGGAGGCTCACGGCCGCCAGGTGGCGGCGCGGGTGGGTCTCGCCCACTCGATCGGTGGCCTCGCCACCAACAACTGGGTCACCGTGCTGGAGCGCACCCGATGACGAAGCCCCCCTCTGAGCTGATCCCGGCCTCGCGGTGCACCCGGTGCGGACGCGTGGTGGCGCCCCCCGCCCCGTACTGCCCGGACCACCCGGCCGCGATGGAGCCCCTCTCGATCGAAGGGTACGGCGAGGTGGTCTCCTTCACGACGCTCCACTCGCCGCCCGAGGGCTTCTCCTCGCCGCTCCACCTGGCGCTCGTGGCGCTCGACGGTGGGGCCCGCCTCTTCTGCCACGGCGCGGAGACCAAGGGGATCCGCGTGGGCAGCCGGGTGGCGGTGGAAGAGGTGGACCAGGTCTACTACTTCTCTCACCTGGGCGTGATGGACCGGGCGCGCCTCTTCTGGCGCCGCGCGGGCGATCTGGAGGAGACCGTGACCGCCATCGTCAAGAGCGCGGTCAAGCGCGTCTGGAGGCGCGGCGGTGGCGAAAAGGTCTAGCGCCCGTCCCCCGCTTGCGGGGGTGCGCGTCGTCGATCTGACGCGGGTCCTGGCGGGCCCCTTCTGCTCGTTGATGCTCGGCGACATGGGCGCCGAGGTCATCAAGGTCGAGGAGCCTGGAAAGGGCGACGACACGCGGACGTGGCCCCCGTTTTCCGGGGGCGAGTCCACGTACTTCATGTCGGTCAACCGGAGCAAGAAGAGCCTCACCCTCAACCTGAAGGCCCCCGAGGGGCAACGGGTCCTGCGGCGGCTCATCCGCCGCTCGGACGTCCTCCTGGAAAACTTCCGCCCCGGGACGATGGCGCGACTGGGCCTGGGCTATGAGACGCTGAAGCGGTCGAACCCGCGGCTCGTGTACTGCGCGATCTCGGGCTTCGGCGAATCCGGCCCCGAGGCGGGCCGCCCGGGGTACGACCTGATCGTGCAGGGAGAGTCGGGGCTCATGGACCTCACGGGGTTTCCGGACGGTCCCCCGGTGAAGGTCGGCACCTCCATCGCCGACCTGGTGGCGGGCATCGAGGCATGCCACGGGGTCGTGCTGGCCCTCTACGCCCGCCAGCGGACGGGGAAGGGCCAGAAAGTGGAGGTGGCCATGCTGGACGTCATGGCGTCGCTCCTCACGTATCAGGCCGGAATCTACTTCGCCACGGGCCAGCGCCCCGCCCGCCGGGGCAACCAGCACCCGTCCATCGTGCCCTATGAGGTGTTCAAGGCCGCTGACGCCTACCTGACCGTGGGGGTCGCCAACAACTCCCTCTGGGAGCGGTTGTGCCAGGCGCTGGACCAGCCGGACCTGGCGAGGGACGGCCGCTTCGATAGCGAGGCGAAGCGCGTCGAGGCCCGGGAGACGCTGATCCCGCTCCTGAACGGGATCTTCGCCACCCGCCGGGCCGAGGAGTGGCTCGCACGATTCGAGAAGGCCGGGGTCCCCGCGGGAAGAATCAAGAGCGTGGCGGAGGTCTGCGAGAGCCCCCACCTCCGGGATCGGGGGATGATCGTGTCGCTTGCGCACCCCAAGGCCGAGAGGGTGAAGGTATTCGGCGTGCCGATCCGCCTCCAGGCGACGCCCGGAGGCGTCAGCGCGCCCCCACCGCTCCTGGGCCAGCACACGGATGAGATCCTGACGCGCGTGGCCGGGCTGACCCGGGCTGAGGTGGCCCGGCTCCGCGCCCGCGGCATCTGCTAAGCCATGCCGATAACCGTCGCATCCCGGCGTTCTCGGTCGTCGCCCATCCTCAACGTACAACCGCGTACGCCTCCGGTGGGCTCCTCCCTCGGGCCTTGGGCTGCTCGGTTCTCGGCATGGCACGGAGGAAAAGGCTAGGGCATGTCCAGGCCATCCCGCACGGATCCTGCGCCGGAGTTCTTCCGGGACAGCCTGTTCATGGCCAGGATCCGGTGGATCCTGGTCGTGGTGGCCGGAGCCCTCGTGGTGCTCCTCAATATCACCATCGGGGTGCCGGCGAATCCCCGGCCATTCTTCGCCGTCCTCGGCGGGTTTGCCCTGGAGAATGCGCTGCTCACCCTCGTCTCCCGACGGGGGCTCGCCCAGGCGGCCTCCCGTCTGGACCGGCTCATCCTGGAATGGCAGGCCCTCGGCGATCAGTTTCTCCTGGGCGCCTTGATCCTCGTCACCGGGGGGATCCAGAGCCCGGTCGTCTTCGTGACGTTCGCCTCTCTCGTCGCGACCACGATGACCGTCCCCCACCTCGCACGCGTCTACGCGCACGGCGGGTTCGCCGTCGCCGTCGTGTCCGTGGCCGCGTGGCTCGTCCAGCGCGGATGGGGCATCCCGCGGGGGCCCGACCTGGGAGACCTCGAGGTCTTGGAGCGCCTGGTCATTTACGCCCTCGCCGTGGTCATGGTGCTGCAGGCCGGCACCGTGCTCTACCGGACGGCCCGCGAGCGCCAGCGCCGCGCCCTGCTGCTCCTCACGTCGGGGCAGACGTTCTCCTCTCACGCGACGCGCGAAGAGATCCTGGCCACGGGGCTGGAAAACCTCATGCGGGCGAGCCGCACCGGTGCCGCCGTCGTCTGGCTCCGCCGGCGGGATGCGGGGCAGCCGGCTTCGACTCGGGTCCAGGGGTTCTCGCTCCGGGAAGGCGGAGCGCTCCGGCAGGTCTTCGAGGGGGCGGCCGCCCCGCTGGGGCTGCCCGATCTGAGCGCCGGCGCCACCTCCCTCGGGGTCCCCCCCTCGCTCGCCCGCCGGCTGGACGTGGCGGCCGGCACGAACGCGCTCGGCCTCCCCCTCGTCGGACTCGAGGGACCCATGGGCGGTGTCGTCCTGGTCGGCGAGGACGGCCAGCTCTTTTTCAAGGGAGAGATGGCCACGTGCGAGACGCTGGCCAGTCAGCTCGCCATCGCGCTGGCGAATGCCCAGCTCCAGGCCGATCTGCAGCAGCGCGTGGCCGAGCTCCAGCGGACCCAGGCGCAGCTGGTGCAGTCCGCGAAACTTGCCGCCCTCGGCGAGCTCGTTGCGAATATCGCCCACGAGTTCAACAACCCGCTGACGAGCATCGTGGGGTACGCGTCGGAGGTAAGGCTGTCGCTGCCCGACGGCGATCCGCGGCGGGACGAAGTCATGATTATCGAGGGCGAGGCGCTGCGGGCCCGCAAGATCGTCCGGGACCTCCTCGACTTCTCCCGCCAGCGCGCGCCAGCCCTCGAGGCGGTGTACGTCAACCCGCTGCTCTCCCGCGTCGTCTCCATCCTCCGGCACCAGGCCCGGATCGCCAACGTCGAGCTGGAGGAAGAGTATGGGGTCGACCTTCCGGCGGTGCACGCCGACGCCGACCAGCTGCGCCAGGTGTTCCTGAACCTGGTCACCAACGGGCTGGACGCCATGCCGGAGGGCGGGCGGCTCCGGATCACCACGGGGCTCGTCGAGGAGGAGGGCGCGTCCTGGGTGGAGATCGCCGTCCGGGACACCGGCGGAGGGATCGCGCCGGAGAATCTGAGCCGGGTGTTCGAGCCGTTTTTCACCACCAAGCCAGAGGCGAAGGGGATGGGGCTGGGGCTGTCGGTGAGCCAGGGCATCATCCAGAGTCACAAGGGCCAGATTCTCGTGGAGAGCGAGCTCGGCCGCGGCTCGACGTTCCGCGTGCGCCTTCCCACGATGGCGGCGCTCGGAAGGAATCCTTGACAGGTCGTGCGGCTGTGCTTCATCATGGGAAGTCCAATGCCCCGGCTGATCAAGGTGTACGACACGACCCTCCGCGACGGCACCCAGGGAGAGGGCGTGGCCTTCTCGATGGAGGACAAGATTCGCATCGCCCAGCGCCTGGACGCTCTCGGCGTGCACTACATCGAGGGCGGGTGGCCCGGCTCCAATCCGAAGGACCTGCGCTTCTTCCGCCGCATCCAGGACGCGGTGTTCAAGGTCGCGAAGATCACCGCCTTCGGGGCCACCCGGTGGCCCGGGGTCCGGCCCGAGGAGGACGCTAACCTCCAGGCGCTGGTGGAGGCGGGCCCGCCGGTCGTCACCATCTTCGGGAAATCCTGGGATTTCCACGTCACCTCCGCGATGGGCACCACGCTGGAAGAAAACCTGGCCATGATCGCCGACTCGGTCGTCTTTCTGCGGAAGCATTTCGAAGAGGTCATCTACGACGCGGAGCACTTCTTCGACGGGTTCAAACTGAACCGGGACTACGCGCTCCAGACCCTGCTGGCGGCGGAGTCCGCCGGGGCCCACTGCCTCGTGCTCTGCGACACGAACGGCGGGAGCCTCCCTCACGCGATTGGGGAGATCGTTCGTGAGGTGAAGAAGCTCGTCAAACCGGCCACGCCGCTCGGCATCCACGTCCACAACGACACCGAGTGCGCCGTGGCCAACTCGCTGGCCGCGGTGCAGGAAGGCGTCAGCCACGTCCAGGGGACCGTCAACGGCTACGGGGAGCGCTGCGGCAACGCCAACCTCGTCTCGATCATCCCGAACCTCATGCTCAAGATGGGGCTGGAATGCATTCCGGAGGCGAACCTCCGGGAGCTGAGGGACGTGTCGCGCTTCGTGTCGGAGCTGGCCAACCGGAAGCCGTGGCAGGCCCAGCCCTATGTCGGCGACTCCGCCTTCGCCCACAAGGGGGGCATCCACGTGTCGGCCGTCGTCAAGCACCCCGAGACGTACGAGCACGTGAATCCGGAACTGGTGGGCAACCACCGACGGGTGCTGGTCTCGGAGCTCGCCGGCAAGTCCAACATCCTCTGGAAGGCCAAGGAGTACGGGATCGACCTCGACAAGGACACCCCCGACGCGCGGCGCATCCTCCAGATCCTCAAGGAGCTGGAGGACCAGGGGTATCAGTTCGAGGGCGCCGAGGCGTCTTTCGAGCTGCTCATGGAGCGCGCCCTGGGGAACCATCGCCCGTACTTCGACTTGGAGGGGTACCGGGTGACGGTGGAAGAGCGCCGGGAAGGCGAGGAGCCGCTCGCGGAGGCCACGGTGCGGCTCAAGGTGAAGGGGATCCCCGAGCACACGGCCGCCTCGGGCAACGGGCCGGTCAACGCCCTCGACCATGCCCTCCGGAAGGCCCTGGAGGATTTCTACCCGAACCTCCGGGAGATGACGCTCCTGGACTACAAGGTCCGGATCCTGGACGAGTCCAAGGGGACGGCGGCCAAGACCCGCGTCCTCATCACCTCCGGGGACGGGGATGAGACCTGGGGCACCGTCGGGGTGGCCGACAACATCATCGAGGCATCCTGGCGGGCGCTCGTGGATTCCATCGAGTACAAGCTCCGGCGCGACGAGCGCCAGGGGCGACGCTAGGGAAAGGTGATCGGGATGCGCATTCTGGTTGTGGACGACGAACCGCCGATCATGGCGCTCTGCCTCAAGATCCTCGGGCGTCTGGGCCACGAGGTCGAGGGGGTCACGCGGGGGGAGGATGCCCTGTCGAAGCTGGCCGGCGGGCCCGTGGACCTCCTCGTGGTGGACTACAAGATGCCCGGAATCAACGGCTTCGAAGTAGTCCGGCGGGCCCGCAGCCTCCAACCCAAGTTGAGGGTCGTGCTCATCACCGGCCACGGCACCCGCGAGGTCATGGGCGAGGCTCTGGACGGCGGGATCAACGGTATCCTGGTCAAACCCTTCACCCCCGACGAGCTCGCCACCACCATCAGCGCCGCCGTCGAGTAGTAGCCTCCGCCGCTCTCCGCCTCGTTTTGCTTCGGGAAACCCGGTCGGGTGGGGTACGCTCGTCTTCAGATGCGGGCGTACGTCGAGGCGATCGTTCGCTTCCGGCTGCTGGTGATCGGGCTCGGCGTCCTCACGACGGTTGCGCTCGCGCTCCAGGTCAGGAATCTCCGGGTCGTCATCGACCCCAACGCCAACCTCCCCGCCGAGCACCCCTACGTGGTGACCACGCAGCGAATCGAGAAGGTCTTCGGGGCTCGTCACGTCATCGTCGTCGCCGTCACGCCGAAGGCAGGGGACGCGTTCGCGGCTGGAGTGCTGGAGAAGGTCCAGCGGATCACGGCCGCTCTCCAGGCCGCCCCGGGCGTCGCCAAGGGCAGCCTCTGGAGCCTCTCGGCCCGCCGCGCCAAGAACATCAGGGGAACCGCCGACGGAATGGAGGTCCTCCCGGTGATGGAGACGGTGCCCCGGACTCGGGAGGGGCTCGAGGCGCTGCGGGCGGTGGTCAGGGCCAACCCGGTCTTCCTCAACACGATCGTCTCGAAGGACGAGCGAACCACGGCCGTCGTCGCCGAGTTCGACGAGGACCCACAAGGGTTCCAGGGGATGGTGGAGAAGGTTCGGCGCATCGTGGAGCCGGAGCGGGACGCCTCGGTGGAGATCGTGGTCGGCGGCTTTCCCGTTTATCTGGCAGCGGTGGAAGGGTACTCCCAGCGCATGGCGTTTCTCTTCCCGATCGCGGTCCTCGTCATCGGCCTCATCCACTACGAGGCGTTCCGGACGGTCCAGGGGCTGATCCTGCCGCTGGTGACGGCGCTGCTGGCGGTGGTGTGGGGGCTCGGCATCATGGGGTTCGCGGGCGTCCCCATGGACGCCTTCAACGCCACGACCCCCATCTTGATCCTGGCCGTGGCGGCGGGGCACGCGGTGCAGATTCTCAAGCGGTTCTACGAGGAGTACCACCGCCTCCACGCCGCCGGGCTCCCGCCGCGGGAGGCGAACCGGCGGGCGGTGGTGGAATCCATCGTCCGGATCGGGCCGGTGATGCTCACCGCCGGGAGTGTGGCCGCCCTCGGCTTCTTCTCGCTCCTCGTCTTCGAGATCCGGACCATCCAGACCTTCGGCGTCTTCACCGGGCTCGGGATCCTGAGTGCGCTGGCGGTGGAGATGACGCTCATCCCTGCGCTCCGCTCGCTGCTCCCGGCGCCGGGGCAGCGGGAGGAGCGCCGCGAGCGGGAGCGGCGGGTGTGGGACCGGATCCCGGCCGCCATCGCCGGCTGGGTGGCCGGTCCCGGGCGGCGCCGGATCTACCTGGCCGCCGGCGCTCTGGTGGCGCTCTGCCTGGCCGGAGCGGCCATGGTCCGCGTGGACAACTCGACCCGGGCGCTCTTCTTCAAGAGCCTCTCATTCCAGCGGGACGATCGCATTTTGAATCAGCGGTTCGGCGGGACCAACTCGATGTTCATTCTCGTGGAGGGGGCCGGCCCGGACGCGATTAAGGATCCCGGCGTCCTCCGGGCGATGGACGCGACCCAGCGGCTCCTCGAGGAGGAGCCGGTGGTGGGGAAGACCCTCTCCATCGCGGACTTCGTCAAGCGGATGAACCGGGCCATGCACGGCGACGACCCGGCCCAGGACCGGATCCCGGAGAGCCGGGAGGCCGTCGCGCAGTACCTGCTCCTCTACTCGCTCTCGGGCGAGCCCGGCGACTTCGACAGCTACGTGGACTACGAGTACCGCTCGGCGAACATCTGGGTGTTCCTCAAGACGGACAGCAGCGCCTACGTCGAGGACCTGATCGCCCGGCTCGAGACGTCTTCCCCGGGGGTGTTCGGGAACCTCGTGAAGGTTAGGATCGGCGGCAGCGTCCCACAGACAGCGGCGCTCAACACGACCATGGTTCGGGGGAAGACGCTCAATATCGTACAATTTGGTGGAGTGATCTATCTGATCACGTCACTCGTGTTCCGCTCGGCTCTCGCCGGGCTGCTCGTCCTGGTCCCGCTGACGCTGGCGGTGGTCGCGAACTTCGGCGTCATGGGGTGGGCGGGCATCCGGTTCGACATCGGGACCGCCCTCATCTCCGCCATGGCGGTGGGGATCGGCGCCGACTACGCCATCTACCTCATCTACCGCCTCCGGGAGGAGCTGGCCGGCGGCCTCGACGAGGCGCGGGCGGTGACCCACGCCCTCAACACGGCCGGCAAGGCGATCCTCTTCGTCGCCTCGGCGGTGGCCGGCGGCTACGGCGTCCTGATCTTCTCGTACGGCTTCTACGTGCACATGTGGTTCGCGGTGCTGATCGCCACCGCCATGCTCGTGAGCGCCTTCGCCGCCCTGACCGTGCTCCCCAGCCTGCTGCTGACCTTCCGCCCGCGGTTCGTCTTCTCGGCCGCCCGGGGGTGCGCCGCCGCCGCGGCGGGCGGGCTGCTGCTGGCGCTCCTGGCGGGCGCTGGGGCCCCGGCCGCGGCCCAGCCGTCGGCGGTCGAGATCATGGAGCGGAACTTCAACGTCACCAAGGTTCTCGACTCCGTCTCCGAGGCCACGTTCACCCTGGTCAGCAAGACCGGCCAGGAGCGGGTCCGGAAGACAACGTCCGTCACAAAGCTCCAGGGAAACGGCGTGGACAACAGGCAGCTGATCCGCTTCCTCTCGCCCCCCGACGTCCGGGGCACGGCGATCCTCCTCATCGAGCACTCGGCCCGGGACGACGACATCTGGGTGTACCTGCCCGCCCTGAAGAAGGTCCGGCGGCTGGTAGCCTCTAACAAGCGCGACAGCTTCGCCGGGACCGACTTCTCCTACGGGGACGTGATCGGCCACAAAGTCGGTGAGTGGGAGCACCGGCTGGTCGGCGAGGAGGCCGTGGACGGGCAGCCCTGCTACGTCGTCGAGTCCGTGCCGCGGACTGAGGCGATCAAGACGAGCGCCGGGTACGCGCGGCGCCGAAGCTGGATCCGCAAAGACAATTTCGTGATGGCCAGGGGCGAGTACTGGGACCAGGCCGGCCAACCGCTGAAGGGTATCCGGGCCACGAGCGTCCAGCTGGTGGACCCGGGCCGGCAGAAGTGGCAGGCCATGCGCCTGGAGGCGGCCAACACCCAGACCGGCCACCGCACCGTGATCCAGTACGAGAGCTTCAAGGCCAATCAGCAGGTCCGGGACGGCCTCTTCACCACGCGCCACCTGGAACGGGAGCCTTGAGGCGCGCCCTCGGGGTTGCCGTCGTCGGTCTGCTCCTTGCTCCCGCAGTCAGCATCGCCCAAAGGCCGGCCGAGACGCCGCTCCAGGGCTTCGGCCTGAGCGGCTCCCTCCGCGGCTCTTACTGGAGCTCGTCCCGGGAGCTGGACGACGGGCAGCACTTCTTCGGGTCGGCGCTCTGGCTGAAGGCCGCCCCCAGGCTCGGGGAAAGGCTCTCGATCCTCGCCGAGGGGTGGGTGAGGAACGAGGAGCTCTTCCACGCGGACGCGACCCGGGGCGAGCTGCGGGAGGCCTACCTTGAGATCGGCTGGGGTCCGCTGGACCTCCGGGTGGGGAAGCAGATCGTGGCGTGGGGGCGGGCCGACCGGATCAACCCCACCGACAACCTCTCCCCGAAGGACTTTACCCTCCTGGTGCCCGAGGATGACGACCAGCGCCTGGGTACCCCGGCGGTGAAGGCGACCTACCATCTCCCGTGGGTCTCGGTGACGGGGCTCTGGCTCCCCAAGTTCGAGCCCCACACCATCCCCCTCCAGCGGGTCCCGGGCGTCACCCTCATCGAGCGGGTCCCGGACCAGACGGTCGGGCAGTGGGGGCTGAAGCTGGAGCAGACGGGGGGCGCGGTGGACTGGTCGCTCTCCTACTTCGACGGCTTCGACCCGGTGCCGGACTTCGCCATCGACCGGGTCACCCTGACCTCCCTGGACCTGGTTCTCCGGCACAACCGAATCCGTGTGATCGGCGCCGACGCGGCCACGACGCTCGGCCGCTTCGGCCTCCGGGGCGAGGCTGCCTTCACCTTCACCGAGGACCTGGACGGCACCAACCCGCGGGTGAAGAACCCGTTCTTCTTCATGGTGGTGGGTGGCGACCGGACGTTCTTCGAGTACCTCAACGTGAACCTCCAGTACCTCTTCCGTTACGTGGTCCGCCATCGGAGCCCCGTGGACGTCCCCGACGGAGTCGCGCGCGGCGTTGCGACGGAGGAGGCGCTGGTTGCCAACGAGCTCGACGAGGTCCAGCACGGCGCTTCCCTCCGGGTGAGCCACAAGTGGCTCAACGAGACCCTGGAGGCGGAGATAGGGACGATTCTCTCGTTCACCCGGCTCGACTTCCTCGTGCGACCGAAGGTGACATACGCTCTGACGGATCGATGGAAGGTCGTTCTGGGGGCCGACATCTTCCGAGGCCAGCGCCGCTCGTTCTTCGGGCGGCTCCGCGACAACTCCGCCGTGTACACCGAAGTCCGCTGGTCCTTCTAAGCGGCCACTCTGGCACGCGACTGACGCCATTTGTCAGATTTCAGTGGGTCGGTCAAAGTCAGAACGCAATAAATTAAAGGACATAGACCTGTCAAGGCATTAATTTTTTTGGCATCCCGACTGCATGATGTAAGGCAGAGGTTGACTACCCGGAGTCCACCCGGAAGGGAGGCCTTCGTCCCTTTAGACCGGGGAGGACGTGCGATCATCAGGTACGTGGAAAGCCCACTGGTGGTCGCATACGCGGTGCTGTACGACTGGATCTTCCGGCGGTTCCGCCCGTACCGGGCGCTCCTGCGGGAGATCCTGGAGTATGCCGGGCGGTCCCTGGCCGGGCCCGGGGGCTCGCGGGTGTTGGAGCTACGGTGTGGGACTGGGAACTTCTCCGCGGCGCTCGCCGGGCGGGGCTACGAGGTGGTGGGCGAGGACCCGTACCCGGCCCTGGTCGAGCGGGCGCGGCGGAAGGCAGCTGGTGGCCACCGGGTCACCTTCCGGGTGGGCCCGGGGACGGATGGCGGGTACGACCTGGCGGTGAGCGTTCACGCGCTCTACGCCCAGCCGGACCCGGCCCGGGAACTGGAGCGGGCGTTCGGCCGGCTCCGGCCGGGTGGCCACGCGATCGTGGTCAACTTCGCCCGGCGGGCGCCGGTGGTGGCCACGGCGCAGGCGGTGTGGGCCCGGGAGGGGCTGGGCGCGGCGCTCCATGCGCTCCTGTGGCTCGTGCCCAACGCGGTGTTCGACATGATGAGGGGGCGACGCGAGTCGCATTACTGGACGGAGACGGAGTTGCGGACCTGCCTCGAAGGCGTGGGCTTCGAGGTGCTCGATCTGGGGCCCACGTTTCTTAACGGCATCAGCCTCCTGGCCTGGTGCCGTAAGAGGAGCGGAACAGAATGAGGGTCAGTCAGTTTTCACTCAGGCGAGTCGTAACGGCGGTCGTTGTGTCGGCGCTAGCGTTGCTGTCGCTGGCGAGCCCGTCGGTCGCCCAGGCCCAGTACGCAACCGTCGTCGCCTACGAGGTGGCCGAGCATCTGAAGTTCAAGGGCGGCGCCGGCGAGCCGGACGACTTCAGAGTCCGCTTCGCCAAGGCCATACTCCTGGGGCAGGTCGTCTGGGCAGCTCCTGATGCGGGGAACCCCTTCGTGGTCGGAGGCTTTATCGATGCTGACGCCAGGTCGTTCGTGAAGGCCACGGGCACGGGGCGCATCGTCGGGACCTTCAACACGCTTCAGGATTTCGATCCCACGACGATGCTCCTCGCAACGATGGAAGTGACGGCCTCGGGCAGTCTTCACGGAGAGCTGGATCTCACGACCGCGCTCCAGGGCTATGCCCAGGTCAGCGGGAAGTGGCGGGTCAGCCACAAAAAGAAGGGGACCTTCCAGGGGATCTTTCTGATTCCTTTCAATATTTCCCCTGACCCGGCGGCGCCGATGTACGTGTATCTGGACCTTGGACCCCTGGCCGGCACCTGCCCGGGCCGGCTCCCGTTGGGAGACCCGTCGGATCCAGCAACTCCCTATGCGTGTCCGGTCAGCCAGGATGAGATTCTTCTCCGCTTCCCGCTGACCAAGGCGGTGCTGGTCCTGTTCCGCGATTAATCGGACGGGTGGCCGGGGAGTCCGGTCCATGAGCGGCCGACCCACGGCCCGTTAGGGGAATGCTTCTCGGCGAGGGATTTCGGGGGTGGTCCGGGGGTCCCTCGCGGCGGTGTGCTAACTGAACGAGGTGCAACGAGCGAACACTAAAGGCCCTTAACCCCTTATTGTTATTCGAGAAATCCAACCCCCGTGTTACCCTTTGGTCACCTGTGGTAACCACCTTGACCGTGCCCTCTCCGTTCCGGTAGGCCCGGGCCCGTACCGATGGCCTCACTAGCGACGCCCGCGGGATCCTACGGCATTCCTCGTGTGCTTGCCCAGGGCAAGCGGGTGCGCCTGCGCACGTTCACGCGCGGCGACCTGGTGAATCTGAACAAGTGGTGCGACAGCCCGTTCGTGGAAAAGATGGTGGCCAGCGAGTTCCTCTACCAGTACAAGCACATCTACCACCGCCGGAACGACGTCTTCCTGGACTTCCTGCTGCGCGACACCACGCAGCTCCCGGCCCTGATCATCCCGCGCCACCGGGAGCCGGAGCAGCCGGTGGGATTCGTGCGGCTCTACGGCATCAACCTGATCCATGGGTACGGGTTCCTCGAGACGGTGATCTCCGATCCCCACTCCATGCGGAAGGGGTGGGGCGTCGAGGCCTCCCGCCTGCTCCTCGCCTACGCCCTCGACCACATCGGGATCCACCGGGTCGAGGCGAAGGTGTTCGCGTACAACCAGCTCAGCATCAACTCCCTGCGCCGCAACGGGTTCCGGCAGGAGGGCGTGCTCCGGGAGGCCTGCTTCACCGACGGGAAGTTCTGGGATATCCTGGTCTTCGGCATCCTCAAGGAGGAGATGGAACAGGAGCGCAAGAAGGACGAGATCGTCCTGTTCCCTCCCGAGACGAAGGTGCGCTCGTGATCTTCCACCAGCTCGTCCCCCTGGTCGCCTTCGCCTTGAACCTCACCCTGGCGGTGATGGTGCTCTATCGCGACCACCGGAGCAGGCTCAACCGCGTGTTCGCGTCGGTGGCCGCCGCCCTGGGAGTCTGGAACCTCGGCGTGTTCTTCCTCCGCTCCACGGAGGACGTGGCCACGGCGGTGCTCGTGGAGAAGCTGCTGCACTCCGGCGTCATCCTGGTGCCGGCCTTCTACTATCACTTCGTCGTCGTGTTCCTCGAGATCGCGGATCGGCGGCGCCGGCTTCTGGCCGCGACCTACGCCCTGGCCGTCGTCTTCCTGGCGCTGAGCCCGACGCCGCTCTTCATGCGCGGGGTCGTGGTGACCTCCTGGGGGTTCGCGCCTGCGTTCGGCCCGTTCTACAACGCGTTCTTCGCCTGGTTCATGGCCTCCATCGTGGGCGGCATCGTGGAGTTGGGGCTTGCGTACGGGAAGATCGATTCAGCCTTCCGCCGGAATCGCGCCAAGCTCATCATCCTGGGCTCGGCGGTCAGCCTGCTGGGCGGCGTGGTGGACATTGCCCGGGTCGGGTTGAAGATGGAATCGATCTACCCTGTGGGGATTCCCGCCAACGCGATTTTCGCGCTCCTCTTGGGGGTGTCCATCGTCCGGTACCGCCTCGTCAATGTGGGAAGCGTGGCCAAGCGGGTCGCCATCTTCGGCGGGCTGCTGGCGGCCGCGATTCCGCTGGTGATCGCGCTCGGGGCTCTGGCCGAGGAAACGTTCGCGCTGCGTTACTCCCTCTCGCTGCGGGAGGACCTGGTGCTCGCCTTCCTCCTGGCGGTGTTGCTGACGCCGCTGATCCGCACGGTGGAAGGGTGGCTGGACCGGCTGATCTACCGGAAGCGCTACGGGTTCTACGAAACCCTGTCGGACCTCCGGAAGCGGATGGGATCGCTGCTGGACGTCACGCGGCTGGCCGACACGCTGGTCCAGACCCTGGTCGATCGGATCCCGCTCACCCACGGGGCCCTCTACCTCTTCGACCCCGGGACCGGGGAGTACCAGGTCCAGCGGCTCGTGTCCGCGGGAGCCATCGAGGGCAAATGGCGGGCCCTGCGCGCGGCCGGCCCGATCATCCGCTGGCTCCGGGACAACGACATCCTGGTGCGCGAGGAGATCCCGCTGCGGCGCCGGATGGCGGCGGCGCTGGCCGATGCCGAGGCGGACCTCGACGCCATGCAGGTGGCCCTGCTGCTGCCGCTGAAGTCGGAGGGGCAGCTGATCGGCGTGCTGGCTCTGGGCGAGAAGCTCTCGGGCGAGATCTTCGACGCCGAGGAGATGGAGCTCCTCCGGGTGCTGGCCGGCCAGGCGACGGTCGCGCTCCAGACGAGCCAGCTCTACGAGCAGGTCAAGCGCACCAACGAGCAGCTCGTGGAGGCGAACAGCCTCAAGTCTCAGTTCCTGGCCCAGTTCTCCCACGAGTTGCGCACGCCGCTCAACGCGATCATCGGGTTCTCCAAGGTCATGCTGAAGACGTCCGGGGGCGCGCTCAGCAAGGACCAGGAGGAGGACCTGGCGGCCATCCATTCCAACGGCCTGCACCTGCTGGGTCTCATCAACGATGTGCTCGACTTCTCCAAGATCGAGTCCGGGACGATGGAGCTCGAGAAGGTTCCGCTCGCAATCGACGAGCTGGTCGAGGAGTGCGTGAGGACCACGCTGCCGCTGGTCCGCGGCCGGAACCTGACGATCCGCCAGGAGATCGAGCCGGCGCTTCCGCCTGTGCGGGCCGACCGGACGAAGATCCGCCAGGTGCTGCTCAACCTCCTGTCGAACGCGGTGAAGTTCACCCCGGAGGGCGGCGTGACCGTCCGGGCGACCGCCAAGGCGGACCGGCTCGTGGTCAGCGTCCAGGACACCGGCGTCGGGATCCGGGAGGAGGATCAGCCGAAGCTCTTCCGCGCCTTCCAGCAGCTGAACGGCGGGAAGATTCATCTCCCTCTCGGGGGCACCGGCCTCGGGCTCGTGATCTCCAAGTCCTTCGTCGAGCTGCACGGCGGAGAGATCTGGGTGGAGAGCCGCGAGGGGCACGGCTCCACGTTCTCCTTCACGCTGTCGCTGGAACCGGTCCCCGCGCACGAGGTCCCTCGTGGCTGAGCCCGTCGGCGGTGGAAAGCCGGTGAAGATCCTCCACATCGAGGACAACGCCGACAACCGACGTCTCGTCCGCCGGCTCCTGGTGGCCGAGGGGTACCAGCTCCTCGAGGCCGAGGATGGTCTGGAGGGCATCGACAAGGCGGTCCGGGAGCAGCCCGACCTCATCCTGCTGGATATCGGTCTCCCCCGGTTCGACGGCTACGAGGCGGCGGCCGCGCTTCGCGCCTTCCCCTCTCTCGCCACGACGCTGATCGTGGCGCTCACGGCCTACACGAACCCCGGCGACCGGGAGCGGATCCTCACCGCCGGGTGCAACGGCTACATCGCCAAGCCGATCGACGTCGACCGCTTCACCGGGGTGGTCTCCGAGTTCCTACGGGGCAAGCGGGAGCAGGTCGAGCCCGCCCAGCAGACCGGGTACCTGCGGGAGCTGAACCAGAAGCTCGTGCAGCGTCTCTTCAAGAAGATCCAGGAGATGGAGAAGGCCAACCGGGACCTGACCGCGCGGAGCGCGCAGCTGGAGAGCCTCCACCGGATCGGCGAGCAGATCACCTCCCAGCTGAGCCTCCAGACCCTCGCCGGCGAGCTTCTGCCGTCGCTCGCCTCGACGCTCGGCTTCTCGGCGCTGGAGGTCTCGCTCGTGGACCCCGATACGGGACGGCTCGAGGTCTGGCCGCTGCCGGAGCCGGGGAAGCCCGCGGCGGCGGGGCGGGACGGGCGCATGCTCGAAGTCCCGTTGGCCATTCAGGGTCGCGTCACGGGGCGGCTCAGGGGGTGGCTGAGTGCGGAGGATCTCTCCCCGGCGGACGCGGAGCAGATCCTCCGGATCGTCGCCAGCCAGGTCGCCGTCGCGGCCGAGAACGCCCGGCTTTACGAGGGGCTGAGGCGGCAGATGGAAGAGCTGCGGCAGACTCAGGCCCAGCTGGTGCAATCCGCCAAGCTCGCGGCGATCGGCGAGCTGGCCGCGAACGTGGCCCACGAGATCAACAACCCCATGACCAGCATCCTCGGCTACGCGACCCTGATGCTCGACGAGGGGGTGGACCCGGCCACCATCACGGAATACCTGAAAACGATCCAGAGCGAGGCGCTGCGGATCCGGGAGACCGTGCGCGCCCTCCTCGACTTCTCGCGCCAGCGCGACTTCACGACGGAGCAGGTGGACATCTCCCAGGTCGTCAAGGACACCCTGGCGCTGGTGCGCCGGCACGCCGCCCTGTCGAACATCGCCGTCGAGGAAAAGTACGACCCCACCCTGCCGCCGGTGGAGGTGGACGTCCCCCAGTGCAAGCAGGTGTTCCTCAATCTGATCACGAACGCCCTCGACGCCATGCCGCACGGCGGCACGCTCACGGTGGGGACGTTACGCGACGGGGACTTCGTCCGGATCGACTTCGCGGACACCGGCGGCGGGATCCCGGAGGCCAACCTCGCCCGGATCTTCGACCCCTTCTTCAGCACGAAGCCCTCCGTGAAGGGAACCGGCCTCGGGCTGTCGGTCAGCCTGGGGATCGTCCAGTCCCACGGTGGCACCATCGACGTCAAGAGCGAGATGGGCAAGGGGAGCGTCTTCTCGGTGAAGCTCCCCATCCCCACGACCCCCCCGAAGTTCGCCTGACGGTCCGGGAACAGCCCGCGGGTCCTGCCCCGGGGAACAGCCCCACGGTGCTCCCTCCCGCAAGCGTGACGGTTTCTTCAGTCCTGAGCCCTCCATCATCGCGATTAGAGCCTGAGAGGCGGTGCGTTCTGCTCCGTGGGGCGCCCCGTTCCCCGTGTCACCCGCGGGCTGTTTCTGACGTCGGTCCTCGGGGCGGTCGCGAGCTCACCTCGGCTGCCAGATGTTGCGGCAGCGGGTTTCGGCGATGAAGAAGGTCAGGACCAGCGCCGCCAGGGCCATGGCCAGGCAGAACGCGAAGGTGGCCTCCCAGGCCGACGCGGGGTAGATGCGCGCCCCGCCTGCGATCAGTCCCTCCCACCGCGCGTCCAGGATGAGGCCCGTCAGCCACTGGACCAGCGCGAACCCCAGGAAGACGGGCAGATTGCAGAAGCCGAGCGTGATCCCGACGCGGGCGGGGTCGTTCACCTCCCGGACGCAGACGAAGACCAGCACGAGTCCGGAGGAGGCGAAGCCCATGAGGAGGAGCACGGGAGCCAGGGCGCCGAGGGGCAGACGCATCTCGCCCGGCAGCGCCAGCAGCGCCCAGCAGGCGGTGTAGACGGCGGTGAAGGCGATGAAGGGAAGCCGGCGCAGCCCGAGCCACCGGTCCGACAGCCATCCGACCAGCGGCGCCCCGACCACGATCCCAATGGCCAGCAGCGAAGGGTAGGTCGAGGCTTCGACGCGCCCCAGTCCGTACACCTGGGTGAGGTAGGGAACTCCCCAGAGGCCGAGGAAGGCGATCAGGCTCGAGTAGATGCCGGTGGTGGCGAGCACGGGCGGCCACGAGCGCGGATTCGAAAAGATGCCCGGGATGCCTCGCAACGTTTCACTGAGCGACGGCATCGCTGCCGCCACCGGCCCCGGATTCACGGGGACCAGGCCCATGGCTTCCGGTCGGTCCCTGACGAAGAGCGCCGCCGCCCCTGCCAGGAGCAGCGTCAGGGTCCCGATCATCACGAAGCTCTGCCGCCAGCCGAGCATCTCCACGAGCAGGGCCAGCGGCGAGGAGGCCACGAGGGCGCCCACATTGCCGACCGTCTGGCTCCAGCCCGAAATCGTGGCGAATTCCTGGGGGCGGAACCACTCGGCGGCGAGCCGGAGCGACGAGATGAGGATCACGGACGCCCCCAGCCCCACGAGGAGCCGTCCGACCCAGGCGACGCCGAATTGGGGGGCCAGGCCGAAGAGGACCGCGCCGACCCCCATGGTGCCGGATCCCAGCGCGAGGGTCCACCGGGGGCCCAGGGTATCGGCGAAGCTCCCCGCGGGGAGCGCCATGAAGGCGAAGACGTAGGGATAGATCGCGCTCAGGTTGCCCAGCGAGGCGGCGGAGATCGAAAAGGCCCGCATCAGATCCCCCGCGACCACGGCGGGGGCGATTCGATGGAAGTAGCCAAAGAAGTAGATGGCCGCCGGCACGATCAGGATCAGCCAGCGGATTCTTAACGTGCGGTTGAGCTGAAGCGATCCCGGATCCAGGCGACGATCTCCTGGGTGGAGGAGTCCACTCCCCACAGCTCGGTCACCCCCATCGCCTTCAGCTCCCGCGCCTCCCTCGGCAGCATGGTGCCGCCGCCGATGAGGGTGATGTGCCCCGCGCCCTGCTGGCGCAGCAGCTCGAGGATCCGTGGGAAGACGATCATGTGGGTTCCCGACAGGACGCTGAGGCCGATGACGTCCACGTCCTCCTGAACCGCCGTCGCCACGATCTGCTCCGGCGTCTGATGGAGGCCCGTGTAGATCACCTCGAAGCCAGCGTCCCGGAGCGCGCGCGCCACGACCTTGGCGCCCCGGTCGTGCCCATCCAGCCCCGGCTTCGCCACGAGCACGCGCACTCTCCGGTGGGTCACTACATGCCCTTGGACTGGCGCCAGGCGCGGATCTGGTCGCCGTGGTCCTTGTAGTGGTGGGCGCTGTTCAGCTCCACGATCCGGTAGGCGGTCTTGCCGGGGACGAACCGTTCTTCGGGAACCGTCGCGGCCCGAGCCATGAAGTACCCATGGGAAAGGTCGAGCTCCCCCAGAACCTCGGAAACCGGCGAATCCTTCCTGGCGGCCGCAAACTTCGCGTTCCAGGCGTCCGCGTCGTCGTAGCTCGTCCCCTCCGGGATCGGCCTCTCGCCGCGCGCCATCCGCTCCAGGGCCGGGCCCAGCTCGCGCTGCCAGCCCGAGATGTGCGCCGCGATGTCCTTGATGCTCCAGGTCCCCAGCCACACCTCGGTGAGCCGCGCGTCATCGAGACCCCGGAGGGCAGCCTTGAACGCCTGGAACTCGGCCTCCGCCTGCTTCAACAGCTTGTCCTTGGTCGACATGGCGATTCTCCGAGCTCCCAGCCACGGCTTCGAGCGCGGGCTTTGCCCGCGCAACCCTCCCGTGGGGGGAGGCTTCGGAAGGGGGGCGAAGCCCCCCTCCGAGTTAGAAGACGATGGGCTCGCGGTAGAGGCCGAAGGCTTCCTTCAGCGCGTTGACGATCTCGCCGACGGTGGCATAGGCGCGGACGCACTCGATGGTCGGGGGCATCAGGTTCTCGTCGGTCCGGGCCACTTCCTTCAGCTCGCCCAGGAGCTTGCGGACCCGCTCCGAGTCCCGCTCCCGCTTCACCCGGGCCAGCCGCTCCTTCTGCGTCTGCTCGGTTCGCGGGTCGATCGAGTGGAGGGGGATCGACGGCTCTTCGGGCTCGTCCTCCCTGAACCGGTTGACCCCCACGACCGTCTTCTCGCCGCGCTCCTTGGCCACCTGGTAGGCGTAGGCCGAATCGGCGATCTCCTGCTGGAAGAAGTTGCGCTCCAGCGCCGCCACCGTGCCTCCCATGCCATCGATTCGGTCGAGGTACGCCCAGATCTCCCGCTCGGTCTGGTCGGTCAGCGCCTCCACCAGGTACGAGCCTCCCAGCGGGTCGATGGAATGCGCGACGCCGGTCTCCTCGAGGAGGATCTGCTGGGTGCGGAGGGCGAGCTTCATGGCCGCCTCCGACGGGATCGCGAGCGCCTCGTCCATGCCGTTGGTGTGGAGCGACTGGCAGCCTCCCAGCACGGCGGCGAGAGCCTGGTAGGCTGTTCGCACGACGTTGTTCATGGGCTGCGCGGCGGTCAGCGACGAGCCCGCGGTCTGGCAGTGGAACCTGAGGCGCATAGACTCCAACTTCGCGGCGCCGAAGCGCTCCTTCATGATCCTGGCCCAGACCCGCCTGGCAGCGCGGAACTTCGCCACTTCTTCGAAGAAGTCGGAGTGAGAGATGAAGTAGAAGCTGAGCCTGGGGGCGAACGCGTCCACATCGAGACCGGCCTTCCGCACCTCCTCCACGTAGGCGATCCCGGCGGCGAGGGTGAACGCGGCCTCCTGGACCGCCGTGCTCCCGGCCTCGCGGATGTGATAGCCGGAGATGTTGACGGGGTTGTAGTGGGGCAGGTGGCGGACCGAATAGAGGATCGAGTCGCGCACGAGGCGGAGCGACGGCTTCACCGGGTAGATCCATTCCTTCTGGGCGGTGAACTCCTTGATGATGTCGTTCTGCACCGTGCCCGAGAGCCGGTCGAGGGGGATCCCGCGCCTTTCGGCCAGCGCGACGTACATGGCCAGGAGGATCCAGGCGGTCGGGTTGATCGTCATCGAGACGCTGATCACCCCCAGGTCGATCCCGTCGAAGAGGTCCTCCAGGTCGGCGAGGGTGTCCACGGCGACGCCTTCCCGGCCGACCTCGCCGAAGGCGCGCGGGTCGTCGGAGTCATAGCCCATGAGGGTGGGCATGTCGAAGTCGGTGCTGAGGCCGGTCTGGCCCTGGGCGATCAGGAACTTGAAGCGCTCGTTGGTGGCGCCGGCCGTGCCGAAGCCGGCGATCTGCCGCATGGTCCATGGCTGCGCGCGGTACATGGTGGGATACGGCCCGCGCGTGAAGGGGTACTGGCCCGGGAAGCCCAGCTTTTCGCCGTAATCGGAGTCCTCGATGTCCGGTGGCGTGTAGAGCCGCTTGACCTCGCGCCCCGACAGGGTGGTGAAGGATCGCCGGCGCTCGGGCCTCCCGGCCTGGAACGCCGCGAGCCCCGTGCTCTCCCAGGCCTGGAGCGCGCGCCGGATTGCCTCCAATTTTTTCGGATCAAACATGGCGTCCTCCATCGAGACGCTTGTAGAAGAGCAGCTCGCGGCAGCCCTGGGGGAGGTTGTCGACGTAGCCGCTCGCCGTGAAGCCGAGCGCGCTGTGCATCCGGATGGACGCGGCGTCGGTCTCCTCGGTGGAGGAGAAGAGCCGAGGGCTCGTGCTTTCGGCCTCGACGGCCCGGTAGAGCTCCCGCGCGATTCCCTTCCGCCGCTGATCGGGCTTCACGACCACGAGCGAGACGAACGTACAGTTGAACCAGTCGGTCGTGTACGCCAGACATCCCACAAGGCTCCCGTTGTCGCTGGCGACGAGGAGCTGGCGGCGGTCCAGCGCGGCCTCGGTGAACGGCCGGGCCCGCCGCGGGCCGATCAACTCGTCCGCCAGCGTCGCGCACGCCGCGATGTCATCGAACCGAGCGGATCGGATCTCGACCATGCCTTCTCTCCTCCCCCTCCGAAGCCTCCCACTCACCTTTGTCTTCTCCCCCCTCACCCTCCCCTCTCCTCCGCTGGGGGAGAGGATCAAGGTGAGGGGGATTAGGGGGTGAGGGGGCTAGCGAGTTGTCAGCTCGCGGAACAGGTCGCGGTTGTCGATCACGCGCCGGGCCTTGAACTCGGTGCGCTCGAGCTGCCCGGGAGGGACCAGCTGGACCGCGGCGCGGACGCCGATCACGGCGCGGAGCCGCGCCTCGACGTCGGCCCGGAGCGCGTCCAGGGCGCCGGGGCGCGCGCCGACCTCGGGCCGGACCTCGGCCTGGATCACCAGCTCGTCCATCGCTTCCTTCCGGCTGACGATGATCCGATACTCCTCGCCGACGCCGCGCGTCGCCCGCAGGACCTCCTCCACCGCGCTCGGGTAGACGTTCTCGCCGCGCACGATGACCATATCGTCCACGCGCCCGTAGACCCCCCGCGGCAGCCGGGGGTAGGTGCGCCCGCACTCGCAGGGCGCGTCGGTCCAGGTCGCGAGGTCCCCCGACCAGAGCCGGATCATGGGCTGGGAGGTGCGCTCCAGGTGGGTGTAGACGGGCACCCCCTCTTGCCCGAACCCGACGAGCATCTTGCCCTCCGGGTGGAGGAGCTCGGCATAGACGATGTCCTGCCAGAGGTGCATGCCGGACCGGAACTCGCACTCGGCGTTGGTCATCCAGGGCGTCATCTCGGCCATGGAGCCGGTGTCCACGCAGACGCCGCCGTACGCCTCCTCGATGCGGCGCTTCGTGGACGGAATTCCGGCCCCGGGCTCGCCCGAGAAGAAGAGGATCCGGAGACCGAACTCGCCGGGATCGATCCCCTCCTGCCGCGCCTTTTCCGCGACGTACAGGCCGTAGGAGGGCGTCCCGTAGAAGGCCGACGGGCGCATCTCCCTGAGCCAGCGGAGGGCCATCAGCGTCTGGCCGGGGACGCCGGCGCCGAAGGGGAAGGCCGTGGCGCCCAGGCGCTCCACACCGGCCAGCGCCCCCCAGCCGCCCAGGTAGAGGCTGAAGAACGACCCGAAGAAGACCGTATCCGAGGGGCGGAGGCCGAAGCCCCACATGATCCGCGCGTGCGCGTTGGCGATGCGGCGCCAGTCGTCCCGGCCGATGGCGAAGGCCGTGGGCTTCCCGGTGGTGCCCGAGGTCCCGTGGATGCGGCGCACCTCCTCGCGGGGGATGCAGAGGTAGGAGCCCAGCGGCGGGCGCGCGGCCTGGTCCTCCCGCAGCTCCTGCTTCGTCACGACGGGGACCTTGCGGAAGTCGTCGAGGCTCTTGATGTCGCCGGGCTCGAGCCCCGCGCCCCGCCATTTTTCCCGGTAGAATGGCGCGCGCTCCCAGGCCCAGGCCATGGCGGCCTGGATTTTTCGGAGAACCTCGGCGTCGCGCGCTTCGGGATCTTGGCACTCCCGCTCGGGAAACCAGTAGCGCGACCCGGGCGCGGGAAGATAGCGGTCGTCGTACTCGGGCGGCCAGTCGCTCACGAGGCGAGGAAGCGGCGGATCGCCTGGCGGGTCTTCGGGTTCTTCCCGAGGAGGATCGTGTAGTGGTTGGTCTTCGGGACGACCACCAGCCTGGATTTCGGGATCGCGCGGGCCATGGCCTCCCCCTCCTCCCGGGTCATCAGGCAGTCCGTGGCCGTCAGGAGCCCGTCAGGGGACCGCAAGATCAGGGTGGGGCACTTGACCTGGTGGTGGAGGACCCAGAGCCGCTCCCTCACGAGGTTCGCGATCTCCTCTTCGATCGCCGGTTTCGAGACCTTGGAGCGGACCGCGCCAGAGGGGAGGACCTCGACGTCGTAGCGGAAGTAGCGCTCGAGGTAGTCGTTCCAGCGCCCCTGGAACATCGGCAGACCCTGCAGCATCTGGAGGAAGACATCCATAGACGGGAACTCGATCCCGAGGCGGTTGACGGCGGGGGCGATGGAGTCCAGCACCTCCGCCCGGATGTCGTGGCCGCCATCCACGAGGATCAGCTTGCTGACCCGCTTGGGGTAGTGGACCGCGAAGTGGAGGGCGATCTTCGCGCCCAGGGAGTGCCCGATGATCACCGCGCGCTTGAGATCGAAGCGATCCAGGAGCGCGTTCACGTCCCGGGCGTGGATCTCGAGGCTGTAACCCTTCGGCGGCTTGTCGCTCTCTCCGCGGCCCCGAAGGTCGTAGGCGATCAGGCGGTACTCGGGCGTGAGGATGTCCGCCAGGCTCTGCCAGCAGGTGTGGTTGGCGGTGAGGCCGTGGATGCAGACGACGGCCGGGCCCTTGCCCGGCCACTCGTGGACGGCGAGGGACACCCCGTTGACGCTCATCCTTTCCATGCCCCGCTATTCTAGCCCAAACAGCACCTGACGCTCGTGTCAGATTTGCTGACATCCGACCGCCGCCGGGGGGGTGTCTAGGCCCGCGAGAATCCGGCGAAAGCGCCTGGGGGGCATCTGGAACGAGCCTTGCTTCCCGGTGGAGCAGAATGTCCAGGTGGCTATCGGTTTTCCTGGCCCTCGCGCTCTCCGTCCTCCACGCGACCGCGGCAGGGGCGGAGGGATGGAACGAGCCCGCCGCGGTCCTCGGCCTGGAGTGGGGCGCACCCCTCGCCGCCGCCAGGAAGCAGTTCCCGGGCGGCCGGCTCAGCCAGGAAACCGCGTCCACTCTGGCCTACACCGTGGCCACTCACCTCGACGGGATTCCCCTCAGCGCGTCCTTCCAGTTCGTCTCGGAGGAGGGGCTGCAGGGGGTCGTCCTCCGCTTCCCGGTCCACCGGCTGGCGGACATGGTCGCGCTCTTCGAGCGACAGTACGGCGTGGCGCCGATCCGGGGGAACCAACAGTGGCGGTGGGAAGGGAGCGGCGTCAGTATCTCTCTCGGGGAGTACCCGAGCCTCAGGTCGAGCGGCCACCGAGGAGTCGCCTGGCTTCACACCGGAGCCCTGGAGGCGGCGATCGCGCGCGGCAGCGACGCCTTGCCGTCGCCCGAGGAGCCTGGCACTGCCGAGGCGACTCGAGTCCTCGAGTGGAGGTTTTCTCGGGTCGGCTACGAGGACCGGCTCGTGAGGAAGATCTACTGGGCGCTCAAGTATCCCACGACGAGCAACGGGGTCTATCGGGTGTCGCTGACCTTCCGCCTGACGCCTGCCGGGCGCCCCGCCGCGGTCGAGGTCGCCGTGGACCCCCCGAATCCGGAAGTGGCTGAGAGCGTGCGCGCCGCGGTCAACCGCGCCCAACCGTTCCCGCTGCCGCCCTCGGGCACCGAGGATAAGCGCTTCAGCCTCGGCCTCACCGTGACGATCATGCCCTGAGCGGACGCTTCGGTAGGGGACGGCCGCGGCGTGATCGCAAGGGCTGAGATCGGGCAACCGAAAACAGGCCACGTGAGATCCCGGCGGGGGCGGGCGTGTGCTGCACACCGGGTGCCCGCCCCAGGTGAATAATCTGGCGTACAATGCGTCCGTCATGGCCGCCGTCCCCGCTCCCCGCTGGCCCTCGACGGTCTCCGAAGCCCGGAAGATCCAGTTAGCGCTCAAGCGGCGACTCCGCGTGGGCGACGGGCCGCGGGCCGTCCGGCTCGTGGCCGGCGCCGACTGCGCCTTCTCGCCTGACGGCCGGACGATCTGGGCCGGCATCGCCGTCGTGGCCCTTCCGGCCCTGGATCCCGTGGCCACGGCCTGGGCCGCGGGGCGCGTGACGTTTCCTTACGTTCCCGGCTACCTCTCCTTCCGTGAAGGGCCGGTCTTTCTCCGGGCCGCCCGGCGCCTCTCCATCCGCCCCGACCTCTGGTTCTTCGACGGCCAGGGGATCGCCCACCCGCGGGGCCTCGGCCTCGCCGCCCACCTCGGGGTGCTCCTGGACCGGCCCAGCGTGGGGTGCGCCAAATCGCGCCTCGTCGGGGAGCATCGCGAGCCCGGCGCCCGCCGCGGCGACTGGGCGCCCCTGATGCTCGAGGGCAAGCGCGTCGGAGCCGTCCTCAGAACGCGCGACCACGTTCGCCCGCTCTACGTGTCCGTGGGCCACCGGATCTCGCTCGCCGCGGCGGTCCGCTGGGTGCTCGCGTGCTGCGCCTACCGGGTGCCCGAGCCGATCCGCCTCGCCGAGCAGCTCGTCAACCGGCTCAAGCGCGAGCGATTCCATGCCCGTCCAGGTCGTTGAGGGGGTCGGGCTCCACTACCTGGAGACCGGGCGCGGCGCCGCGACACTCTGCCTCATCCACGGCGCCGGCGGAAACACGCTCGCGTGGATCCGCCAGCTCGAGGGGCTCGCGGACATGGCGCGGGTGGTCGCCCTCGACCTTCCCGGCCACGGCGAGTCGGCGGGTGATGGGAGCCGGCAGATCGAGGACTACGCGCGGATCGTGAGCGGGTTCATCCGGGCCGCGGGGCTCGGAAAGGTCGTCCTCGGCGGCCACTCGATGGGCGGGGGCATCGCTCAGACGGTGGCGCTCGAGAACCCGGCGCTGTGTGCCGGCCTCGTCCTGGTCGGGACGGGCGCCCGCCTCAGAGTGCTTCCCAGGATCTTCGAGCTGCTCGCGTCGGACTACGCCGAAGGGTGCGCCTTCATCACCGCCCTGGGGTTCGGCGCGGCGGCCTCGCAGGCGCTCAAGGATGGAGCGACGGTGGCGATGCTCGGGACGCGACCCGACGTCGCCATCGGGGATTTCATGGCCTGCGACGCGTTCGACGTGATGGATCGCGTGGGAGCCATCTGCCTGCCGGCGCTCGCGATCTGTGGCGAGGACGATCAACTGACCCCGCCCAAGTACGCCGAGTTCCTGGCGGCGAAGATCCCCGGCGCGAGGCTTCTCCTGGTCGAGCAGGCGGGGCACTTCGTCCAGCTCGAGCAGCCGGAGATTGTCAACGCCGGCATCCGGGACTTCCTGGAGCATTCTATTGGCTGAGGGGCATTCGAGTGGGGGAGGGTGAGGGTGCGGGCGTGAGGTACGGGCCCCTGGTCGCTCGTGGCGCAGGCCTCTTCGTGATGGGCGTGCTCGCCTGGCAGACGCTGCAGCGAGGGGTGACGGCCGCTCCGCCGGGGGTTCTCCTGGGCATTCTGGACGGCGCGAACCTGATTTTTCACGAAGCCGGCCATGTCCTCTTCCTGGTCTTCGGGGAGTTCCTCCAGATCCTGGGCGGCTCGCTCATGCAGATCCTCATTCCCGCCGCCTGCGCGGTGTCCTTCCTGCTTCGCCGGCAGCCCGCCGCGGCCGCCGCCGGGCTCTTCTGGACGGGGGAAAGCCTCACGAACGTCGCCATCTACGTCGCCGATGCCCGCCGGCTGGCCCTGCCGCTGCTGGGAGGCGACGGCAGCATTCACGACTGGAACTATCTCCTGGGACGGCTCGGCCTCCTCAACCAGGCCGACCTCCTCGGGTGGCTCGTCTTCACAGCCGGGGGGTTGACCATTCTGGGCGCCGTGGTGCTGCTGGTCGCCGACTTGCTTCGCACCTGGACTCAGACGACCGTGGAGGAGTAGCCCACACCAGGAGAGAACCGGGACGCTCTACGGTACAATCGTGCTCATGCCGTGGGACCCGCGCATCGAACCGCTGTTAGACCGCTATCCGGCTCTGCGCGCGGTGGGCCACACGCCGCTGGTCCCGGTGAGCCTGTTTCGTGACGAGCTGCCCGACGTCGCGGTGCTCGCAAAGATGGAATCGCTGAACCCGGGTGGCTCGCTCAAGGACCGGCCCGTGCTGCGCATGCTGCTCGGGGCGCTCGCCGACGGACGGCTTCGACCGGGCATGACCGTGCTGGACAGCTCGTCGGGCAATGCCGGGATCGCCTACGCGATGATCGGACAGATCATCGGCCTGCCGGTCGAGATCGTCATCCCCGACAATGCCAGCGCCGAGCGGACGAAGCGGATGCGGGCCCATGGCGCCCGGCTCGTCCTCACCGACGCGATGCTCGGCTACGACGAGGCGCTGCGCGAGGTGCGGCGACGCTACGAAGCCGACCCCGACCGCTACTTCTTCTGTGACCAGTACAGCAACGAGGACAACTGGCGCGCCCACTACGAGACGACCGCGGCGGAAATCCTGGAGCAGACCGCCGGCCGGATCACTCACGTGGTGGCCGGCGTCGGCACCGGCGGCACCGTGACGGGTCTCGGACGGCGCCTGAAGGAGCACGACCCGAAGATCCGGCTTGTCTGCGTCATCCCGGACGTCTTTCCGGGCATCGAAGGGCTCAAGCCGCTCGGCCACCCCGAAGATATCGTCCCCGCCATTCTTGACGAGAGCATGATCGACGAGCAGGTCCAGGTCACCGCCGACGAGGCCTACGCCATGTGCGGGCGGCTGGCGCGGGCCGGCTTTTTCGTGGGGCAGTCGTCGGGCGCGTACCTGGTGGGCGTGGAACGCGTCGCGCGCCGCGAGCGGCATGGGCGTTTCGTCACGCTGTTCAACGACCTGGGCGAGCGCTACTTCTCGACCCGCCTCTGGGATTAACCTGCGTCAGTCGGTGCCGGGGCGGACTTCGCGGTAGAGGGCCTTCAGCTTCTCGGCGCTGAGCTCCTGCGGGGCGAGGGCCACGGTCAGGACTCCTTCAAGGCCCGCTCGAGAGCGGCCAGTGTCGGCTCGATGAGCGGGGCTGGCGGGGTGGCGGAGGCGCCGGGCTGCTTCAGCCCGTGGCCGGTGACGACGGCGACCACGAGGTGGCCTTCCCGAATCGTCCCGTCGCGGCGGAGGCGCCGGGCGGCGGCCAGGGAGACTGCGCCCGACGGCTCGGCGAAGATCCCCTCGTGGGTCGCCAGGAGCCTCCGGGATTCCAGGATTTCCTCATCCGTGACGGCGACGGCGGCGCCGCCGGATTCCCTGAGCGCCCTCAGGGCCTGCCAGCCGAGGCGCGGACGGCCCACCCGGATGGATTCTGCCACCGTCGGGCCCGGCCTGAGCGCTTCGACGTCTTCGCGCCCGTCCTCCCAGGCCCGGACCAGGGCGGCGGCGGCCTCGGCCTGAGCCGCGGCCATCCGCGGCCCCTGCCTGACCCAGCCGAGGTCCCGCATCTCGCCGAAGGCCTTCCAGGCTCCCGCGACGGCACCGCCCGAGGCCTCCGGGTGGATCATCCAGTCCGGGACCTCTCCCAGCTGCTCCCAGATCTCGTAGCCGTAGCTTTTCATGCCGTCATTCCGGTACGGGTTGTCGGAGAGGGTCGAGTACCAGCCGAAGGTCGCGACGGCCTGCTGCGCCAGCCGCGCGGCGCTGTCGAAGGGGCCGCGGACGGCGATGACACGGGCGCCGCAGGCCTGGGCCTGGACCATCTTGGCCGGGGCGGTGCCCTCGGGAACGAAGACGATGCAGCCGAGCCCCGCCGCCGCGGCGTAGGCGGCCAGGGCGGCGGCGGCGTTCCCCGTGGACGGCGTCGCCACGGTCTTCGCCCTGATCTCCCTGGCCCGCGAGACGCCCACGCTCATCACCCGGTCTTTCAGCGAGCCCGTCGGGAGGAGCCCGTCGTTCTTCACGAGGAGCCGCGGAATTCCGATCGCGCTCCCCAGCCGTCGAGCCTCCACGAGGGGCGTGTATCCCTCCCCCAGCGAGACGACGGCCGCCGGGTCCTGGTATCGGGAGCAACTCGCGCCACCGCCAGATCGTCATCTCGGGCCGCTTCCGGATCTCGCCGAGCGGCGGGACCGCGCCGAGGTCCACCCGGATGTCGACGACGACCCCGCACTCGGCGCAGGCTCCCATGCCATCGGCCGGGGCCGGTTTGTCGCAGCGGGGGCAGCGGACGTCGAGCGCGCGCCCCATCAGATCGTGTCCCGCTTGCGCTGGATCAGCAGCCGCTTCAGCTGCTCCACGGTGGTCTCGACCTGCCCGAGATTGGGATTGACGTGGAGCGCCCGCTGGAAATAGTGGAGGGCCTTCTCGGGTTTGCCCTGCTGGAGGTAGATCATGCCGAAGCCCGAGAGCGCGCCGAAGTGGACGGGGTTCCGCTTGACGACCTCCTCGCAGTCGGCCAGCGATTTGTCGTACTCGCCGACGAGGTAGTAGAGGGTGGCGCGCTTGTTCCAGCCTTCGGCGAACTCCGGTTTTTTCCTGATGACCTCGCTGAAGGTCGCGATCGCCGCAGGGGCGTTCCGCTGGTTCATCTGCTCCAGGCCGATCTGGAAGAGGCCGTCCACGTCCGGGTCTCCCGAGCGGCTCCAGACCTCCCAGAGCGAGTGCTCGGCCAGGGCCCGGACCACCTCGTCGGGATCGCGGAGCGCCCCGACGAGCGCGGAGACGTCCGACATGGCGCCCGTCTCGCCCAGCCAGGCCGCGCCCCGACGGCGCGCCTCGACCTCGCTCCCGGCCAGCGCCTCGAGCGCCTGCTCGCGCGTGACCGCCTGCAGGGCGAGGGCCCCCGGCGCCGCCAGGGTCAGTAGGAGGAGGAGAACCACGGAGACCAAGGGGTCAGGTCTTGCAATGCAACACGTCCACGACAAGTGACGACCCAGGAATGTGTGATTGCAAGACCTGACCCCACTCACGGCTCGAAGGCCTCGAGGACGTTGGTGCGGCCGGGGCCGGGCTGGGTGCCGCCGCCGGGGAGGTAGATCCGCTTGCCGGCGACGGCCGCGCCCAACCCGTGCCGCGGGGTGGGCATCGGGGCCTTTGCCACCCAGGTTCCCGCGGCCGGGTCCAGCATCTCGGCGGCGTTGAAGATCCGGAAGGGGAGCTCGCCCCCGAAGACGAAGATCCGCTCGTTCATGGCCGCGGCGGCGATGCCGCCCCGCGCCGCCGGCAGGGACGCCCCGATTCGCCAGGAATCTGTGGCGGGGTCATAGATCTCCACGTTCGCGTACTTCTCCCCGAAGAAGGAGGCCCGGCCGCCGATGGCGTAGAGCTTTCCCCCCAGGGTCACCACGGCCAGGTGATCCCGCGCCGTCGGCATGGGATTTCGCGGGCTCCAGCGGCCGGTCGCAGGATCGTACACCTCGTGGGCGTTCAGGGCCCGGTCCTGGGAGCCTCCGAGGGCGTGGATCTTTCCCTCCACCGCCGCCGCTCCCAGGGCGCCGCGCGCCGTCGGCATCGGAGCGAGGGTGCGCCACGCGTTCGTCGCCGGCTCATACTCGAAGAGGGAATCCTGGGGCACCTGGGAGACCCGACCCGAGAAGCCGCCCAGGACGTAGAGCTTGCCGCCGAGGGAGACCGCGGCCGGATGGTGCACGGCGATCGGCAGCGGCGCCCGCGCCTCCCAGCGGTCCGCGGCGGGGTCGTACGCTTCCACCGTGTCCACGGGCTCGTAGCTGTCGCCGAAGCCCCCGACGGCGTAGACCTTGCCGCCGACCTCGGCCACGGCCAGCTCCTGGCGGGACGAGGGCATGGGGGCGAGCGTCGCCCACCTCCCCGGCTGCTTGTCGTCCGGCGGAGCCCCTGATGGCGTCGTGGCGCCGATGCAGCCTCCGAGCGCCGCGGCCCCCAGAAGCACCGTAACGCAAATACGCATGCCTGACCCCATCCTTACCTCACGAGCTTCAGGAACGCGGCCTCGTCGAGCGTCCGGACGCCGAGGCGCTTGGCGTCGTCGGCCTTCGAGCCGGGCTCCTCTCCCACCACCACGTAATCGGTCTTCTTCGAGACCGAGCCCGTCACCCGGCCGCCGAGCTTGATGATGAGATCCTTCGCCTCGTCGCGGGTCATGGCCTTCAGGCTCCCGGTGAGGACAAAGACCTTTCCCGCCAAGGGGCGGGCGCCCTCGCCGATCCCTTCGGCTTTCATGACGACGCCGGCGGCCCGGAGCCGGTCGATCGTCTTCCGGTTGGCGGCCTCGGCGAAGAACTTGACGACGGACTGGGCGATTTGGGGGCCGATGCCGTAGATCTCGCCGATCTCCTCTTCCGTGGCTTTC
This sequence comes from Candidatus Rokuibacteriota bacterium, assembly GCA_016193045.1. Classification (GTDB taxonomy): domain Bacteria; phylum Methylomirabilota; class Methylomirabilia; order Rokubacteriales; family CSP1-6; genus CSP1-6. Next base: position 28,816 of record JACPSW010000023.1, on the reverse strand, counting down.
TCGAGCTTCTCCATGCTGACGAAGTGGGAGGCCAGGAGCTGGGAGGCGCGCTCGCCGACGTAGCGGATGCCCAGGCCGTTCAGGAGGCGGGCGAGCCCGCGGGTCTTCGACTGGCGGATGGCCTCCACCAGGTTCGCCGCCGATTTTTCCGCCAACCGCTCGAGCTCGGCGAGCCGCTCCACGGTGAGATGGTACAGGCCGGAGAAGTCCCGCACCATCTCCCGGTCCACCAGCTGGCTCACCACGGCCTCGCCCAGATGCTCGATGTCCATGGCGCGCCGCGAGCCGAAGTGCAGCAGCCGCTCCTTGAGCTGGGCCGGGCAGGCGGCGTTGGTGCAGCGCCAGATGGCCTCGCCCTCGGGGCGGTAGGCCTTGGCTCCGCAGGCGGGGCACTGGGCCGGCATCTTGAAGGGATGGGTGCCGGCCGGCCGCTTCGCCGTGATCACCTGAACCACGTAGGGGATCACGTCGCCCGCGCGCTCGACGAGCACCGTGTCGCCGACGCGGATATCTTTCTTTCTGACCTCATCCTCGTTGTGGAGGCTAGCCCGGCTGACCGTCACCCCGGCCAGCTCCACCGGGTCCAGCAGCGCCGTGGGGGTGAGGGCGCCGGTCTTCCCGACGTTGATCTGGATCTCGCGGATTCGCGTCGTGGCCTGGCGCGCCGCGAACTTGAAGGCGATGGCCCAGCGGGGGTGATGCGCCGTCGCGCCGAGCCGGCGCTGCTGCTCCAGCGAGTTCACCTTCACCACCACGCCGTCGGCGTCGTAGCCGAGGGCGTCGCGCTCGGCTTCCAGAGCGCGGCAGAGGTCGAGGACGGCATCCAGATTCGCGCAGCGCTTGGACTTCGGATTGGTCCTGAAGCCTGCGGCCCTGAGCCCTTCGAGCGCCTCCCAGTGGCTCTTGAAGGGGAACGGCTCGGCGTGGCTCACGTGGTAGAGGAAGATGTCCAGCGGGCGCTTGGCGGTGATCGCGGGATCCTTCTGGCGGACGGCGCCCGCCGCCGCATTCCGCGGGTTGGCGAAGGTGGGCTCCCCCGCTTCCTCCAACTCGGCGTTGAGTTTCTGGAAGGCCGCTCGCGGCATGTAGACCTCGCCTCTCACCTCCAGCTCCTTGAGCTCCGCCAGCTTTCCGCGAAGGCTCAGCGGGATCGACTTCACCGTGCGGAGGTTCTGGGTGATCTCCTCGCCCACACGGCCGTCCCCGCGGGTGGCCCCGCGGACGAAGCGGCCGTGTTCATACAGGAGCGCTACTCCAAGGCCGTCAACCTTGGGCTCGCAGACGTACTCGAAGTGCGTGCCCGGCAGCGCGCGCCGGAGGCGAGCCTCGAACTCCGTGAGCTCGGCGGGGTCCATGGCGTTGTCGAGCGAGAGCATGGCCACCTTGTGCTCGACGGAGGCGAAGACCTCCACGGGCTGGCCCGCCACGCGCTGGGTGGGGCTGTCGGGCGTGATGAGGTCCGGGTGCGCCTCCTCCAGCACCCGGAGCTCCCGCACGAGGCTGTCGTACTCGGCGTCGGAGATCTCGGGGCGGTTCTCGGCGTAGTAGAGGCGGTCGTGGTGGCGGATCTGCTCCCGCAGCGCCTCGATCCGCTCGGCGGCGTCGGCCTTCTTCGTCATGGCGCCCGCCCGAAGAATACCACAGGCGAGCCGAGGCTTGACAACGTCCCGCAAGCGGCGGATATTGCTTCTGATTTTGTTTTGGGACTGCAAGCACTTGGCAAGCTAGGCTGCAGGCCCAGGCTGCACGAGATTTAATAGTTAGCCGTTCATCATATGCCGCTATCTGAGGAGCTGCTGAAGAGGTTCCAAGAGCTCGCCGCGCAAGGCCTACATGTGTTGTTGACGCGCGACGATGAAGGAATGCATTCTGTCGATACCGAGTCTTTTCAGCGGTGGGCGTCCAGTGCTATGCACCTAGTGGCTGCGTGTTTGGTGAGGAGTCGCCACACTATCGGAACCTGTCGAAGGCATACGCTGCCTACTCGGGTTGGCCGAGTGATCTTGCCGCCATGAGAGGTGTGTTTCTAGCCGCTAAGTCGGACTACGAGGGCGGGTACCTGTTCCGCGTTGAAGCGACCCTTTCAGGGGAAATTTTCGGCGACTTCGTTGTGGTGGCAAAGGCGGCTCTGGCGGATGGTCAGAAGGACGTCGCCGCGGTACTGGCTTGCGCTGCGTTGGAAGATGCGCTCAAGCGCTTCGGCCGGTTGAAAGGTCTACAGGTTGACGGCAAAGCGATGCAGGAGGTTGTGAATGCCTTGAAGGGGAAGGGGCTAGTTTCCGGGCCTCAGAGGTCCATTCTTGACACGATGCCTAAGATCCGCGATGCTGCGATGCACGCTGATTGGGGGAAGATTACCCCTCAAGACGTTGGAAGTGTCATCGGATTCGTTGAGCAGTTCCTACTCACCCAGTTCCAATGATGGCTAGCCTCCGGCTGGAGCGGACGCGCCGACACCGGCCTTGGGGGTTGCGAACGCGGAGGCGGCGCGCCGCCCAGCCGGACCGCTAGGCAGCGCATCGTGTCCCCGGAGCTTTCATGTCGAACGACGAGGTCTACGCGGCTGGGTTACTGAATCGGGCTCTGGATCCGGCGACGCAGCCGCCGGAGATCCAAGCCTTCTTGCGCGCCGAGCTCGACCTTCTTCATGACGTCATCATGGAAGGGATGCGGGTGATTGACGTTGGCTGCGGCACCGGACGGCATCTGCTTCTGGTCAGGGACCGCCTCCGACTCGGGGTCGGGGTGGACTATGAGCATAGCTACATCGCCGAGGCCGACCGCCGCGCCGGCGGTCGCCACCTGCACTTCGTCACCGGCGATGCGACCGCCATTCCCGTCGTGGCCACATTTGACTTCGCGATGTGCCTCACGAACACCTGGGGGACCATGAGTGACAAGACCGGCGTCCTGAGGGAGATCCGGCGGCTGGCTCCCAAGCCTCACACGCGGCTCCTGTCGGTCTATTCCGAGGCCTCAGTGCCGTCCCGGCGGGAATGGTATCGTCGGTTGGGACACGAGGTGTTGGAGGATACCCGCGAATATCTCGTGACAGAAGGCGGGTTTCGGTCCGAGCACTTCTCTGAGGCTCGCCTTCGGGGCCTCGTAGGCGATTGTACCATTCATCCGCTCGCAGATATTGCCTACGTCGTCACGTTCTGATGCGCCGCTTAACCGGGAAATGGAGCGGACGAGCCGGGGCGCCTTGTACCACTGCCGTCCGCTCGCCGAGCCAGTGCGCCGTGGCTCGCCGCTCATTTCCTGACCGGTAGCCATCGACTATGCGGCGGGTGTGGCGCTTACCAGGGAAGGGTGGCATACTGTGCTTGTGAATAAGACTGTCCTCCGCGTCGGCGTCAGGCCCGGTGAATCGATGTTGACAGGACATTGTCAGGAGGGAGAGGAAAGACCATGTCGAAAGTAGACAAGCTCAAAGCGGAAATCGAGAGACTTCCCAGGGAGGAATTCACCGAACTTGTCCGGTGGCTGTCAGAAAAGGATTGGGAGCGGTGGGACAAGGAGATCCAAGCTGATTCTGAGGCTGGGAAGCTGGATTTCCTGGTGCGTGAGGCACTCGACGAGAAGGCGAAGGGGACTCTCACGGACCTGTGAAGCACCGCACAACGGCCCGATTTTGGGCTTGCTATGCGCGTCTCCCAGAAGCTGTCCAGAGAGCGGCCCGCCGACACTTCGATCTCCTGAAAGAAAATCCTGCACACCCGTCACTCCACTTCAAAAAGGTTGGCAAGGGACATGGCGCTATCCGAAATCCATCGAGCCCAAGTGGCAAAGCGCTTAACGGCGTTCTGCGATACGCGCGTGCCGCCTGCCGTTCGTGACAAGGTGCGGCTAGGATTCCGATTCGAGGGAAGCGAAGTGGTTCTAGTAGATGACGACTGAAAGAGGTCGGGAGAGGGTGAAGGCCGCCGGGGTGAGGGCCTAGGGTTTGGACTTGCCAAGGCGCCCTTTGGCATCCTGGATCATCTGGACGGCGCGGTCGCGGTCTGACCCGCTCGGGATGAGGGCGACGAACTTCTCCAGGGCCTGGATGGCGCCCTTGTAGTCCTGCTTTCGCCCGTAGAGCAGCTGGGCCTTGTCCCACCAGGCGTGGGCGTAGTTCGGGTCGAGGGCGAGGGCCTTGTTGGACGCTTCCAGCGCGGGGTCGTCGTGGCCCGCGGTCGCCAGGATGACGCCGAGGTGGGTGATGGCCTCCACGTTCTTCGGGTCGCGCTTGAGGATGGCCTGGTAGGCGGCGATGGCCTGCTGGTACTGGCCGGCCTCCAGGGCCTGGTGGGCGGCGTCGAGCATGCCGCGGAAGACCTCCGGGGGAATCGGCTTCGAGGGATCCGCCGTCGGCGCTGCCGCCGTGCCCGGCATGCCGGCCATGCCCGGCGCGTCCATGGGAACGGGTAGGCGAGCGCCTTCGGGGACCATGGTCCTGTCGGGCTCGGTATAGCGCGCCACGCCCAGCCCGATAGTCAGGCCGAAGATGCTGAGCGTTAGGCGGCCCGGCAGGAACCTTGACAAGCGTTACCGCCCACGGTAGCATTTGTACGTGGGCAAGGTCCGCCGAGGTGGGTACATCTTCCTTGCCTGGAAGGGTGACCATCCTCCTCGACATGTCTACGTTTACCGCGAGGGCAAGCTCGTCGTGAAATGGGACTTGGAGAACCGTAAGCCGATGAAGGGAGCGGCCCCGCGCAGGGTCCTGAAACTCATCCGCGAGCTGGAAGTGGAGGGTCTGCTGTGAAGATTCGGAAAGTGGTGGCCAACAACCGCAAACGGTCGTTCGAGGTCAAGAGTTCGAGCAGGACGCTATCGTTTCCTTACGCCAAGGCCGTTCCTCCGCCGACTACCAAGGATAGGGTCAGTCGAGTGTTCGTGGACCAGGAGCTGGGTAGGGAAGGATTCACGTACGTGCTCCAGTCCGGTAGGGAAGGCTCCATCCTCGCGGAGCAGGTTCTGGAGTACAACCAGGATCCGGCTCACCTTCGTGACCTGCTGCTCTACAACCTCACCATCGAGGCCCAGAAGCGCGTCGCCGCCAGCTCCTTGTCGAGGCGGGAGATCATTCGGCGCCTTGGTACCTCGGCGACACAATTCTACCGGCTCCTAGATCAGGCGAACTATCGGAAGTCTGTTGACCAGTTGCTCTCGTTGCTTCACGTCCTCGACTGCGAGGTCGATCTTGTCGTTAGAGCGAAGAGCGCCTGACGCAACTGAGAAACACCGCGCGGTAGGGCGCGCCTACGGTTTGGACTTGGCGAGGCGGCTCTTGGCGTCCTGGATCATCTTGAGGGCGCGGTCGTGGTCCTCGCCGCTCGGGATGAGGGCGACGAACTTCTCCAGGGCCTGGATGGCGCCCTTGTAGTCCTGCTTTTTCTCGTAGAGCAGGTGGGCCTTGTCCCACCAGGCGTGGGCGTACTTGGGGTCGAGGGCGAGGGCCTTGTTGAACGCTTCCAGCGCGGGGTCGTCGTGGCCGGCGGTCGCCAGGATGACGCCGAGGTGGGTGATGGCCTCCACGTTCTTCGGGTCGCGCTTGAGGATGGCCTGGTAGGCGGCGATGGCCTGCTGGTACTGGCCGGCCTCCAGGGCCTGATGCGCGGCGTCGAGCATGCCGCGGAAGACCTCCGGGGAAATCGGCTTCGAGGGATCCGCCGCTGGCGCTGCCGCGGTGCCCGGCATGCCGGCCATGCCCGGCGCGTCCATGGGAACAGGGAGGCGGCTCCCTTCCGGAACCATGGTCCTGTCGGGCTCGGTATAGCGCGCCACGCCGAGGCCGAGAGTCAGGCCGAAGATGACGAGGACGACGGCGCCGGCGATCAGGGTCACCGGGCTCCGGCTCCACGACCGCGCCACCGCGACGGGGGGCTGGCGCTTTGCCGCCGCCGGCTCGGCCTTCTCGCGCCTCGGGGGCAGAGCGTCCATCGCTTTCAGGACGTGGGCGGCCTGCGCCTCGTACCGGGCGCGAAGCTCCGCGTAGTCGTCCGGGGAGAGATGCCCCGCCTGATGGTCGAACTCCAGCTCCTTGAGCGCCCGGTAGGTCGCCCGCTTCTCTTCGTTGAGCTCGTCGCGCCGGTCCTGGGGAATCGGGAGGACGCCGCGGACCGCGCCCCCTCGCCGGAGCAGCGGCCAGAGGATGAAGGCCAGCGCCGGCAGGGCGATGATCACGATCGCGACGATGCCCCAGACGGTCACGGTTTTGCCTCGGAGGGGGGCTCCGCCCCCCTTCCGAGACCTCCCCCCTGAGGTTGCGCGGGCAAAGCCCGCGCTCGAACAGCCCGGCGTCCGTGCAGTGCCCCGGCAGTGACGGGCCAGGAGAAATTCACGGTTCCTCCTCCGCCATCTCGCGCCTGATCCGCTCGCGGATCGCCGGGTCGATCGCCTCGGCTGCGGGGGCCGCCGCCGCGCGGCGGCTCCAGCGCCGGGCCAGGAGGAGGACGCCGACGAGGCCGATGGCGATTCCGGCGAACGGGAGGATCCAGACCAGAAGGTTGAACCCCCGGGGGCGGGGCGAGAGGAGGATCCATTCGCCGTACTTGTCCACGAAGTAGGCGATGACCTGCTCGGGGGTGTCGCCGGCCTGGAGGCGCTCGCGGACGATCCCGCGCATCTGGTTGGCCATCTCCGAGGGGGAGTCGGCGACGGAGAGGTTCTGGCAGACCACGCAGCGGAGCTGGGCGGCGATCTCGCGGACGGTGTCCTCGTTTACGGAGCCCGGCGGGGGCGCCGCTCCCGCGAGGAGCGGCACCAGAAGGATCAGCGCGGCCACCGCCCGCCTCATGAGCCGTCCTTCAGGAGGCGCTCCACCTCGCTCTTGAACACCTCCTCCGTGACGGCGCCCACGTGCTTCTTCCGGATCCGGCCCGCCTTGTCGATGAAGAAGGTCTCGGGGACGCCGTAGACGCCGTAATCCACCGAGATTCTCCCGCTCGGGTCGGGGCCGTTGGGGAAGGAGATGGAGAACTGCTTCATGAACTTCCGGGCGGCCTCCTCGGTGTCCTGGATGTCCACGCCCAGCACGACGACGCCCCGGTCCTTGTATCGCTGCCATCCCCCCTCCAGGACGGGCGCCTCCTCGTAGCAGGCCGGGTAGCACCAGGAGGCCCAGAAGTTCAGCACGACCACTTTCCCCTTGAGCTCGTCGAGGCTCAGGCGCCCACCATCGAAGAGGATGAGGGAAAAGGGAGCGGCGGGCCGTCCCACGAGCGGGGAGGGGATCGCGCGGGGGTCCGTCCTGAATCCGTAGGCGAGCAGGATCAGGAGCGGGACGACCGAGAGGGGGATTGCCCACTTGCCCCAGCGCCAGAGCTGGGATTCGGGGGTCGGTGTGGCGGCGCCAGCGGCTGGAGAGTTCATGCCTTCTTGCGGTCGGGGAGGATGGCGAGGGCGGCGCCGAGGGTCAGCACGAGGCCGCCGAGCCAGATCAGCGTCACGAGGCGGTTGACCTGGACCTTGATCGTCGCCTGGCTGCCGTCGCGGGCGAAGTCGCCCAGCACCAGGTAGAGATCCTCCCGGAGCCCCATCAGATAGTCCACGTAGGCGATAGGCGTCTGCTCCTGGGGGTAGAACTTCTTCGCGGGATACATCACCGCCAGCGGGCGGCCGTTGTTGGCGACCGCGAAGGTGCCTGTCACCTTGAAGTGGTTCGACTCCTCCGAGGCGGCGAGCCCGTCGAAGCGCACGTGGTAGCGCCCGATCTGGAAGCTCTCGCCACGCTGGAGAGTCGTCTCCGTGTGAATGCTCCAGGCGTTCGAGCCCAGGACCCCGAGCGCGATCACGAGGATGCCCAGGTGGACGACGAACCCGCCGTAGCGCCGGTTCTGCCGGACCAACAGGTTGCCCATGGCCGGCAGCAGGCGCTCGCCGCTCCTGAGCCGGGCCCGTGTGGACCGGTAGAAGTCGAGGACGATCGTGGCCGTCACGAACGCGACGAGCCCAAAGCAGAGGAGCGCCAGCGCGTGCGCCACGCCCAGCAGCCGGAAGAGGGCCGCCGCCGCGACGCCCACGACCACCGGCCAGAGGAAGTTCCGCCGGAGATTGTCCCGGGAGGCGCGGCGCCAGGCGATGAGCGGCCCCACCCCCATCAGGAAGATCAGGGCGAGGAAGATCGGGATGTTGACCAGGTTGAAGAAGGGCGCCCCGACGCTGACCTTCACGCCGCGGACGGCCTCGGACAGGAGCGGGAAGACGGTCCCGAAGAAGACGGTGAACGCCGCCGCGACCAGGAACAAGTTGTTCAGGAGGAAGGCCGATTCCCGCGACAGGATCGAATCCAGCTCGCCCTGGGCCTTGAGCCGGTTCCCGCGGGCCGCGACCAGCCCGAAGCCGCCGAGCAGCACCAGCGCGATGAAGCCCAGGAAGAAGGCGCCGATGGTGCCCTGGGTGAACGAGTGGACCGAGGCGAGGATGCCCGAGCGCGTGAGGAACGTGCCGAAGATGGTGAGGCCGAAGGTCAGGATGATCAGCGTCAGGTTCCAGAGCTTCAGGATGCGCCGTCGCTCCTGGATCATCACCGAGTGGAGAAACGCGGTGCCGGTGAGCCAGGGCATGAACGCGGCGTTCTCCACCGGGTCCCAGGCCCAGTAGCCGCCCCAGCCGAGGACGTGGTAGCTCCACCATCCCCCGATCAGGAGCCCGAGGGAGAGGAAGTACCAGGCCACGATCGTCCAGCGCCGGGTGACGGTGATCCACTCGTCGCCGGTCTTGCCCGTCATGAGCGCGGCCATGGCGAAGGCGAAGGGGACCGTGAAGCCCGTGAAGCCCAGGTAGAGCGCCACGGGGTGGGTGATCATGCCCGTGTCTTCGAGCAGGGGATTGAGCCCGCGGCCGTCGGGGGGGACCAGGTCGAGGCGCTGGAACGGCGGCGCGGGGATGGTCATCACCAGGAGGAAGAAGGCGAGGATCCCCAGCATGACCGAGAGCACCCAGGGATAGAACTCGGTCTGCCGGGCGCGATAGCGGAGGATGACGAGGAGCGTGAAGATCGAGAGCATCCACGACCAGAGGATGATGGAGCCTTCCAGCGCGCCCCAGAGCGCGGTGATCCGGTAGTAGAACGGGGTCCCCCGGTTCGTGTTCATCGCCACGTAGCGGACGGAGAAATCGAAGGTGAGGAACGCGTACACGAGGAGGAGCATGGCCGCGGCGATCAGCACGAAGACCCCGAGCGCCGCGTG
>JACPSW010000023.1:0-19590 GCA_016193045.1 Candidatus Rokuibacteriota bacterium | reverse complement strand
TTTCCGGGCGCCGATGGCCGCCGCCGCGCTCCCGTAAACGGCGAGTCCCAGGGCCACGGCCGTCAGCGCGTAGCCTATCTCGGGGGTCATGGATTCCCCTGGCCCTTCAGGGTTTTCAGCAGTTCCTTGTAGCCGGCCTGGGCCTCGTCGCCGTGGGGCGCCTTGTACTCCTCGGAGTGCTTGGCCATGATGAGGGAGGCCTTGAAGTAGCCCTCGGTGGCCCACGTCCCTTCCACCACGGCCCCGCGCCCCTCGGCGAAGAGATCCGGCGGCGTGCCCTTGTGCCTCACCGTGACCGACGATTTTCCATCGGACAGGGCGAAGGACAGATCCAGACTTCTCGCCTCCCACTTCAAGGAGCCCGGCTGCACCATGCCGCCGAGCCGGTACGCCTTGCCGGCCACCGGCTGGGCCTGGAGCTCGCTCGGCGTGACGAAGTACACTACCGACTGGCTGACCCCCGCGTAGATCATGTAGGCGAGGGCCGCCAGGATCACGCCGCCTCCCAGGAGGAACTTCCCCCGCCGGCTCATGAGCGCTTGGCCTCCCGTCGAGCCTTGAGCGCTGACAATTCAGCGTGCCGGCGGATCAGGCGCCGCCAGTAGCCGAAGAGCACCACGGCGGCGATCCCGTAGGCGGCGAAGACGAAGCCCCAGTGGTCAGGCATGGATCTCCTCCTCCAGCCGGCGCAGCGCCAGCCGCTTGGCGACGAAGTAGGAACAGAGGAGCACGAAGGCGATCTGGTTGACGACCCACGCAGCCTTCATGGGCGGCGAGATCGGGGCCGGGCCCGCACCCAGCAGGGTCGAAGGCTGGTGCAGCGTCCGCCACCAGGAGACGGAGAAGTGAACGATCGGGATATTCACGGCCCCGAGGATCCCCACCACGGCCGCGTACCGTGCGCCCTGCTCCCGATCCTCCACCATGCCCCGCAGCAGCAGATAGCCGACGTAGATCAGGAAAAGGATGGCCGTGGAGGTCAGGCGCGCGTCCCAGGTCCACCACGTCCCCCAGGTGGGCTTCCCCCAGATCGAGCCCGCCATAATAGCTAGCCCAGTGAAGATCACCCCCGTCTCCCCGGAGGCATGGGCCAGCCGATCGGCGGCCACGTCCCGCCGCCACAGGTAGGTGATGCTTGCCACGAAGACGACGCCGAAGGCGAGGTACGCCGTCACGATCAAGGGGACGTGCAGGTAGAAGATTCGCTGGACGTTGCCCTGGACGGCGTCCTTGGGCGCGTAGCCGAATCCCATCGCGAGCCCTGCCAGGAGCCCCAGCGCCGCCAGCCAGCCGAGCCACCGTGTCATGCGTCAGGCCTCCAGCACGAATTCAAAGGTCAGAATCCCCACCACCAGGTAGACGAGGTCGGCGGCGGCGAGGAGCTTGAGCCAGTGGGCCACCTCGGCGAGGGCCAGCCCTTGCAGGACCGCCTCCGTCGCCTTCACCGTCCCCAGGAGCACGGGCACCTGGACCGGCAGGAGCAGGAGGGGGAAGAGCAGCTCCCGCGCCCGCACCTGGCTGGTCATGGCGCCGAAGAGCGTCCCTACCGAGGCCAGCCCCACCGTGCCCAGGATGATGACCACGGCCAGCGGGCCGAGCGATCCCCACAGGTCCACGTTGTAGAAGATGCCGAAGAGCCCCAGGAGCACGATCTCGACGGCGGTCATCAGGAGAAAATTGACCGCGAGCTTTCCGAGGTAGATGGCGCCCTTGTCCCCCGGCGTCAGCAGGAGCCCCTCCCAGCAGTCGTTCTCCCGCTCCACGAGGAAGGTCCGCCCCAGCCCGAGGAGCCCGGCCAGGATGAAGCCCAGCCAGAGCAGACCGGGCAGCGCGGCGGCGAGCCGCTCCCGGTCTGGGCCGAGGGTGAACTCGAAGAGGAACAGGAGCAGGACCGCGAAGAAGAAGAGGGCGTTCAGGCTCTCCTTGCTCCGTCGCTCCGTCAGGAGGTCCTTCCAGAGGATGATCCAGGCGCGCCGCGCGAACGTCATGTCGTCTCAGCGCTCCGTTCGAGCGCCGGCTTTGCCGGCGCAAGCTGCGGGGGGAGGTATCGGAAGGGGGGCGGAGCCCCCCTCCGAGAAGAGGGCGTAGAGGCGGTGGAGCTCCTCCAGGTCCAGCGAGGCCCGCGGGCGGTTCAGCACGATCCTGCCGCCGGCCAGGATGGCCACGCGGTCCGCGATGGACAGCCCGCGCCCGAAGCTGTGGGTCGCCATGAGCACGGCGCCGCCCTTGCCCCGGAAATCCAGCAGGACTTCCTCGAGCCACTTCTTGCCCTGCTGGTCGAGCCCGGCATAGGGCTCGTCCAGGAGCAGGAGCCGGGGCGCGCCGAGCAGGATTCGCGCGAGGGCCAGGCGTCGCTTCATGCCGCTGGAAAACGTCCGCGCCCGCTCCCCGGCCACCATTTCCAGATCCACGGCGGCGAGGGCGTTTCGGAGCGTGCCGGCGTCGGCAGGCAGTCCCGCCATGGTGGCCCAGAAGCGGAGGTTCTCCTGGGCGGTGAGGTCCTCGTAGACGTAGCTGCCGTGGCCCAGGATCCCCACCTGCCGCCGGATGCGCTCGGGCTCCTTCAGCAGGTCGAAGCCCGCCACCCGGCCGCCGCCCGCCGACGGTCTCAGGAGCGTCGCCAGGATCTTCACCAGCGTGGTTTTTCCCGCCCCGTTGGGGCCCAGGAGCGCCAGCACCTCGCCCGTTTCCAGAGACAGATCCACCTGCTCCAGGACGGCATTCGCCCCGAAGGCCTTCCGTACGCCCTGGATGTCGATGGCGTGCGTCACGCCGGCTTCGAGCCGTTCGGCGGGAGGGGAATCAGACCCGCATCGAGCGCAGGCGCGCGATCCGCTCCTCGATGGGCGGGTGGGTCGAAAAAAGCCGGAGCAGCGACCGGCCACTCAGCGGGTTCACGATGAAGAGGTGCGCCGTCGAGGGGCTCGCGTCCATGGGCACCGCCTTGGAGGCTCTTTCGAGCTTCTCGAGCGCCGTGGCCAGCCCCCACGGTCTCCCGGCGAGCCGGGCACCGCTGGCGTCGGCCTGGTACTCCCGGGCGCGGGAGACCGCCATCTGGATCAGGAGTGCCGCGAAGGGCGCCAGGATCGCCATCAGGAGGACCCCGAAGATGCCCCCGCCCCCCTCCTCGTCGTCCCGGCGGCCGCCGAAGAACGCCGCAAACTGGGCCATGCGAGCCAGGATCATGATGGCGCCCGCCAGCGTGGCGGCGATGGTCGAGATCAGCACGTCCCGGTTGGTCACGTGGGACAGCTCGTGGGCCAGCACGCCTTCCAGCTCCTGCTCGTCCAGGATCCGCATGATCCCTTCGGTCACCGCCACCGCCGCATGCTGGGGGTTCCGACCGGTGGCGAAGGCGTTGGGCGTTTCCGTGGGGATCAGGTACACGCGCGGAACGGGGATCCCGCCGCGCGTGGCCAGGGTGCGCACGATGCGGTAGAGCGCCGGAGCCTGGGATTCCTCGATCGGCTGGGCCCTGTATATGGCGAGCACGATCTTGTCCGAAAACCAGTAGCTGAAGAAATTCATCCCGAGCGCCAGGACGAAAGCCACGAGCATCCCCTGCTGGCCGCCGACGGCCCCTCCGATCAGGACCAGAAGGACGGTGAGGGCCCCCAGGAGCAGTGCGGTCTTGAACATATTGGACACCGCTGCCATCTCCTCCGCCCGAATCGTAACAGGCGGCCCCCAACCCGTCAAGGGAACCTTGACAAGCCGAGCCGCGCCCGCTTATACTGAGCCGACTTGAAAATCTCTTTATTGACAAAAGGTTAACTGGTGTCGCCATGATCGTCAAGGTGTCCGAAATCCCCGAGGAGGGGCTTTCGATCGAGGGGGTGGCGGAGTTCCCCCGCCCTTTCGCGGATCCGGCCTGGATCCTCGAGAGTCTGTCCCTCCGCGTGGAGAAGGACGGCAGCGACGTCCTGGTCCGGGGACAGATGCGCGCCCGGATCCCCCAGACGTGCAGTCGCTGCCTCGAGCCGTTCCCCTTCGACGTCGTCGCGCGGGTGGACACGCGCTACTGCCCCCGCCCCGCGCGGGGCGAGGAAGTCGAGCTCACGCCCGACGATCTGGAGGTGGACTTCTACGCCGACGATCTCCTCGACGTGGACCGGCTGCTGCAGACCGAGACCGATCTGGGGCTTCCGATGAAGCCCCTCTGCCGGCCGGACTGCCGCGGGCTGTGCCCCGTCTGCGGCGGCAACCGGAACGTCACCCCGTGCTCCTGCGAGGTCCGGCCGCCCGATCCGCGGCTCGCGGCGCTGAAGGAGCTGGCAGACCGACTATCTACTCGGCCCTCGCCTCGTGGCGGGCCTGCGGAGGGGCAGGACCGACGCCCCTCGGCTCGAACATCTTCGCGATAGGAGCGAACGCATCATGGCCCTTCCCAAGCGACGCCACTCGAAAACCCGCGGCCGCAAGCGCCGGACCCACTACAAGCTCGCGGCCCCCACGCTCTCGATCTGCCCCCAGTGCCGGGAGACCAAGCTGCCCCACCGGGTCTGCCCCCACTGCGGCTACTACAAGGGGCGGGAGATCCTCTCGGTCGAAGGGGCATAGTTCCGCGTCGGTCTCGTGGGCGCCGAGCCCACCCGGAGACCCGGATCCATGAAAATCGCCGTCGACGCCATGGGGGGAGACTACGGCCCGGCCGTGGTCGTGGAAGGGGCGGTGGCCGCGGCCCGGCAGCACGGCTTGGCCGTCGCTCTCGTGGGCGACCGGAGCGCCATCGAGCGTGAGATCGCCCGTCTGCGCGCCTCCGGCCTCCCTCTCACGATCCACCACGCTTCCCAGGTGATCGGCATGGGCGAGTCGGCCTCGCAAGCGGTCCGCCGCAAGCGCGACTCGTCGCTCCGGGTCGCCGCGGAGCTCGTCAAGGAGGGCGAAGCCGGCGCCTTCGTCTCGGCGGGCAACACGGGCGCGGCCATGGCCATCGGGATGTTCGTGCTGGGGGTGCTCCCCGGCGTGGACCGTCCCGCCATCGCCGTCGTGCTGCCGAGCCTGACCGGCTACACGGTCCTCATCGACGCCGGGGCCAACGTGGACCCCAAGCCGCGCCAGCTCATCCAGTTCGCCGTCATGGGCCACGTCTACGCCCGGGACATCCTGGGCAAGCCCAATCCCCGCGTGGGGCTGCTCTCGATCGGCGAGGAGGAGGGGAAGGGGACCGACCTGACGCGGGAGGCGTTCGAGGACCTGCGGGTGTCCTCCCTGAACTTCATCGGGAACGTCGAGGGCCGGGACATCTACAACGGCAAGTGTGACGTGGTGGTCACCGACGGCTTCACCGGCAACGTGGCGCTCAAGATCTCGGAGAGCATCGCGGAGACGCTGGCGGTCATGATCAAGCAGGAGCTGACGCGCGATCTCCCCTCCAAGCTGGGTGCGCTGCTGTCGAAGCCCGCGTTCTCCCGCTTCAAGAAGCGCATCGACTATACCGAGTTGGGCGGCGCGCCCCTCCTCGGGCTGAACGGCGCCTGCATCATCTGCCACGGGGCCTCGCCCGTGAAGGCGATCAAAAACGCCGTCCGGGTGGCGGCGGAGTGGGTCCAGCTCAACGTGAACGAGCACATCAAGACCGCCCTGGACGCCGAGGCTGCGCTCGCGCGCGAGGGGCGAGAGGGGGGCCGCGTATGAGCCTGGCCAAGATCGTGAGCCTCGGCGCCTACGCGCCGAAGCGGCTCCTGACTAACCAGGATCTGGAGCGCATGGTGGAGACCTCCGACGAGTGGATCGTCCAGCGGACGGGCATCCGCGAGCGCCACATCGCCGAGGAGGGAGAAGCCACCTCGGACCTGGCGGTCCGGGCCGCCCAGCAGGCGCTGGAGCGGGCCGGGGTGGAGCCCGAAGAGGTCGAGTTCATCGTCGTCGGCACCACCACGGGAGACATGGCCTTTCCTACGACGGCCAACGTGGTCCAGCACCGCCTCGGCTGCCGCCAGGCGGGATCGGCCGACGTGTACGCCGCCTGCACGGGGTCGATCTACTCGCTGTCCGTCGGGGCGCAGTACATCCAGACGGGCAAGTACCGCACGGTGCTCGCCATCGGCGCCGAGACGTTGTCCAAGATCACCGACTTCACCGACCGCGGCACGTGCATCCTCCTCGCGGACGCCGCCGGTGCCGCCGTGCTCCGGCCGGCCGCCGGCGCCTTCGGGATCCTGGACACGGACCTCTACTCCGACGGGAAGTACTGGGAGCTCCTCTACCAGCCGGGGGGCGGCTCGCGGAACCCTACGACCCACGAGACCGTGGACAAGCGGATGCACTACGCGAAGATGAAAGGGAACGAGGTCTTCAAGGTCGCCGTCCGCATGTTCGTGGACTCCGCGGAGCGCATCCTCGAGCGCAACGGCTGCAAGGCCGACGACGTGGACCTCTTCATTCCCCACCAGGCCAACCTCCGGATCATCGAGGCCGCCGCGAAGCGGGTCGGGCTGCCGATGGAGCGAGTGTTCGTGAACATCGACCGCTACGGCAACACCGGCGCGGCCTCCATCTACGTGGCTCTCGAAGAAGCGTGGTCCCTGGGACGCATCAAGCCCGGCGACCTGATCCTCCTGGCCGCCTTCGGGGGCGGGTTCACCTGGGGTGCCGCCCTCATCCGGTGGTGAGGGGTCTCACCTGATGCTCGCGTTCGTCTTCCCCGGGCAGGGCTCGCAGGCCGTGGGGATGGGGCGGGGCTTTTACGACGCCTCTCCCGCTGCGAAGTCGCTCTACAGCGAGGCCAGCGAGGCCCTCGGGTTCGACCTGGCCCGGCTCTGCTTCGAGGGGCCCGAGGCGGAGCTCCAGCTGACGGCGAACACTCAGCCGGCCATTCTCACGGCCAGCGTCGCGGCGGCGGAGGCGCTCGCCGAGAGGGGCCTGGCGCCGGCCATCGCGGCCGGCCACAGCCTCGGGGAGTATTCGGCGCTCGTCGTGGCCGGCGCCCTGTCCTTCTCCGACGCCGTCCGGGTCGTCCGCCGGCGCGGGGAGCTGATGCAGGAGGCGGTGCCCGTGGGGACCGGCGCCATGGCCGCCCTCATGGGGCTCGAGCTCGCCGCCGTCGAGCAGATCTGCCGGGACGCGGCGGCGGGCGAGGTCGTCAGCGTGGCCAACATCAACTCGCCCGTCCAGATCGTGATCGCCGGCCATAAGGCCGCCGTCGAGCGCGCCGTGGCGCTGGCGCGCGAGCGCGGGGGGAAGAAGAGCGTGCTGCTCCCCGTGAGCGCCCCTTTTCATTCCCCGCTCATGCTGCCCGCCGCCGAGGGGCTCGCCGTGGAACTGGGCAAAGTCCGCGTGGGCGCGCCCAAGATCCCGGTGGTGAGGAACGTGGATGCGGGGCTCACGACGGCCGCCGCTGAGGTCGTGCCCTTCCTCGTCCGGCAGGTGGCCAGCCCGGTCAGGTGGGCGGAGTGCGTCGAGCGCATGGTGCGGGAGGGTGCGACGGCGTTCGTCGAGGTGGGGCCGGGCCGCGTGCTCACCGGACTCCTGAAGCGGATCACGGAAGGGGCCCCCGGCTACGCCGTCGAGGACCCCGAAAGCCTCGAAAAGGCCCTCGCGAGCATGGCCAATGCCTAAGGCGCTCGAAGGCCGAGTCGCGATCGTCACCGGGGGAAGCCGGGGGATCGGTCGCGCCGTCGCCCAGTGTCTGGCGGAGGATGGGGCCGCCGTGGTAGTCTCTGGTCTCGATGCGGCCCGGCTCGAGGCCGCCACGAAGGAGCTGGAAGGGTTCGGCGGTCCGGTCCTGGGCGTGGTGGCGGACGTGGCCCGGCGCGAGGACGTGGAGCGGCTGGTGAATCAGACGAAGGAGCGCTTCGCCCGCATCGACGTCCTCGTGAACAACGCCGGGATCACCCGCGACGCGCTCCTTGTCAGGATGAAGGACGAGGATTGGGACCGGGTGCTGGACGTGAACCTCCGCGGCGCGTTCCTCATGACGCGGGCGGTGGCCAAGGTGATGATGCGCCAGAAAGGCGGCCGGATCATCAACATCGCCTCCGCCGCCGGCGCCATGGGGAACCCGGGCCAGGCGAACTACTCGGCCGCCAAGGCCGGGCTCATCGGCCTGACCAAGGCGGCGGCCCGGGAGCTCAGCCGCTGGAGTATTCTGGTCAACGCGGTGGCCCCGGGGCTCATCGAGACCGACATGGCCGCGGCGCTGCCCGCCGAGGCGCGCGAGGCGTTGCTCGCTCAGGTTCCCCTCGGCAGGATCGGGAGCGGGCGGGAGGTCGCCGAGGTGGTGCGCTTTCTGGCCGGCGACGGAGCGACCTACATGACCGGCCAGGTGCTGCACGTCAACGGCGGCCTGTATATGTGATGTCCAGGGACCACTCGATACTGTAACCACCTTGGGAGGTGACTGATTCATGGCAAAACCGGTAGAGGAGCGGGTCAAGGAGATCATCTGCGAGCAGCTCGGGGTGGAGGAGGACGAGGTGACCCCGACGGCCAAGTTCATCGAGGACCTCGGGGCCGATTCCCTGGACACGGTCGAGCTCGTGATGGCGTTCGAGGAGGAGTTCGACCTGGAGATCCCCGACGAGGACGCGGAGAAGATCGTCACCGTGGGGGATGCGATCCAGTATATCAAGGACAACACGTAGGCGAAGCGGGGTGACCCTCTTGGAGAAGCGGCGCGTCGTCGTCACCGGCCTCGGGGCCTTGACCCCCGTGGGTAATTCCGCGGAGGAATACTGGGCCGCCATCACGCAGGGGAGGTCCGGGATCGCGCCGATCACGAAGTTCGACCCCAAGGACCTGCCCACGCGGATCGCCGGGGAGGTCCGGGACTTCGATCCCCTCAAGTGGGTGGACAAGAAGGAGGCGCGCCGGCTCGACCCGTACCTCAAGTACGCCATCGCCTGCGCCGCGATGGCCGTGGAGGACGCGGCGCTGAACGTGGAGAAGATCGAGCGGACCCGGTTCGGGGTGCTCGTCGGCTCGGGCATCGGCGGCATCACCACGCTCCTGGACTCCCACAAGGATCTCCTGGAGAAGGGGCCCGACCGCGTCTCCCCGTTCTTCATCCCGATGCTGATCGTCAACATGGCCTCGGGCCTCATCTCGATGCGCTACGGGGCCAAGGGCCCCAACTCCGCCGTGGTCACCGCCTGCGCCACGGGCAACCACGCCATCGGCGACGCCTTCAAGATCATCCAGCGGGGCGACGCCGACGTGATGATCGCCGGCGGCGCCGAGGCGATCATCACCGAGCTGACCTTCGCGGGCTTCTGCCAGATGAAGGCCATGTCCACCCGGAACGACGAGCCGACGAGGGCCTCCCGCCCCTTCGACGCCGGCCGGGACGGTTTCGTGTGCAGCGAGGGCGGCGGGCTGGTGATCCTCGAGTCCCTGGAGCACGCACTCACGCGCGACGCCCGGATCTACGCCGAGGTCGTCGGCTACGGCATGACCTCCGACGCCTACCACATGACCGCACCCGATCCCGAGGGGGACGGCGCCGCGCGCTGCATGGCGGAGGCGCTCCGCGACGCGGCCGTGGCTCCGACGGACGTGGGATACATCAACGCCCACGGCACCTCCACCCCGTACAACGACAAATTCGAGACGATAGGGATCAAGCGGGTCTTCGGCCCCCATGCGAAGAAGCTCGCGGTCTCCTCCACCAAATCGATGGTCGGGCACCTGCTCGGCGCGGCCGGCGGGGTGGAGGCCATTGCGACCATCCTGGCGATCCATCACGGGATCCTGCCGCCGACGATCAACTACGAGACGCCCGACCCCGACTGCGACCTCGACTACGTCCCGAACCAGGCCCGCAAGCAGGAAGTGGAGGTCGCCCTCTCCAACGCCTTCGGGTTCGGGGGGACGAACGCCACCCTCGCCTTCCGTCGCTTCCGGGGGTAGGTGGCCTCTCCTGCTGACCCGATCCCGGCCCTGGAGGAGCGGCTCGGGCACCGGTTCAAGGATCGCGATCGCCTCCTCCGCGCGCTGACCCACACCTCCTACGCCAACGAGCAGCCACCCGCGCTCGACAACGACAGCCTCGCCTTTCTCGGGGACGCGGTGCTTTCCCTGATCGTCGCCGAGCACCTGTGGGAGACCGCGGGCGTCGAGCCGGTGGGCGTCCTCACCCCCCGGCGGGCGTCGGTGGTGTCGGACGAGAACTTGGCCCGCTGGGCCGAGCGCCTGGAGCTCGGTCCCCTCCTTCGGCTCGGGCGGGGCGAGGAAGGGACCGGCGGGCGGGCCAAGGCGTCGATCCTGGCCACGGCGCTCGAGGCGGTTCTGGCCGTCGTGTACCTCGAGGACGGCCTCGCCGCCGCGCGGGTCGTGGTGAAGCGATTGGCCGTGTGGTAAGCTCGCTGCATGCGCCTCTGGCCGTTCCGGCCTCGCCCCCGCTACGTCATCTCCGCCACGCCGCCCGAAGATCTCCTGGCCCTCGGGGACCTGCTTCGACGGAACGTCGAAGACATCCTCGTCATCAGGGAGCGCCAGCTCCGGGGGCTGTCGGTCGCCTTCGGCGGAGAGCTGCTCGTCTCACCCCCCCGCGCGCTCGCGCTGTTGGAGGAGCGCTTCAAGCCGTTCGGGTACACGCCGTTCCTCCGCCGCGAGGGTGGGGTCGTATGGGTGCAGGCGCTGCCGCTCGCCGAGGTGACGGAAACCGGGAACCCGATGGTCAACCTGGTCTTGTTCCTGGCCACGTGCGTTTCGACCGTGTGGGCCGGCTCCGGGACTTTGAATCCCTTCGCCGACCCGCAGCGCCTGTTCATCGGGGCCCAGTTCGCCTTCGCGCTCCTCTCCATCCTCGGCACCCACGAGTTCGGCCACTACTTCACCGCGCGCTACTACAAGGCGTCGGTGAGCCTGCCGTACTTCATCCCGGCGCCGCCCCCGTTCATCTTCGGGACTTTGGGGGCGATCATCAAAATGCGGTCTCCAGCCCGCGACAGGAACTCGCTTTTCGACATCGCCGTGGCCGGGCCCCTCGCCGGCCTGGTCATTGCGATCCCGGCCCTGCTGCTCGGCCTGTCCTGGTCGCGCGTGGTCGCCATCCCGCCGGGCGCCGCCCTGGTTTTCGGGGATTCTCTTCTGATGCAGCTCCTCGTGTACCTTTCCTTCGGATCGGTCCCGCCCGGGATGGACGTTCTGATCCATCCGGTCGGACTGGCCGGCTGGGTCGGGCTGTTCGTGACGGCGCTGAACTTGTTCCCGGTCGGGCAACTGGACGGCGGCAGGATCGCCTACGCGCTCTTCGGCGTCCACCACCGGAGGGTGTCGATGGCGACGTTCGTGGCGCTCCTCGTGCTCGGGGTCGTCACCCAGTCCATGAACTGGATCGTGTGGGCCGGGCTCCTTTTCTTCCTGATCGGGTTCCACCATAGCCCTCCGCTGAACGACGTGAGCCCCGTGTCGGCGGGCCGGCGGGTCGTCGGGGTCGCCTGCCTCGTGCTGCTCGTGCTCCTCATCCCGCCCGTCCCCATCGACATCCGGTAGGTCCATGCCGGGGCGACTGGATCTGAAGACGCTGGAGTCGCTGATCCGGAAGGACGAGGTGGACACCGTCCTGACGGTCTTCGCCGACGGGCAGGGGCGCCTCCTGGGCAAGCGCGTGGTGGGGCGCTACTTCCTGGACCACGTGGCGGGCGAGGGCGTCCACGCCTGCATTTACCTGTTCACCGCGGACATGGAGATGGAGCCGCAGCCGGGCTTCAAGCTCACCTCGTGGGAGCGCGGCTACGGCGACATGAAGTTGGTCCCCGACGTGGCGACGGTGCGGTTGATTCCCTGGCTCCCCAAAACCGCCCTCGTCTTCTGCGACGTGTGCACCGAGGAGGGCGAGCCGATCGAGGAGGCGCCGCGGTGGGTCCTGAAGCGCCAGGTCGACCGCGCGATCCGCGCCGGGTACGTCGTCAAGGTCGGCTCGGAGCTGGAGCTCTACATCTTCAAGGAGACGTTCGAGGAGGCGCAGGGGAAGCGCTACCACGGGCTGACTCCGGTGTCCGGTTACCTCGAGGACTACCACATCTTCCAGACCACCAAAGAGGAGCCGCTGGTCCGCGCCATCCGGAACGGCATGGAGGGGGCGGACGTTCCCGTGGAGTTCTCCAAGGGCGAGTGGGGGCGCGGGCAGGAGGAGATCAACCTCCGCTACGCCGAGGCGCTGGAGATGGCCGACCGCCACACGCTCTACAAGCACGGCGCGAAAGAGATCGCCCACCTCCAGGGCTGTGCGGTCACGTTCATGGCCAAGTACTCCAGGGAGGCCGCGGGCTCCTCGTGCCACCTCCACTCCTCCCTCTGGGACCGGGCGGGAAAGAAGAACCTGTTCGTCGAGCGGGGCAAGCCCAATGGCTCACCGCTGCTCCAGCACTGGCTGGCCGGCCAGATGGCCATGGCGCGGGCGTTCGCGTATTTTTACGCGCCTACCGTGAACTCGTACAAGCGCTACCAGTCGGGCTCCTTCGCGCCGACGCGGATCGTGGCGGGCTGGGACAACCGCACGTGCGGCTTCCGCCTCTGCGGCCAGGGGAACGGGTTCAGGGTGGAGAACCGGATCCCCGGGGCCGACGCGAATCCCTACCTGGCCTTCGCCGCCACCATCGCCGCCGGCCTCCACGGGATCAAGAACAAGCTGAAGCCGCCGCGCCTCTACGAGGGCAACGCCTACGGGGACGCCACGCTCCCCCAGGTGCCCAAGACGCTGCGCGAGGCCATCACCGAGCTGGAGCGCTCCAAGGTCGCGCGGGAGGCGTTGGGCGCCCGCGTGGTGGAGCACTATCTCCACACCGCGCGGCTCGAGCAGCACGCCTTCGATCAGGTTGTGACGGACTGGGAGCTCCACCGCAACTTCGAGCGGATCTAGGCGCCATGGCGATAACCGTCGCATCCCGGCGTTCTCGGTCGTCGGCGGTCCTCAACGTACAACCGCGTACACCTCCGGCCGCCTCCTTCCTCGGGCCTTGGGCTGCTCGGTTCTCGCCATGGCGCGGAGAAGCCTAAACGCCGTGGCCAACGACGGGCTGGGCCCGCGGCTCCAGGGGAAGGTCGCGTTCATCTCCGGGGCGGGGATGGGGATGGGGCGTGAAGCCTCCGTCCTGTTCGGGACGCACGGGGCGAGGGTTGTCGTCGCCGACCTCAACAAGGAGGCGGCGGCCGAAACCGTGTCGCTCGTGAAGAAGGCCGGCGGCGAGGCGGTCCCGGTGCTCGGGGACGTGGCGGTGGAGGCCGACGTCAGGCGGATGATCGCCGAGGGCGTGAAGGCGTTCGGCGCGCTCCACGTCCTCTACAACAACGCGGGGGTGCTCTGGAAGGACCGGGACCGCTCGGTGCTGGAGACGGACGAGATCCAGTGGGACCGCGTGATGGCCATCAACCTCAAATCGGTCTTCTGGGTGACGAAGCACGGCATCCCGCACCTCCGGAAGGCCGGCGGCGGCTCCATCATCAACGTGGGCTCCGTGTCCGCGCTGGCGGGATTCACCCGAGCCCAGGACGCCTACACCTCCGCCAAGGGCGCCCTGATCTCGCTCACCAGGTCCCTCGCGATCCAGTTCGCGAAGGACGGGATCCGCTGCAACATCATCCATCCCGGGATCGTGGACACGCCGATGCAGGCGCCGTACCTGACCGAGGCGCTGCGCAAGGAATTCCAGACTGGGATCCCGCTGGGGCGGATCGCCCGGCCGCGCGAGATCGCCTACGTGGCCCTCTTCCTGGCCTCGGACGAGTCGTCCTTCATGACCGGGGCTGAGCTAGTCGTCGATGGCGGCTTCACCGCCCAATAGTGCCGTGCCAACTGACTTCGCCATACTGCGTTCTCGGTCGTCGGGCATCCTCAACGTACAACCGCGTACGCCTCCGGTGCCCTCCTCCCTCGGGCCTTGTCTGGCTCGTCATTTGTCCCGGCACGACCGATAGGAGCGTGTGTGCCGACGGCCGTCGCGCTCCCGGAGGTGGATCGGGTCGAGATCCTCACGCTTCTCGATCTCTCGCTCGACCTCCTCATGGCCGGAAGCGAGACCGTGCGGCGGGCAACCATGGTCGGAACGCTCGGGGAGGGGCGCTCCACCCTCCGGGCCGAGCACGGGTTTTCCAGCCTCGTGACGGTTGTCAAAGGAGAGCAAAAAGAGTCGTTTCTCTTCGACGCCGGCCTGACGAAGGACGGCCTCCTTCACAACATGGACGTCCTCGAGGTGCGGCCGGCGGCTCTTCACGCCATCGTGCTGAGCCACGGCCATGCCGACCACGTGGCCGGGCTGATGGGCTTTCTCTCGAGGACCGGGCGGCGCCGGCTCCCCCTTGTGCTTCATCCCGACGCGTTTCTCCGCCGCAGGATCGCGCTGCCGGACGGCAGCGAGGTGCTGCTCCCGCCGCCCGACCGGCGCGGGATCGAGCAGGAAGGCGTGCAGATCGTGGAGGAACGCGGAGCCTCCCTCCTGCTCGGCGGCTTGGCGCTGGTCACGGGCGAGGTCGCGCGAACGACGGAGTTCGAGAAGGGGTTTCCCATCCATTACGCCGAGGTCAACGGCGAATGGAAGCCGGACCCGCTGATCCACGACGACCAAGCCGTGGTGATGAACGTCCGGAACAAGGGGCTGGTGGTCCTGTCGGGGTGTGGCCACGCGGGGATCATCAACGTCCTCCGCCATTCGGTAGCGCTCACCGGCGTGGCCAAGGTCCACGCGGTCCTGGGGGGCTTCCACCTGACCGGACGCCTCTTCGAGCCGATCATCGCGCCGACCGTCGAGGCGCTGAAAGCGATTGAGCCCAAGCTGATCGTCCCATCCCACTGCACCGGCTGGAAGGCGGCCCACGAGATCGCGCGGGCTCTTCCCGACGCCTTCGTGCCCAACAGCGTCGGCACCACCTTCCTGATCGGAGCCAACTGATGACGAGTTTCGTGATAGGCTCTTGTCCGTTCCTTCCTTCACACAGGAGGCCTGTATGAGAAGACCCGGCAACCGTCTCACCACTCTCGTTCTGGGCGCCGCTGTGCTGTGCGGCGCAGCCCTCGCCGGCCCGGCCCTGGCCAAAGACACCGTGGTGATCTATACCGCGATCGAGAGCGAGCAGATCACCGAGTACAAGAAGGCCTACGAGAAAGCGTTGCCGAATCTCGAGGTCAAGATGCTGCGGTTCTCGACCGGCGACATCTCGGCGCGGTTCATGGCCGAAAAGGACAACATGCAGGCCGACGTGATCTGGGGCGTCGCCGCCACCAACACGCTGATCTTCAAGAACGCCGGGCTGCTGGAGGCCTACGCCCCGAAGGGCCTCGAGCGGGTCCAGCCGCTCTTCAGGGACAAGGCCAACCCGCCGTCCTGGGTGGGGATCGACATCTACATGTCGGCGTTCTGCGTGAACACCGAGGTGGCCAAGAAGAAGAACCTCCCCACACCGGCCTCCTGGGGCGACCTCACCAAGCCGGTCTACAAAGGGCACCTCGTCATGCCGAACCCGCACAGCTCGGGGACCGGCTACCTGTCGGTCGCCTCCATCCTCCAGCGGATGGGCGAGACCGAGGGCTGGAAGTACCTGGACGCCCTCCACCAGAACATGGCCGAGTACACCAAGTCGGGCTCCAAGCCCTGCAAGGACGCGGCGGCCGGGGAGCGCGCCATCGGCGTGTCGTTCGAGTACGTCGCGCTCGAGATGAAGAAGAAGGGGAGCCCGATCGAGATGGTGCTGCCCAAGGAGGGGTCCGGGTACGATATGGAGGCGAACGCGCTCACCAAGAAGGGCGCGAAGAACCCGGCAGCCAAGGCGTTCCTGGACTGGGCCATCAGCAACGAGGCCATGGCCCTGTACGCGAAGTATTTCGCCGCCGTCGGCGTGGCGGGGTTCCCCGTCCCCGAAGGGCTGCCGAAGGACATCAGCAAGGTCGTGTATCCGAACGATTTCGACTGGTCGGCCAAGAACCGTGACCGGATCCTGGCCGAGTGGCAGAAGCGGTACGCCAAGTAGCGTAGCGTCCCGTCCGCCCGCCGTCGAGCTCGATGGCATCGCCAAGAAGTTCGGCGAGGTCATCGCCCTCGAGAGCGTCTCGCTCTGGGTCGGCGAGGGCGAGTTCGTCTGCTTCCTCGGCCCCAGCGGCTGCGGGAAGACGACCCTTCTCCGCGTCATCGCCGGCCTCGAGCGCCAGAACGCCGGCGTCGTGCGGATGCGGGGTTGCGACGTGTCGGCCCTCCCCCCCAGCGAGAGGAACTACGGCATCGTCTTCCAGTCCTACGCCCTCTTTCCGAACCTCCCCGTCGCGCGCAACGTCGCCTACGGCTTGGAGACGCGGCGGATGCCGCGGGCCGAGATCGAGCGACGCGTGGACGAGCTCCTCGATCTCGTCCACCTCCGCCCCCACAAGCGCCGGTACCCCGCGCAGCTGTCCGGCGGCGAGCAGCAGCGGGTGGCCCTGGCCCGGGCGCTGGCCCCATCACCCTCGCTCCTGCTCCTGGACGAGCCCCTGTCGGCCCTCGACGCCCGCGTCCGCCAGGCGCTCCGGGTGGAGATCAAGGCCCTCCAGCGCCGCCTGGGCATCACGACGATCATGGTGACCCACGACCAGGAGGAGGCCCTGACCATGGCCGACCGCATCGCGGTGATGAACCACGGCGTGGTCGAGCAGATCGGCAGCCCCGTCGAGATCTACACCGAGCCCTCGTCCCTCTTCGTGGCCCGCTTCGTCGGCCACATGAACTTCATTCGTGCCACGGCGTGCGAGCGGCCCGGGTGGGTCCGGGTCGGCTCCGTGGAGCTCCGCCACCGTCCGGGCCCGACGCCGCCTGCCGGCACCCGCCTGACGCTGGCCATCCGCCCCGAGGAGATCCTGATCGGCCCGGCCGTGCGCGACGGGGAGAACCGGATCGTCACGCGCATCTGCGCGATGCAGTTCCTGGGCGCTTTCACGCGCCTGGGCCTGGCCCTCCCGGGGGACACGGGGCCCACGCTCGAGTGCGACGTGGCCGTGAACGCCCTGGCCGAGGTCGGCGCGCGGGAAGGCGCCGAGCTGCCGCTGGTCCTCAACCCCGAGGCCCTGCGCGTGTTCTCTGACGGAGATTGAACCTCGTGGCCGTCCTCCGAGCCGACCGCGCGATCCCCGACAGCGTCGTCCGCCACCGCCTCGACGGCGAGACGGCGCTGCGCTACCTCCTCATCGGCCTGTTCGGCCTCTTCCTCTACCTCTTCGTGCTCTACCCGATGGCCAAGGTGCTCTGGCGCAGCCTCCTCGACAACGACGGGGCGTTCGTCGGCCTGGCGAACTACGTCCGCTACTTCTCGACTCCGGCCATCGCGGCCTCCATCACCAACAGCCTGTACGTCTCGGTGGTCGCGATGGTGGTCACGGTGTTCCTAGCATTCCTCTACGCGTATGCCCTGACGCGCACCCTCATGCCGTGGCGGGGGGTCTTTCGCGTCGTGGCCATGCTCCCCATCTTCGCCCCGTCGCTGGTCCAGGGGATCGCCTTCGTCTACATCTTCGGCAACAACGGGATCTGGACCCGGCTGACCGACATCAACATCG
Source organism: Candidatus Rokuibacteriota bacterium (assembly GCA_016193045.1). Classification (GTDB taxonomy): domain Bacteria; phylum Methylomirabilota; class Methylomirabilia; order Rokubacteriales; family CSP1-6; genus CSP1-6. The sequence continues at coordinate 2,132 of JACPSW010000023.1, read as the reverse complement.
GCGTGTACGGCGCCAAGGGCATCATCATGGCCGAGGTGTTCTACTGCTTCCCCCACGCCATGCTGATCCTGATCGCCGCGCTCACCGCCACGGACGCCCGCCTCTACGATGCTGCCTCGGCGCTCGGCGCATCGCGGCTGAAGACGTTTCGGACGGTGACCCTGCCCGGCGTCAAGTACGGGTTGATGAGCGCCTGCTTCGTGGTCTTCACCCTGGTGATCACGGACTTCGGCGCGCCCAAGGTCATCGGGGGAAAGTTCTCGGTGATGGCGACCGAGATCTACAACCAGGTCGTCGGCCAGCAGAACTTCACCATGGGCGCCACCGTGTCCGTCGTGCTCCTGATTCCCGCCCTGGTCGCCTTCGTGGTGGACCGCCTGATTCAACGGCGGCAGTACGCACTGGTCAGCTCGTCGGCCAAGCCCCTGGAGCCGCGGAAGAACCCGCTGGCGGAGTGGAGTCTGTTCGCGTACTGCTTCCTCATCGCGGCGAGCATCGCCGCGGTCTACCTGGTCATCCTGGTCGTCTCTCTGGTCGAGCGCTGGCCCTACCGGCTCGCCTTCACCCTCAAGCACTATGCCTTCGATACCGTGGGCGGCTACACCCCCCTGCTGAACAGCGTGTACGTCTCGGCCCTCACCGCCGTGGGGGGGACGGCCATCGTTTTCATCGGTGCCTACCTCGTCGAGAAGTGGCGGACCCGGGCCAGCGCGCCGCTCTACGCGCTCTCGCTGCTGCCCGTGTCGATCCCCGGGATGGTGCTCGGGCTGGCCTACATCTTCACCTTCAACGTGCCCGGCAGCCTCCTCAACCGGCTCTACGGGACGCTGGCGATCCTGGTGATCTCCAACCTGATCCACTACTTCACGGTCCCCTTCCTCACCGCCACGACGTCGCTTAGGCAGATGGACGCCGAGTTCGAGAACGTGGGGTCCTCCATGGGGGTTCCGTTCTACAAGACGTTCTGGCGGGTGACCGTGCCCATCGCGCTCCCCTCGATCATCGCGATCAGCATGTACTTCTTCCTGAACGCGATGGTGACCCTCTCGGCGGTGGTGTTCCTGGTCGCGCCGGGGACCGAGCTGGCCGCGGTCGCCGTCCTGCTGATGGACGATGCGGGGGACACCGCCCAGGCTGCGGCCATGTCGGTGCTGATCATCGCGACGGGGCTGATGGTGCGGTTCGCCTATGGGGGGCTCATGCGCGGCGTGACGCGGCGCACCCAGGCGTGGACCGCCACCGCGACGGATCAGGTCGCGCTGATGGGGACCGGGTCGCTGAAGTGAGCGCACCCGGAGAGGGAGTCGCCTCGGTCCCCTCGCCCCCGGAGGGGGAGAGGGTCAGGGTGAAATCGCTTCATCTCTCCGAGCGCAGCGGGCCGCCTCCCCGCCGGAGGCCGGCGGCGAGGATCGCCATCTTCGACACGGACTCGGTGACCCGGTCGTCCAGCGCCATCGCCAGCGCTTCCTCGAACGGCACCACGCGGCGCTCGAAGAACTCATCGTCGTCGGACGGAAGCGCGTCCGCCACGAGCCGCTCGCCGATGTAGCAGTACGCGATCTCGTCCAGGTACGCGCTGGAGGGGAAGAACCGGCAGAGGAAGGTGAGGCGGCCGGCCCGATAGCCGCCTTCCTCCCTGAGCTCGCGCTGGGCCGCCTCCTCGGGCGATTCCCCCGCCCGCGCCCCGCCGCCCGGCAGCTCCCACGAGTCGTCCCGCGTCAGGTGGCGGAACTGCCGCACCAGCACGATGTGCTCGGGGTCCACGAACGGAACCACGCCGACCGTCACCCCCACCGCCAGCACCGGATAGGTTTCCTCGCGCCCGGTCGGGAGGCGCCAGACATCCTCCCTGAGCGTCAGCTTCCCGCGTGAGTGAATCGGGGTGGAGCGGACGAACGTCCACGATCCTCGGCTCATGGCATCCTCCTGGGGTCTCGCCCTAACATAGCAGGTACGGATCGGGCAGTGGAATCGAGCGGCGCGCGGGATCTCGGCGGGGCACGGGCGTGGCGACAGCCCGGGGTGCCCGTGCCCAGATGGTGATTTGACAGGAGGAGGGCCCGCCGGTATCGTTACTCCCGGGATGGCGCGCGACAAACACATTGACGGGCTGATGGAGAAGCTGCTCAAGG
>JACPSW010000054.1 GCA_016193045.1 Candidatus Rokuibacteriota bacterium | reverse complement strand
GCGGACCCAAACTTGTTATGACCCGAGTCGGCGGCAGCCGCTCGCACAAACTGCTTGACAACGGGTGGGGAGTCCACTCGCCCGAACGCCGCGCTGCGCGCGGCGGACGGGACGAGGGGGGCCCACTGCGCGCGGCCCCGTGGGGACTGCACCCTGCGCCACCCGCCCGCTCGCACCATCGCCGTTCGTGAATAATGCGCGCTAACCCCCTCCCCCCAGCGCCGTCCACGCGGCGTCCAGCAACGCCCGCGTCGGAGGATCCACGACGGCCCCGAGGCCGAAGGCGTAGTAGTGCGTGTATCCCGCCTCGTCCAGGCGGGCGCGCAGCTGCTCGCCGTCGGCCTGGATCAGCAGCAGGCCGCGGTGGGTCCGGCACACCGCTGGCGCGCACCCCATGACGGCAACGTACTGCCGGCCGTCGATGCCGAGCCGCCGCGGCGGAGCCGCCTTCCCGAAGAACTCGCCCGCCCGGACCGCCGTTCCGCCGCGGGCCGTCGCTGCTGCCTCCCAGTCCGCGCCGAAGAGGGCCCGGACCTTGGGCGCCAGATCCGGATGGCCGAGCACATCCGCGGCACTTCCGCCAAAGCGGGCGTCGGGGACCAGCACGTCCGCCCGCGGCGGAGGCGGACCCATCGACGGCATCACACACCCGGCGGTGAGGAGCGCGGCGAGGAGCAGCAGCATCCAGCCCACGTGATCCCGGATGGAAAACGTCCACATGTCAGCGGCCTCCTTTTTCCCTGGCACTCCCTGCTTCATACACCATTCGCACGAGGAACGCGAGGCGGCGACAGTTTCGCTGGGGCACGCATCGTGTGATAAGGTCAAAAGGGTTGTGCTCATGCGTGTCCAGATGACCCTGCGCGTTGTCGCTTTTCTGGCGGTCGCCCTGGGCCTCACGGTGACGCCCACGGCCGAGGCGCCGCGGCGGCCGGCGCCTGTCGCGGAAACCTCCCTCCGGCCCGGCGAGACCCTCGAGCAGGCGCTGCGCAGGAGCCGCGTGGATGCCGCGCAGGCAGCGGGCATCATCGCCGCCCTCCGGGACGAGGTGGCACTCCGCCGCCTTCAGCCGGGCGAGCGCCTGCGAGTGGCGTGGGGCCATGACGGACGCATCCGGCAGGTGACCTACCAGCCCGCGCCGACCGTCCGGTACGAGCTCCGCCCGGAGGGGAGCCGCTGGCAGGTGCGGAAGGTGTCCCTGCCGGTGGCGACACGGGTGGTCCCCCTGGCGGGAACGCTCGAGGGGTCATTGTTCGAGAGCATGGAGCGGCGCGGCGAGACCCCGGCCCTCGCCGCCCGGTTCGTGCACCTGTTCGAGTGGGACTTCGACTTCGCGGCCGACGCGCTGCCGGGAGATCGGTTCCGCCTCCTCGTCGAGAAGCGCTTCGTGAACGACGAGCTCGTCGGATACGGGAGCATCCTCATCGCCGGGTACGGGAGCGCCGGGAGACCAACGCTGACCGCGATCGCGTTCCCGATGCGGGACGGGAAGCTCCATTACTTCGACGCCGCGGGCCGCTCCGTCCGGAAGATGTTCCTGCGCGCGCCCCTCGACTTCACGCGGATCACCTCCCGGTACTCCCAGGCCCGACGCCACCCCATCCTCGGCGGCGTGCGCCCGCACCTGGCCGTGGACTATGCGGCCCCGTCCGGCACGCCGGTTCGCGCGGTGGCGGACGGGGTTGTGGAAGCCGCCGGGCGGGACGGGGGCAACGGCCTGACCATCACCCTCCGGCACGCCCGCAGCTACAAGACGATGTACAACCACCTCTCAAAGGTGGCGGTCCGCCGCGGGCAGCACGTGCGCCAGCGCCAGGTCATCGGCCGGGTCGGGTCGACGGGGCTCTCGACGGGGCCCCATCTCGATTACCGGGTGATGCGGCGGGGGCGCTTCGTGGATCCGCTGGCCGAGCGATTCATCCCGGGAGCGCCCGTGCCCGGGTCGCGCCTCGCGGCCTTTCGCCAGCATCGCGACGCCCTCCTCAAGCGCCTGGAGCGGGAAGCACCGTTCTAGAGCGACACGGCCCAAAATCCCGTGGACAGCCTTGGGCCATTTGCTATAATTCGGCCAAAATATTCGAGAGTCAAGTTGGGAGCGACCCGGAGGAGCACTATGGCGCGGCTCCCGGAACGGCCGTGGATCGAGAACGAGGAAAACCCCTACTACGCCGACAACGGCGACGAAGAAGACCTGGAGGACAAGGACCTGGACGACGAGGACGAAGACTTCGACGAGGACTTCGACGACGAGGACGAAGACCTCGAGGAGGATGAAATCGAGGACGAGGACGAAGACGAGGACGAATAACCCTCACGCACGCGGAGGATGGAGGCGTCTATGGCACTCGCGAGCTCAGACGGATGGCTCTTTCTCCTGCGGTGGATTCACTTCCTCTCCGGCATCACCTGGATCGGGATCCTCTACTACTTCAATTTCGTCCAGACCCCCTTCTTCGCGGAGACCGACCCCCCCGTGCGGAGCGGCGCGATTCAGAAACTGGTTCCCCGCGCGCTCTGGTGGTTCCGCTGGGCCGCCATGGTCACGTTCCTCTCCGGCTGGATCTACCTGTTGCACCGGATGGGACAGTTCGGGGGGGTGAGGGAGTTCTTCGCGACATCCTACGGCTGGGCGATCTTCCTGGGGGGGACCCTCGGGTCCTTCATGTGGCTCAACGTCTGGTTCGTCATCTGGCCCAAGCAGAAGATCGTCATCCAGAACGCCATTGACACTGCGGGTGGCAAGCCCGCCAACCCGGCGGCGGCCGCGGCGGGAGGCCGCGCGGGAGTCGCCTCGCGGACCAATGTCCTCTTCTCCATCCCGATGCTCTTCTTCATGGGCGCGGCGAGCCACCTCAATCTGGTGGAGACCCTGAGCCCTGGTAGGAAAGTCGCGATGGCCGTGATCTCGGCTGTGATCATCCTGCTCATTGAGGCCAACGCCCTCTATGCGACGGCGGGAAAGGGAAGCGCCAAGCCGCTCGCCACCGTGAGCGGCACGCTCTGGGCGGGATTCATCCTGGCGGCCGTCTTCTACGTGCT
>JACPSW010000048.1 GCA_016193045.1 Candidatus Rokuibacteriota bacterium | reverse complement strand
GAGTACGGCGACGTGATTTCGTTCCAGCAGCCGGGCGCGGGCGGCTACGGCGTGCCGGCGGAACGAGACCCGCAGAAGGTCCTGCACGACGTCCTCGACGAGTTCATTTCCCTGGAGATGGCGCGCGAGGCCTACGGCGTCGTCATCGACCCGAAGAGCCGGTCGGTAGACGCCGCGGCCACGGAGCGCCTCAGGGCCACGATGCGCATCAAGGGCGATCCGCCCGTGGTCACCCGCTAATGGACTTTCGTCTCACCGACGAACAGCAGGCCTTCCGCCGCGCGGTGGCCAAGTTCGTGGACGCCGAGATCGCTCCGGTGGCCGACGAGCTGGACGCCAAGGGCGAGTTTCCGCTCGCCCTCTTCAGGCGGGTCGGGGAGCTGGGGCACTTCGGCCTCCGCTATCCCGAAGCGTACGGCGGCTCGGCGGCCGACATGGTCACCTACTGCCTGTGGGCGGAGGAGATGGCCCGGGGATCCATGTCGGTGGCGGCGGCGGCCTGCATGCAGTCGCTCATGGGAACCTACTTCGTCTTCAAGTACGGCAACGAGGAGCAGCGGCAGAAGTACCTCGTGCCGGCCGTCAAAGGAGAGAAGATCGGCACGTTCGCCCTGACCGAGCCCAACGCCGGCTCGGATGTGGGCAACATCACGACCATGGCCGAGCAACGCGGCGATCACTACGTCCTCAAGGGGACGAAGACCTGGGTGACCAGCGCGCCGGTGGCTGATTTCCTGACCGTGGCCGCCAAGACCTCCCCGGAGCGCGGCATGAAGCACATCGCCCTCTTTCTGGTGGACCGCCACACGATGCCCGGCATCACGCTGGGGAAGAAGATCGAGAAGATGGGGGTGCGCGCCTCCGACACGGGCGAGATCATCCTGGAGGACGTCCGCGTGCCCGCGGCCAACCTGCTGGGCGGGGAGACGGGCGGGATCGAAAAAGTAGGCGGCATTCTCTCCGAGATCAGGGTCATGACCGCCGCCCTCGCCCTCGGCCTGGCCCGCGCCGCCTACGACGCGGCGCTCAGGTACTCGCGCGAGCGGGTCGCCTTCGGCAAGCCGATCGGCGAGCACCAGGCCATCGCCTTCAAGCTGGCCGACATGCTCGCGGCCATCCACGGCGCGACGCTCCAGACCTACCATGCCGCCTGGTCGCTGGACCAGGGGCTGCCGGTGACGCGGGAAGCCGCCATGGCCAAGCTCGTCGCCTCGGAGATGGCCAACCGGGTGGCCGACGAGGCCTCGCGCATCTTCGCCTCCTACGGCTTCGCCATGGAGTATCCTGTTCAGCGCTATTTCAGGGACGCCCGGTTTCTGCTCCTGGGCGGGGGGACGTCCGAGATCCTGCGCGTGATCATCTCCAAGGACCTGGAATGGAGGAACCCATGACCCATCAACCCCGCGGGCGCCATTTCGAGGAGTTCAAGGTCGGCGAGACCTTCCAGAGCCAGGCCCGGACGGTCAACCCGGGCGACGTCTCCCAGTTCGCCGGCCTCACCGGCGACTTCAATCCGCTGCACACCGACGAGGAGTTCGCCAAGAAGACCCCCTTCGGCGGGCGCATCGCCCACGGGCTCTTCACGCTCGGGGTCTCCGGCGGCCAGCAGAACCAGCTCGGCCTGTTCGAGGGGACGACGCTCGCCCTCCTGGGGATGGACAAGCTCCGCTTCACCGGGCCGGTCCGCTTCGGCGACACCGTCCACACCGAGCTCACGGTGAAGGAGGCCAAGGAGTCCTCCAAGCCCGACCGGGGGGTTGTCGTCTTCGACACCGTGGTGAAGAATCAGCGGGGAGAGACCGTGCTCCAGTTTGAGCAGTCGGTCCTCCTGATGAGGAGGCACTGATGCGGCTCCAGGGGAAGGTGGCGCTGATCACCGGGGCGGCCGGCGGGATCGGCGAGGCGACGGCGAGGCGCTTCGCCCGGGAGGGCGCGTCGGTGGCGGTCAACGACGCCAACGCGGCCGGCGCGAAGAAGGTCGCGGAGGAAATCCAGGCGGGCGGCGCGAAGGCCCTGGCCCTCGCGGGCGACGTGACCCAGAAGGCCCAGGTCGAGGAAATGGTCCGCCAGGTGATCGGGGCGTGGGGCAGGGTGGACGTCCTGATCAACAATGCCGGGATCAACCGGGACGCCATGGCCGCCAAGATGACGGAGGAGCAGTGGGACCAGGTCCTCGACGTGAATCTCAAGGGGACCTTCCTCTGCGCCCAGGCGGTGCTGCCCGGGATGCGCGAGCGGGGGTGGGGGCGGGTGATCAACACCTCCTCCATCGGGTCGCTGGGGAACATCGGCCAGGCCAACTACTCGGCCTCCAAGGCGGGGGTGATCGGCCTCACGAAGACTCTCGCCCTCGAGTACGCCAAGTACGGCGTGACGGTAAACTGCGTCGCCCCGGGCGCCACCATGACGGCGATGCTCGCCGGCGTGCCTGATAAGATCAAGGAGGGGATCATCGCCAAGATCCCCATGGGTCGGATCGCCGGCCCGGACGAGATCGCCAACGTGCACTGCTTCCTGGCGTCGGACGAGGCCGGCTTCGTCACCGGCCAGGTGCTCTTTGTGGACGGCGGCATGTCGGTCGGCATCTAGCGCCACCTAACGGTGTCAGACACCGGTGTCAGACACGGAGGGAAAGGGTGAAGACTAAACACGACTTCTCGCTGGACGCGAAGTACCGCCAGGAAGAAGGCGTGATCTTCCTGTCGGGGATCCAGGCCCTCGTCCGCCTGCCGCTGGACCAGCACCGCGCCGACCGGCGCCGGGGGCTCCGGACGGCCACCCTCGTGTCGGGGTACCGCGGCTCGCCGCTGGGCGGGCTGGACACGGCCTTCGAGCGCAACCCGGACCTCCTCCGGGAGCACCACGTCGTGTTCCTCTCCGGCCTCAACGAGGACCTCGGCGCCACGGCCATCTTCGGCAGCCAGCTGGCCAATCTCTTCCCCCGGCCGAAGTACGACGGGGTGCTGGGCCTGTGGTACGGCAAGGGGCCGGGCGTGGACCGCTGCGGGGACATCTTCAAGCACGCCAACTTCGCGGGGGCGGGCCGGCACGGCGGTGTGCTGGCCGTCGCCGGCGACGATCCGGTCTCCAAGTCCTCGACCCTGCCGACCCACACCGAAGTCACGATGTACGACGCCCTGTTCCCGGTCCTCTACCCCGGCGGCGTCCAGGACATCCTGGACCTCGGCCGGCTGGGCTTCGAGCTGTCGCGCTACTCGGGGCTCTGGGTCGGCTTCAAGATCGTGACCGACGTGGCCGACGGCATCGGCACGGCGGAGGTCTCGCCCGACCGCATCGTGATCGCCGACCCCGGCTTCACCTTCGACGGCGGCCCCTGGCAGCCCACCCAGAACCCGCTGCTCCTCCCCCCCTTCGGCCTCGAGATGGAGCGCGAGATCCATTACGGGCGGCTCGAGGCGGCCCGGGCCTTCGCCGCCGCCAACGGGCTGAACCGGATCACCGTGCCCACGCCCGACGCGTGGCTCGGCATCGCCGCCGCGGGCAAGACCTACTACGACCTCCGCCAGGGGCTGCGCGACCTCGGCCTGGACGACGGGGCGCTCCGCCGCCACGGCATCCGCCTGCTCAAGATCGGGATGCTCTTCCCGATGGAGCCCGGCATCATCCGGGAGTTCGCGCGGGGGCTCGAAGAGCTCTTCGTCATCGAGGAGAAGCGCGGGCTGATGGAGCTCTTCATCCGCGACATCCTCTACAACCAGGCCGAACGGCCGCGCGTCGTCGGCAAGCGCGACGCCGAGGGCGGCGTCCTCGTCCCCGCCGACGGCGAGCTGGACGCCGACCGGGTCGCCGAGATCGTGGCCGCGCGGCTCGAGCGGCGCGTGCCGTCGGACGCTTTGCGCGCCCGGCTGGCGCTGTACCAGGCGGTCAGGGAGCGGCCCGCCGCGCTCACCTTGACCCGGCAGCCCTTCTTCTGCTCCGGCTGCCCCCACAACCGCTCGACGGTGGTGCCGGAGGGCTCCATGGCCGCCGCCGGCATCGGCTGCCACGGCATGGTGCTCGCGATGAACCGCAACACGCTCGGCATCACCCACATGGGCGGCGAGGGCGCCCAGTGGGTCGGCATGGCCCCGTTCACCGAGATGCCGCACATCTTCCAGAACCTGGGCGACGGCACGCTCTTCCACTCGGGCTCCCTGGCGATCCGCCAGGCCGTGGCCGCGGGCACCAACATCACCTACAAGATCCTCTACAACTCGGCGGTGGCGATGACGGGGGGCCAGGACGCCGCCGGGGCGGTGCCGGTGCCCGAGCTCACCCGGCAGCTGGAGGCCGAAGGAGTCAAGAAGATCCTCGTGCTGACCGACGAGCCGGAGAAGTACCCCGGCGGGACCCGCTGGGCGAAGGGCGTCGAGGTGTGGCACCGGGACCGCCTGGACGAGGCCCAGCGCGTGCTGCAGGAAATCCCGGGCGCCACCATCCTGATCTACGACCAGCGCTGCGCCGCCGAGAAGCGGCGGCTGCGCAAGCGGGGGAAGCTGGCCGACCCGGCCATGCGCGTGGTCATCAACGAGGCCGTGTGCGAGGGGTGCGGCGACTGCGGGGTGAAGTCCAACTGCCTCAGCGTCCACCCGGTGGAGACGGAGTTCGGCCGCAAGACCCAGATCCACCAGTCCTCCTGCAACAAGGATTACTCCTGCCTGCTCGGCGACTGCCCGTCGTTCCTGACGGTCATCCCGCTGGGCGAGCCGCTGAAGAGGGAACGGAAAGCCTTCAAGGTCGAGCGGGAACTTCCGGAGCCCGCGCTCAGGGTCGCGCGCGAGTGCAGCGTCTTCATGATGGGGATCGGCGGCACCGGCGTCGTGACGGTGAACCAGATCCTGGGGACCGCCGCGCTCCTCGACGGCAAGAGCGTCCGCGGGCTCGACCAGACCGGCCTCAGCCAGAAGGGCGGCCCCGTCGTTTCGCACCTGAAGATCTCGGACTCCCCCTGGGAGGTGTCGGGCAAGGTGGGCGCCGGCGAGGCCGACTGCTACCTCGGGTTCGACCTCCTCGTGGCCACCTACGCGCAGAATCTCTCCCACGCGCGGCCCGAGAAAACGATTGCCGTGGTCTCTACCAGCCAGGTCCCCACGGGGGCCATGGTGACCTCCACCGAGGTCCAGTTCCCCGAGACGAACGGCCTCATCACGTCCGTCAACCGGGTCACGCGGAAGGACGAGAACGTCTTCCTCGACGCCCTCGGCCTCGCCGAGACGCTCTTCAACGACCACATGGCCGCGAACATGCTCGTGCTGGGCGCCGCCTACCAGGCCGGCGCCATCCCCGTGAGCGCCGCCGCCATCGAGGAGGCAATCGTCCTGAACGGCGTCGCCGTCCCGATGAACACCCAGGCCTTCCGCGCCGGCCGGCTGCTCGTCGTGGACCCGGAATGGGTCAAGACCCTCAAGCGGCCCCGCCTGGGCTCGGTCGAGGCGGGCCGAGTGCTCACCGCGGAGGCGCGCGCTCTGGTCAGCTCCGTTGACGCCAAGGGGAAGCTTCGCCGGCTCCTGGAGATCCGGGTGCCCGAGCTGATCGCCTACCAGACCGCCGCCTACGCCCGGGAGTACGTCGACTTCGTGAAACGGGTCCTCGACGCCGAGCGTCGCGCCGTGTCAGGCGAGACGCGGCTCAGCGAGGCCGTCGCGCGCCATCTCTTCAAGCTCATGGCCTACAAGGACGAGTACGAGGTGGCCCGGCTCCATCTGACGCCCGAAATCGCGACGTCGCTTGGAGCCCAGTTCCCTGGGGGAGTCAAGATCCAGTACCACCTCCAGCCGCCGATCCTGCGCGCCCTGGGGCTCAAGAAGAAGATCACGCTCGGCAGATGGTTCGACGGGGCGTTCCGCCTGCTCGTCGCGCTCCGCGGGCTCAGGGGCACGGCCCTCGACCCGTTCGGCCGCGCCAAGGTGCGGCAGGTCGAGCGCGCCCTCATCGGCGAGTACCGGAGCCTCGTCGAGAAGGCGCTGGCCGACCTCTCCAACGGGACCTACGAGCGCGCCGTGAAGCTGGCCAACCTGCCGGACCTGATCCGCGGCTACGAGGAGATCAAGCTCAGGAACGTGGAGCGCTTCCGCGACGAAGTCCGGGCGCTGGGGTTCTAGCGAAATGGACAAGTTAACGGACAGACTACCAGCTCGACAGAGAGCGCATGTGCATCCTGATTTCCTGGCGAACGAGGAATCTTACTGGATGGTACGAGATTCGCTGCTGCCCATTCACAAGGGGACATGGGTAGCGGTGCAGGCAGGGAAGGTCATCGCGGAGGCCGACGACGTATTTGACATCCTCGACCGAGCGATTGTGATTGGGGGACATCCATACATCGCGCGAGTGGGATTCGAGGAGCGACCATTCGTGATCAGGCGCACTTTCGCCTACGACGCAGGCTACCAACCCTTTCCACTACCGCGCGTGACCGCCACATTTTCTCGCCAGCGCGAAGGCGAGAGCGTGACGTTCGACAATGTAATCCCCGACACCGGCGCGGATCTT
>JACPSW010000047.1 GCA_016193045.1 Candidatus Rokuibacteriota bacterium | reverse complement strand
TCCTCTTCGCCCCGACCCCGGTGCGGGGGGAGATCGTCGGCGGGCTGTTCCTCGTCTGGTGGGCTACCGGGCGGTCGTTCATGCCGGCCGAGGTCCGTCTGGTCGAGGGCGTGGCCTCCCAGGTGGGGCTGGCCCTGGAGAACGCCGAGCTGGCGCGCCAGACGGAGGAAAAACTCCGCGAGACCGAGGCGCTGCTCAGCGTCAGCCGGACGCTCTCGTCCACCCTCGACCTCTACCCGCTCCTCCGTCACTTCCTCCGCCAGGTGGCCCGGACCATCGAATGCGACTCCGTCGGGGTGTGGATGGTCAACCCCGCCAGCGGCCGGCTCGATCCGGTCGTGGGCTACCGGGTGCCGCCCCACCTGCTGGACACGATCCGGAAGGCCCAGATCAATCCCGTGGGGAGCGCGTTCTACGCCGAGGGGTTCAGATCCCGGCGCGTGCAGGTCTCCAGCAACGTGCCCGAGGATCCCCGCATTCCCGATTCCATCAAAACCGGCGCGCCGCACCGGGTTCAGCTCTTTGCGCCCATCGTGGCCCGGGAGCGGGTCATCGGCGCCTTCGTCGCGGTGTGGTGGGAGCGGACGCGGGAGTTCTCCGAGCGGGAGGTCGCCCTCGTCGAGGCGATGGGGAGCCAGGCGGGCGCGGCCGTGGAGAACGCCCGGCTCTTCGACGACAACCGGCGCCGGCTCGAGGAGCTGTCGGTGCTCCACGAGCTGTCGCGGGCGGTCACCGGCCAGCTCGATCTCGGCGAGCTCGTCCGGGCCATTTCCCACCAAGTGGGGCGGGTGCTGGACGCCCGGAACATCGTGATCCTCCTCCACGACGAGGCCGCTCACGAGCTCGACGTGGTCCTGCGCATGGACGACGGCGTGGAGCGGCCCGGCCCTTTGCGCTACCCGTTTGGAGGCCGGCTCGTGACCCGGGTGCTCGAGCGGGGGCGGCCGATCCGGACGGATGACTACGTGGAAGAATGCCGGCGCGAGGGGGTGAGCCCCGTCGAGAGCTCGACCCGCTACCCGCACTGGCTCGGCGTGCCCATGGTGGCCGGCGACTCGACCATCGGCGCGCTGATCCTCCGGAGCAATGCCCAGGCCTTCAGCCAGGCCGACGAGCGGCTGCTCGTGAACATCGCGGGCCTCGCGGCCCTCGCCATCCGGAGCGCACGGCTCTTCGACGAGCGCGCCCGCGCCTACCGTGAGCTGGCGGCGGCCCAGGACCAGCTCATCCGCACGGAGAAGCTCCGGGCGCTCGGCGAGATGGCCTCGGGCGTCGCCCACGACTTCAACAATCTCTTGTCATCCATCCTCGGGCGCGCCCAGCTGCTCATGCGGCGCGTGGAGGACCCCAAGCTCCGGCAGTGGCTCCAGGTCATCGAGCGGGCCGCGACCGACGGCGCGCGGACCGTCCGGCGCATTCAGGAGTTCGCCCGGATCCGGCGCGACCAGCCGTTCGTGGCGGTGGACCTCAACCGCGTGGTCCAGGACGCCCTCGAGGTGACCCAGTCGCGCTGGCAGGAGGACCCGCAGAGCCGGGGGGTCACGATCCACGTCACGACGGACCTGACCCCGGTCCCGCGGGTGTGGGGAGACCCCGCGGAACTCCGTGAGGTCCTCACCAACCTGATCCTGAACGCGGTGGACGCCATGCCCGAGGGGGGAACGCTGACCCTGGCCACGCGGGCCGACGAGACGACCGTCTCGCTCGACGTGAGCGACACGGGTGTCGGCATGACTGCGGACGTCCAGCCCCTGATCTTCGACCCGTTCTTCACCACCAAGGGTCCGAGCGGGACGGGCCTCGGGCTCTCCATCACCTACGGCATCGTGTCGCGCCACGGGGGGCAGATCCGCGTCGAGAGCGCCGAGGGCCAGGGCGCCACCTTCCACCTGACGTTCCCGGTGAGCACGGTCGAGGCGGAGCCCCCGGGTCCGGCGGCGCTCGAGCCCGTCGCGCCGCTCCGCTGCCTGGTGGTGGACGACGAGCAGACGGTGCTGGAGGTGCTAGGGGACATCCTCGCCGCCGGGGGACATTCGGCGGTCCTCCTCACCGACGGCGGGGAGGCCATCCGGCGCTTCGAGGCCGAGCCCTTCGACATGGTCTTCACCGACCTCGCCATGCCCGGCGTGAGCGGCTGGCAGGTGGCCCGGGCCGTGAAGGATCAGGCCCCCTCGGTGCCGGTGCTGCTGGTCACCGGATGGGGGGTCGAGCTCTCGCCCGACGAGCTTCACGGCAAAGGGATCGATGCGGTGCTCTCGAAGCCTGTCAATTTCGAGGAGATCCTCGCGGCGGTGGCCACCTTCGGCGCCCGCCGCCAGGACTAGCGTATAATTCGACGCGTTCGAGCGCGGGCTTTGCCCGCGGAATCCAAGGGGGGAGGTGTCGGAAGGGGGGCGGAGCCCCCCTCCGAGGGAATATGACGAGCCCGATCATTACCGAGGCGGTGCGGGCGCTGGTGGACAAAAGGGACCTGAGCCGCATCGAGGCGGCGGCGGCCATGGAGGCGATCCCAGAAGGCCGTCCGGGTGAAGACCCGTGGAGAGGAGGTGGCCGCCCTCACCGGGACGGACCGCGAGATGCTCATCGACACCTGCGGGACCGGCGGGGACGCGGCCGGGACGTTCAACGTCTCGACGGCGACGGCCTTCGTGGTCGCGGGGGCGGGGCTGAAGGTGGCCAAGCACGGCAACCGTTCGGTCTCCTCCCTGTGCGGCTCCGCCGACGTGGTGGAGACGCTCGGGATCAACCTGGAGCTCCCGCCCGCCAAGGTGGCGCGCTGCGTTGACGAGATCGGAATTGGCTTTCTCTACGCGCCGCTGTTGCACACGGCCATGAAGCACGTGATGGCGGCGCGGCGCGAGATGGGGATCCGTACCGTGTTCAACATGCTCGGGCCGCTCACCAATCCGGCGGGCGCCAACGCCCAGGTCATCGGGGTCTACTCGCCTGCCCTCACCGAGCCGCTGGCCCGGGTGCTTGCGGAACTGGGGACGGTCCGGGCCTACGTCGTCCACGGCGCCGACGGGCTGGACGAGATCTCGAACACGGGAGAGAGCCAGATCTCAGAGGTCCGCGAGGGCGTGGTGCGGAGCTTCAGGGTGCGCCCGGAGGATTTCGGAATGACGCGAGCGGCGATCGGCGACCTTCAGGGCGGCGACCGGGCCGAGAACGCTCAGATCATCCGCCACATCCTGAGCGGCGGCGACGGGGCGAAGCGGGACATCGTGCTGATGAACGCGGCCGCCGCGCTGGTGGTGGGCGGCAAGGCCCGGGACCTGAAAGAAGGGGTCGGCCTGGCGTCCCACTCCGTCGATTCCGGCGCCGCGCAGCGGAAACTGGAAACCCTCATCGAGTTCTCACAGAAACTCGCGCACGAGAAGTAGCCCCACCGCACCAATCCTCGATCGCCCGGCGCATCGCCTCCGGCTGCTCGGTGGGGATCCAGTGCCGGGCGTCCAGCCTGACGATCCGGTAGTCCGGGAACCCGGCCAGCCACTGCTCCGTGATCATCGGATCGGTGAAGGCACTCCCCGTGGACAGGAGCGCGAGGACCGGGGTCCGGATGGCCGACAGATCGGGGAGCCGGCCGCCCACGGCGATCAGCGCCTGTAGGTACGCCCCGCTCGGCGTGGTGCGCAGGTCGAGCCAGGGAGACGCGTACCGCTCCAGCAGCGCCTCGGCCGCTCCCCCTGCCGAGATCGCCGCGCGGGTCTCCCGATCGAACTCCTCGAGGTCGAGCGGCTCGAGCCGCCGGCGATGGACGCCCAGCGCGTTCAGCGCGCGGATGAGCCAGACCGCCGGCCCGAAGAGGGGCCGGAGCCGGGCGATCTGCCGCATCGGGCCGGTCAACGCCTCGCGCGGCATGGGCTCGATGAGAACCAGCCCCGAGACCTTCCCGGGATGACGCGCCGCGAACTCTACGGCGATGTTCGCGCCGAGGCAGTGCCCTCCCACCACGGCTTGCGGATAGCCCTCGGCGTCGAGGATGGCCGCCAGATCGCCGCACCATTCAGCCATGCCAGCGCGGCCGCGGTGAACGGACAGACCCTGGCCGCGGAGATCGACGCGGAGGAGATCCCAGGAATCCCTCAGGGTCGTCCGGGCCACGAATTCCGACCACCGGGTCATGTTGCTGGCGAGACCGTGGAGCAGCACGAGGAGCTGGCGTGGTCCCCCCGGCCGCCAGAGCCGGTAGGCAATGACCGCGCCGCCCGCCGTCCTCTGCGTCCTGGCGCCATCGTTGGGGTCAGGCATGAATCAGAGGCCGAGGTAGGCCTCTTTGATGGCGGGGTCGTTCAGGAGGTCGCGGGCCGCGCCTTCCTTCACGATGCGGCCCGTTTCCAGGACGTAGGCGCGGTGGGCGATCTCCAGGGCCTGATGCACGTTCTGCTCCACCAGGAGGACGGTCACGCCCTGGGCGTTGATCTCGCCGACGATGCGGAAGAGCTCGGCGACGAGGCGCGGGGCCAGGCCGAGTGACGGCTCGTCCAGCATCAAGACCTTCGGCCGCGCCATGAGGGCCCGACCGATGGCCAGCATCTGCTGCTCGCCCCCGGAGAGCGTGCCCGCCAACTGCCCCTTCCGTTCCGCCAGCAGCGGGAAGAGGGAGAACACCCACTCCTGGCTCTCGCGGTGCTTCGGACGCGCCTCCCGCGGGTAGGCGCCCAGCTCGAGATTTTCCAGCACGGTCATCCCGGGCCAGAGGCGGCGCCCCTCCGGGATGTGGCCGATCCCCCGCGCCACGATCGCGTGGGGAGGCAGCCGGTCGATCGGCGCCCCGTCGAGGGCGATCGCTCCCCGTGCGGCGCGGAGGACGCCGGAGATGGTCCGGAGGGTGGTGGTCTTGCCGGCCCCGTTCGAGCCCACCAGGGTGACGATTTCCCGGTCGTGAACGTCGAAGGAAACGCCCCAGAGGGCCTGGATATCGCCGTAGAAAACGTGCAGGTCCTGGATTCTGAGCATGCCGGCCCGCCCAGTATAGCGCGACTGCTTCCGAGCCCGGGCCTCTATCAGAAAGATTACTCAGGAGGGCCTCCGACAGAAAGATTACTCAGGAGGGCGTCCGAGGAGACCGGCCTGCGAGGGCCGTCCGGGTCCATCCTGGCATGTGAGTGCCGGTATGACTCCCGCCCCTCCCTCCTCAGCCAGCTTCCGGGGTCCAAAACCATGGAAATTCAATCGGTTCAGTGGCGCCGCATCGAGGATTTCCAGGCATGGAATCTGCAGAACTTCATCTGAGGAGCGGAGCCTTCCATGCCCGACAAGCCGCGCATCCTCGTGGTGGACGACGAACTGGGGGTGCGGGAGTCCCTTCGCATGATGCTCCGGGGTGCGTGCCGCGTCGAGACGGTCGAGAGCGGCGTCGCGGCCCTTCAGCTCCTCCCCACCTTCCGGCCTGACCTGGTGTTCCTGGACATCAAGATGCCCACCATGGATGGCCTCGAGGTGCTCCAGCAGATCAAGGCCCACGATGCGACGATCGAGGTGGTGATGATTACGGCCTATGCCTCGCTCCAGACCCTCCGCCAAGCGGTCACGGACGGGGCGTTCGAGTATCTGATCAAGCCCTTTTCCCGGCGGGATCTCGAAGAGACGGTCCGCCGCGCCCTGGAGAGGCGAGGAGGGAAGCCCGCCGCCCAGGACCCGGTGTGGATCCAGGGGCCTTCCGGCGACAGGCAGCGCCAGTCCCGGACGGCCGATCTCCTCACGTTTACGGAGAAAGGCCACCGGTTTGATGCTCTCGCGCGGCTGGCCCAAGCGGTGACCTCCTCGCTGGCGCTCCCGGAGGTGCTGGAGCGCGTGGCCCAAGCGGCCATCGACCTCCACCCCGACTCCGCATCGCGGATCTGGGTGGTCGAAGGCGGCCGCCTGGCACTTCGGTCAGAAGCCGGGGTCCTCGGCCCTCCCCGGTCGGGGCGAAGGATCGAGTTGGCCTTCGGCGAAGGGTTGACCGGTCACGTCGCCGCCGCGCGGCAGCCGCTCGTCCTGGAAGACGTGCTCGCCGATCCCCGGGCCGTCAACGCGGAGTGGATACGGCAGGAAGGGTGTGCCTCCCTCGTCAGCCTCCCGCTCGTGGTGCGAGCCCAGCTCGTCGGCGTGTTGTCACTCTTCACGCGCCACCCCTATCGCTTCAGCCCGGGGGAATTGGAGATCCTGACGTCCTTCGGCAGCCAAGCCGCCATCGCGATCGAAAACGCCCGGCTCTTCGGAGAGGCGCAACGCCGCGAGCGGGCCGCGGAGAGCCTCGCCGAGGTGGGACGCCTTATTTCTCAATCCCTCGACCTCGGCGAGGTCGCGCAGCGGATCGCGGACAGCGTGCGGGTCCTGCTGGGCACCCGGGTGTCCGCGCTCTTTCGGCTGGAGCCCGAATCCGGGACCCTGGTAGCACTGGCCGTGTCCGGGGACGCCGGGCTCCCCGGAGACCAGCCTCTGGTCCTCTCACCGGGAACGGGCTTGGGGGCGCTCGCCCTGCGTGAGCGCCGGCCGGTGGTCACCCGCGACCTCATAAGCGATTGCCAGATCGTGCTGACGCCCGAGGCCCGGGCGCGGATCGAGCCGACCCCGTTTCACGCGGCGCTCGCGGTACCGCTGCTCGTCAAGGACGCCGCGATCGGGGCGCTCGTCGTCCGAGACACGACCGGGCGGGTCTTCACCGCGGAAGAGATCCGCGTGGCCCAGGCCTTCGCGGATCACGCGGCCGTCGCCCTGGAGAACACCTGGCTCCACCGCGAGACGGTCCGGCGGCTGGCGGATCAGGCCGCGCTCCTTCGCCTCTCACAGGCGGTATTGCTCGCTCCCGGGACTCAAGAGATCCTGGACGCCTCGGTCGGCGTCGCGGCGGAGGTCTTCGGCGTGGACCTCTGCGGCGTCTTGCTGCCCGACGAGGAGGACCAGGTGCTCCGGCTGGTCGCGGGGGTCGGCTGGAATCCGGGGGTCGTCGGGACGGTGCGGGTGGAGACCGGGCTCCATTCCCCGGCCGGGTACGCCCTCCGGCTGAATGCCCCGGTGATCGTGGAGGAGCTGGCGACGGAGTCGCGCTTCAGCGTTCCCTCCGTCCTCCGCGATCACGGGGTCGTCTCGAGCATGGTGGTGCCGATGCTGGCAGGGGACACCATCATCGGCGTGATGGGGGCGCACGGCCGGCGTCCCCGGCGCTTCACCGCGGAGGAGGTCCGCCTCTTCACGCTCATCGCCAACCAGACGGCGGTCGCCCTCGAGCGGGCCCGGCTGCTGGAGGAGATACGGCGTCAGCACCAGGAAGCCGTCGCCCTGGAGGCCGTGGCCCGGGAGGTCACCTCGTCGCTGGATCGTCGAGAGGTGTTCCAGCGGATCGTGGAGCGGGCCCGCGGGCTGTGCGGGGGCGACCTGGCGTTTCTGGCCCCCTGCGACCGGGAGACCGGCACGGCCACGATCGTCGCCGTCGCCGGGGCTCGCACCGACGCCCTCCTGGCGGTGACCATCACCCCCGGCCGGGGCACGGGTGGGCGGGTGCTGGAAACGGGTGAGCCGTTCACGACCACCGACTACCTCCACGACCCGCGGATCTCCCAGGACTACGCCGCCGCCGCCGCCGGGGAGGGGTTTGTGGCGCAGGCCGTGGTTCCCTTGCGGTTCGGCAAGGCCATCACAGGGCTCCTCTGGGTCGTGAACCGCGACGCCCGGCCGTTCACGCCCCGGGACCTCGCCGTCCTGACCAAGCTCGCCGACCAGGCGGCCATCGCTCTGGAGAATACTCGCCTGTACGGAGACCTCCGCGCCGCCCTGGGGGAGATCGAGGTCACCCAGCAGCGAGTCATTCAAGGCGAGCGGCTCCGCGCCCTGGGCGAGATGGCGGCCGGGGTGGCCCACGATTTCAACAATGCCCTGGCGGCCATCGTGGGCCGGGTGCGGCTGCTCCTCGACCGGCCCCACGAACCGGAACTCGAGCGGCAGCTCCGGGTGATCGAGAAGGCCGCGCGGGACGCCGCCCAGACCGTTCGGCGGATCCAGGAGTTCGCGCGGATGCGGCGCGCGCGGCCGGTTCAGGCCGTCGACCTCACCCAGGTGGTCGACGAGGTGGTGGACCTGACCCGCTCCCGCTGGAAGGATGAGGCCCAGGCCCGGGGCCTCGCGTACGACATCCGCGTGGAAGCGGCTCCGCTTCCTCCGGTGGCTGGGGACCCGTCCGAGCTCCGGGAGGCCCTCACGAACCTCGTGCTCAACGCCCTGGATGCCATGTCGGACGGCGGGCAGGTCACGCTGAAGACGGCGGCCGAGACGGGGCAGGTCTCCTGCGTCGTGGCCGACAGCGGGATCGGGATGAGCGAGGAGGTCCGGAGACGGGTCTTCGACCCCTTCTTCACGACGAAGGGCGAAAAGGGCAGTGGGCTTGGGCTCAGCGTCGTCTACGGGATCATCACCCGCCACGGCGGGGAGATCGAGGTCCAGAGCCGAGAGGGGTGCGGGAGCGCCTTCACCATCCGCCTTCCCGTGGGCCAAGAGATCCCAGCGGCATCGGACAAGACCCTTCCCCTCAAGCCCCCTCGCAGCGCCAAGATTCTCGTCATCGACGACGAACCTGAAGTGCGAGAGGTGCTGGATGAGCTGCTGGCCAGCCAAGGCCACGCGGTGGTGGCCTGTGCCGATGGCCGGTCGGGGCTCACCGCTTTGGAGGACGGGCGGTTTGATCTGGTCATCACCGACCTGGCGATGCCCGAGGTCACCGGCTGGCAGGTCGCAAGCGCGGTCAAGTTCCGGCACCCGGAGACTCCCGTCGCCCTGCTCACCGGATATGGCGACCGGATCGATCCTGAGGAAGCCCGCACCAAGGGCGTGGATTTTCTCCTGTCCAAGCCGTTCGGTCTCGAGGACGTCGAGACCACCGTGGCCCAGGCCCTGTGGAGCCATGATCGGGAACGGGTGAGCGGCCCGTCCCCGCGTTTGACACCCCCAGCCCCCGCAAAGTAGAATACCTCTGGCTGCCCGCTGTAAGTTCCTGTCCAGTCAGTGAGATTCCGGTTATGGTGGTGAGCGCATTCCTGCGGGCCGCAGAGTTCTAGAACAGTCGCACCGAGTACATATGGCGAGAGTCAACGGCCGCGTCCCCCGCTACCTCCAGATCGCCGAGGCTTTCCGCGAGCGGATTCGCGGGGGCGCGCTGAGCGCGGGGGCCCGCCTCGATAATCAGCGCGCGCTGGCGCGCGAGTTCGGCGTCACCCTGATGACCCTCAGGCAGGCGCTCGAGCTCCTCGAGCGGGACGGGCTCATCGCCCGTCGCCACGGCCTCGGCACCTTCGTGGCGTCCCCCTCCATCGACTACGATATCCTCAACCTTCGGACCTTCGCGGGCGACCTGTCCGCCAAGGGCGAGGCCGTCGAGACCCGCTTCCTGGCGAGCGAGTTCAGGCAGCCCGATCGCCGGGTAGCCCAGGGGCTCCGGCTCCGCCGCGGCGAGGCGGTGTTCGTGCTGGACCGCCTCCGGCTCGTGAAGGGGCATCCGATGAGCTACCAACGCTCGTTCCTCCCGGCCGGCATCGGCGAGGAGGTGGCGAAGGCTGATCTGGCGACGACGCCGCTCCGGAATGTGCTCCGTTACAAGCTCGGCATCGAGGTGACCCGCGCCCGGGAAACCATCTTCGCCGTCACCCTCCGGAGCCGGGAGGCCCGCGAACTGGGCTGCCGGGCGGGGGCGCCGGCGTTCCGCTCGGAGCGCGTTTCCTGGGGCGGCGCCGGGGCCCCCATCGTGTACGATCGCGTCTTCATTCCCGGCGACCGCTTCTGGATCTCGCGGGAACTCACGTACGAAGGAGTCAGGCCATGAAGATCCTCGTCCCGATCAAGCAGGTGCCGGACACCGCCACGCAGGTGAAGATCGCCGCCGACGCCAAGGGGATCGACACCACCGGCATCACGTGGATCGTCTCGCCCTACGATGAGTATGCCGTGGAGGAGGCGCTCCGCATCAAGGAGAAGCGGGGGCAGGGGGAGGTCGTCGCCGTCACGCTGGGTCCCGAGCGCGCCAAGGAAGCCCTGCGCTCCTGCCTGGCCATGGGGGCCGACCGCGCGCTGCACCTCCGCGACCCCGCATGGGAGAACGCCGACAGCCTCACCGTGGCCCGGGCCCTGGCGGCGGCGATCAAGCAGGAGGCGCCGCAGCTGGTGCTCTTCGGCCGCCAGGCCATCGACGACGACATGGGGGCGGTGCCGGCCCAGGTGGCCGACCTGCTCGGCTGGCCCTGCGCGTCCTGGATCATGGAGGAGACGATCTCGGAGGACGGCAAGTCCGTGCGCGCCGGGCGTCAGGTGGAGGGGGCGCTCGAGATCTTCACCATCCCGCTTCCCTGCGTGCTCTCCGCCCAGAAGGGGCTCAACGAGCCGCGCTACCCGACCCTGAAGGGCATCATGGGGGCCAAGAAGAAGGAGATCAAAGACGTGAAGGCCGCCGACCTCGGCCAGACCGCCGATGGCGCCCAGCTCTTCGTGGTCGCGCTGGAGGCGCTGCCGCCGCGCCCCCCGGGGCGCATTGTTCCGGGAGAGCCGGCCGAGGCCGTGAAAGAACTCGTCCGATCGCTCAGAGAAGACGCCAAGGCGATCTAGGAAGGCAGCGGGGGAGAGCGGGGAGGGGGGCCGATGGCGAGCGCGTTCTGGTGCATCGTCGAAGATGATCGGGCCGGGCGCCCGAAGAAGGTCACGGGAGAGGTGCTCGGCGAGGGCGCGCGCCTGGCGCGGCAGCTGGGCGGCCAGGTGGAAGCAGTGTGGCTCACCGACAAGGCCACCGATGAGGGTCTGAAGCAGCTGGCGGAGTGGGGGGCTGCCCGGGTGTGGCTCCTGGAAAACCCCGCCCTGGCCCCTTACCGCGGCGAGGTCTGGACACCCGCCCTGGCGGAGCTGGCGGCCGCCCAAACGCCGCAGGCGATCTTCGGGGCGGTGACGGCGCGCCAGAGGGAGCTGCTGGCGCGGCTGGCCGCCCGCCTGGGGGTCGGCCTGGCCGCCGACTCGGTCGCGTTTTCCGCCCAGGATGGCAAGCTCGTCGCCACGCGGCCCGTCTACGCGGGCAAGCTCCTGTCGAAGGTCGGCTGGAGCAAACCGCCCTGGCTGGCGACGCTCAGGCCCAACGTCTTCCGGCTCGAGGATCCGAAGACCGGAGCGGCGCCCCAAATCGAGCGTCCCGCGGTGGCCATTTCGCAGGGGACCATGACGCTGGCGGAGCGGAAGGAGGAGGCCTCCACGGGACTGCCCGAGCTGACCGAGGCCGACATCGTCGTGTCGGGCGGGCGCGGCATGAAGGGCCCCGAGAACTTCGTGATCCTCGAGGAGCTGGCGAAGGTGGTCGGCGCCGCCGTGGGCGCCTCGCGGGCGGCCGTGGACGCCGGCTGGCGTCCCCACCGCTTCCAGATCGGCCAGACCGGCCGCACCATCTCCCCCAAGCTCTACCTGGGCTTCGGGATCTCGGGCGCGATCCAGCATCTGGCCGGGATGCGGACCTCCAAGATCATCGTGGCGGTCAACAAGGACCCGGAGGCGCCGATCTTCAAGGTCGCCGACTTCGGGATCGTCGGGGACCTCTTCGAGGTGGTCCCGCTCCTCACGCAGGAATTCAAGCGGTTGCTGGAGAAGTGACGCTATGAGCCGGCCGGCAACTGTCCTCGCTCCCCTGGCCTTCGGCGGTCACCCGGCGACGGAGTGGAGGCCCGTCGGCGATCTGGGTCGAGCGAGCATTGCCGGAGACGGCCGGGTCCCCGTCGTGACCGAGCGGGGCAGGGGAAACCGGACCGCACACCCCGGGCGAGCGATCGGGTGAGACGCGTGATGTTGGGGATGGGTCTGGGAACGGGAGCGACGGGAGCGAGTCCGGAGGGTTCCCCGCACCGCGAATCACTGACGGGTGGCCGGCGGAGGCCTCGCGAGCGAGGGCCAGCCGCCGACGGGCGTCAAAGCGCAGGTGGGTGACATGCAAATCGAGCTCACGGAAGAGCAGCAGATGATCCAGGCCCTGGCGCGGGAGTTCGCCGAAAAAGAGGTGAAGCCCGTCGCCGCCGTGCTCGACCGGGAGGCGCGCTTCCCCCACGAGACCGTCAAGCGCATGGGGGAGCTGGGGCTGTTGGGCATCGCCGTGCCCGAGGCGTACGGGGGGAGCGGGGCCGATACCGTCGCGTACGTGCTCGCGCTGGAGGAGATCGCCAAGGCGTGCGCCTCGCACGCGGTGATCATGTCCGTCAACAACTCGCTCTACTGCGATCCGGTCCTCAAGTACGGCACCGACGAGCAGCAGAAGAAATTCCTCATCCCCTTCGCCAGCGGTCAGCAGATCGGGTGCTTCGCATTGACGGAACCTCAGGCAGGGTCGGACGCCACCAACCAGCACACGCTGGCGGTCCGCGACGGCGACGGGTACGTGCTGAACGGCCGGAAGGTCTTCGTCACCAACGGCCGCGAGGCCTCCGTGGCGCTCGTGTTCGCCCAGACCGATCCGGCGAAGGCGCACCGCGGCATCTCGGCGTTCCTCATCGAGAGGGGCACGCCGGGCTTTCTCGTGCCCAAGGTCGAGGACAAGCTGGGGATCCGCGCCTCGGACACCGCGGAGTTCGTCTTCGAAGAGTGCCGCGTGCGGGCGGCCAACCGCCTGGCGGAGGAGGGGATGGGCTTCAAGATCGCCATGGGCACCCTCGACGGGGGGCGCATCGGCATCGCGGCGCAGGCGCTGGGGATCGCCGCCGGAGCCTTCGACCTCTCCGTGCCGTATGCCAAGGAGCGCAAATCCTTCGGGGTCCCCATCGCCCAGCACCAGATGGTGCAGTGGATGCTGGCGGATATGGCGACGGCCATCGAGGCGGCGCGGCTCCTGATCTGGCGGGCCGCGGCCTTGAAGGATGCCGGCCGGCCGTTCGGTCCCGAGGCCTCCATGGCCAAGCTGTTCGCGTCCGAGATGGCCATGAAGGTCACCACCGACGCGATCCAGGTCCACGGCGGCTACGGGTACATCAAGGAGTACCAGGTCGAGCGCTACTTCCGGGACGCCAAGATCACCCAGATCTACGAGGGGACGTCGCAGATCCAGAAGCTGGTCATCGCCCGCCACGTGCTCGGAGACCGGTGAGGAGACGGAAAGCATGGACGACCCTGAGAAAAGCGAGCGCGCCGGGATGAAGGGCTCATCCGAGCGGCCGGTGCCCTACGAGACCCTCTCGGGCCTTCCCGTCAAGCCGCTCTACACTCCCGCCGACCTCCGGGGGTTCGACTACGAGGCGAAGCTGGGCGTCCCCGGCGAGTATCCATTCACCCGCGGGGTCTATCCCACGATGTACCGCGGGCGGCTCTGGACCATGCGCATGTTCGCGGGATTCGGCCGGCCCGAAGACACCAATGCCCGCTTCAAGTACCTCCTCGCGCAGGGGCAGACCGGGCTCTCCACGGCCTTCGACATGCCCGCCCTCATGGGGTACGACGCCGACCATCCGCGCGCCCGGGGGGAGGTTGGCAAGGAGGGCGTCTCGATCTCGACGCTCGCGGACATGGAGCGGCTCTTCGAGGGGATCCCGCTCGGCGAGGTCACCACCTCCATGACCATCAACTGCACGGCGTCGGTGGCCCTGGCCATGTACCTGGCCGTCGCCGACCGGCAGGGCGTCAGCTGGGACAAGGTCGGCGGCACCATGCAGAACGATATGCTCAAGGAGTTCATCGCCCAGAAGGAATGGATCTGCTCCCCCGAGCCCGCGGTGCGCATCGTGGTGGACATGATCGAGTTCACCGCCAAGCATGTCCCGAAGTTCAACCCGGTCTCCATCTCCGGCTACCACATCCGGGAAGCCGGCAGCACGGCGGTCCAGGAGCTGGCCTTCACGCTGGCCGACGGCATCGGGTACGTCCAGGCCGCCGTGAACCGCGGCCTCGACGTGGATGCCTTCGCACCCCGTCTCTCCTTTTTCTTCGACATCCACAGCGACTTCTTCGAGGAGATCGCCAAGCTCCGGGCCGCCCGCCGCATCTGGGCGACGGTGATGCGGGAGCGCTTCGGCGCCCGGCGCCCGGAGTCCATGCGCCTCCGCACCCATACCCAGACCGCCGGCGTCTCGGCCACCGCCCAGCAGCCCCTGAACAACATCGCCCGGGTGGCCCTCCAGGCCCTGGCCGCCGTGCTGGGTGGCGCGCAGTCGCTCCACACCAATTCCTACGACGAGACCTGGGCGCTGCCCACGGAGGAGGCGGTGACGGTCGCCCTCCGCACCCAGCAGATCATCGCCGAGGAGACCGGGGTCCCCCTCACTAGCGACCCGCTGGGCGGCTCGTACTACCTGGAGACGCTGACCGATCGGATGGAGGAGGCGGCGTGGACCTACATCCGGAAGATCGACGAGCTGGGCGGGATCGTCCGCGCCATCGATCTGGGCTATCCGCAGCGGGAGATCGCCGACGCCGCCTATCGGTACCAGCTCATGGAGGACCGAGGCGACCGGACGGTCGTGGGAGTCAACAAGTACGTCATGGCGGAGGAGAAACCGATCAACTACCTCCGGATCGACGAGACCGTGGAGCTCGAGCAGATCGACAAGGTGAAGCGCCTGAAGGCGTCGCGCGACCAATCCAAGGTGGAGCGGCGCCTGAAGCAGGTCGCCGAAGCGTGCCGGAACGGCCGGAACCTGATGCCGGTGCTCATCGACGCCGTCAAGGACCACGCGAGCCTCGGCGAGATCTCGGATGTCTATCGCGAGGCGTTCGGCCTCTACCGGGAACCCATCATCTTCTAGGAGGTGGGCATGGCGGACTGTGTCTTCTGCAAGATCCGGGATGGGCAGATCCCCTCGTTCAAGATCTACGAGGACTCGAAGGCCCTGGCCTTCATGGACATCAACCCGCTGAACCCGGGCCACTGCCTGGTGATCACCAAGAGCCACGCCGCCTCGATCTTCGACGTGGAGGTCTTGGACCTCCAGGCCGCGATCGCGACGGTGAAGAAAGTGGCCACGGCCGTCAAGGGCGCCGTGCAGGCCGACGGGGTCAACATCCTCCAGGCCAACGGCGCGGCCGCCTTTCAGTCCGTGCCGCACTTTCACTTCCACGTCATCCCGCGCTTCACCAACGACGGCAAGGGATTCGACTGGAAGGTGGTGCAGGGCGACAAGCAGCAGATCGGGATGAACGGGGAGCGCATCCGCGCGGTGCTGAGGTGAATGCCCGGAGGGGGGCTCCGCCCCCCTCCGGCCCGATGGGTTGCGCGGGCGAAGCCCATGCTCGAACGAGGTGGCAAGATGGCTGAGCGTAAAGTCAGGGTGCTGGTGGCAAAACCGGGGTTGGACGGGCACGATCGGGGCGCCAAGATCGTGGCCCGGGCCCTGCGGGACGGGGGGTTCGAGGTGATCTACACGGGTCTCCACCAGACGCCCGAGCAGGTGGTGGCCACCGCGATCCAGGAGGATGTGGACGCGGTGGGGCTCAGCGTCCTCTCCGGCGCCCACAACTACCTCTTCAAGCGGGTGCTGGAGCTCCTCAAGGAGAAGGGCGCCGAGGACATCGTGGTGTTCGGCGGGGGGATCATCCCCCCCGAGGACATCGCCGCGCTCAAGGCGATGGGCGTCAAGGAGCTATTCACTCCGGGGACGTCCACTCAGGAGATCGTCCGCTTCGTCCGCGACCACATCCGCGCCGCCGCATAGAGGAGACAGGTGGACGAGTCCCCGGCGGAGTGACGCAACCCGGTTGGCCCACGGTCAACATGCCTTGGGCAGAGGGTAAGGGCATGGGATCGTGTGCAACGGATTGCTCTAACCGGCATGGCCCACGGTCAACATGCCTTGGGCATGTTGAAGATGGATGATGACTAAGCCATGGACTTCGATCTGACCCCGGAGCAGCAGGAGATCCGCAAGGTTGCCCGGGAGTTCGCCCTGGGCGAGATCGCCCCCGTGGCGTCCCGGCACGACGAGACCGCGGAGTTCCCGCACGCGATCGTCATGAAGCTGGGCGAGCTCGGCTTCATGGGGGTGCTCGTCCCGCCCGAAAACGGCGGCGCGGGGCTGGATTACGTCTCCTACGCCCTCATCGTCGAGGAGCTCAACCGGGTGGACGCCTCGGTGGGGATCACGATGTGGGCGCACAACTCCCTCTGCACCAACCACATCAACCTGTTCGGGACGAAGGTCCAGAAGGAGAAGTACCTGGGACGCCTCGCCCGGGGCGAGGCCATCGGCGCGTGGGGCCTCACGGAGCCCGGCTCGGGCTCCGACGCGGCGGCGATGAAGTCCATGGCCGTCCCCCAGGGCGAGCACTTCGTCCTGAACGGGACGAAGGCCTTCATCACCAACGGCAGCGTGGGACAGATCGCGGTGGTCATGGCCGTGACCGATCCTGCGCGGGGGGCCAAGGGGATCTCCGCGTTCATTCTCGAAAAGGGAATGCCGGGGTTCAGTCCCGGCCAGCGCTACGTGAAGCTGGGGCTCCACGCCTCTGACACCTCGGAGCTGGTCTTCGACGGCGCGCGCGTCCCGGCGGAGAACCTGCTGGGGGAGCTCAACATGGGGTTCGTGAACACCCTGCAGGTTCTCGAGGGCGGTCGCATCGCCATGGCGGCGATGGCCGTGGGGCTCGCCCAGGGGGCGCTGGACGCCTCGCTGGGCTACGTGAAGCAGCGGACGGCCTTCGGGAAGACGCTGGCCGAGTTCGACGGGATCCAGGGGATGCTGGCGGAGATGGCGACCGACATCGAGGCCGCGCGCCTCCTGACGCTCCGGGCCGCCTACCTGAAAGACCGGGGACAGCCCGTGCGGTACGCCGCCTCCATGGCCAAGGTCTTCGCCTCCGAGGTAGGCATGCGCGCGGCCACCCGGGCCGTCCAGCTCCACGGCGGCGCCGGCTACATGCGGGAATTCCCCGTCGAGCGCATCTTCCGCGACGTCAAGCTCTGCGAGATCGGCGAGGGGACTTCCGAGGTGCAGCGCATGGTCATCGCCCGCGAGATCCTGGGCCTCCGATGACACGTTCGGAGGGGGCCTCGACGGCCCCCTCCGATGCCTCCCCCAGAACGGGTTGCGCCGGCAAAGCCGGCGCTCGAAAGGGCTTGGGCCCGATGAATGAGCCGAGCGTGCTCTATGACGTGAAGGACGGGGTGGGGGCGATCACCCTGAACCGCCCCGCAGTCCTGAACGCCCTGAACAAGTCCCTGGCCGCCGCGCTGGCCGATGCCGCGGAGGAGGCGGCGCGCGATCCCAACGTGTGGGTCATCGTCGTCCGCGGCGCGGGCCGGGCCTTCTCGTCGGGAATGGATCGGACCGCGCTCGCCGCCGGCCAGGTCGAGGAGCCTTTCTACCGGCACTGGATCCGCGGGCTCAACGGCCTGGAGGACGCCGGGAAGCCGGTGCTCGCGGCGATCCACGGCTACTGCATCGGGGGCGGCCTCCAGCTGGCCCTGGCGTGCGATTTCCGGCTGGCGACCGCGGACGGGGTCCTCGGCCTCGGGGCCACCCGCCACGGGCTTATCCCCGACGGCGCCGTGCTGCGCCTGGCCCGGGTGGTCGGCATCGGGCGGGCCAAGGAGCTGGCCCTCCTCAACGACGAGGTCACCGCCGCGGAGGCCCGGGCCATCGGACTCGTGAACTGGGTGGCGCCCCCGGGGGAGTTCGAGGCCGCGGTGAAGCGAATAGTGGACAAGTGCTTTCAAGCGTCTCCGACCGCCTTCCGGCACACGAAGCGCCTTCTCCACGAATCCTTCCACGTGGATCCCCGGAGCCTCATCGAGGAGGTCGTCAAAGCCCAGAACGAGTGCATGACCTCGGGGGAGCTGACGGAGGCCAACCGCGCCTGGGAGGAACGGCGGGAGGCCCGATTCTTTCCTCAAAGGGGGCGATAGCAGCATTCCGGAGCCGGGCGTCAGGTGAGCGATGCCCGGCAGCGCACCTCGAACTCCTCCTGCAATCGTCGGTATTTCTCCTCGATCTGGGTCTTCTGGGTCGTCCAGGCGGCGCTGAATCGCTGCCGGGTTTCCTGCCGGCAGCGGTCGGGCTCGGCCCCCGCCAGGCATCCCCCCAGGGCCTCCCGCAGCGCGGCCTGAGCGTTGTCCTCTGCCGTCTCGATCTCGGCCAGGCGGATCCGATCCAACTGGGCCCGGGACCGGCTTTTGTGGGCGCAGTCGAGGTCCAGCTGGGCGATCCCCCAGAACCCCACGAGAAGGAGCGGTAACGCCCACGCGCCCATCGGCTTCGTCCCTATACTACCCGACCTCTTGCGGACCTCAGAAAAGTCAGCGTAAACCCTTGTGTTACCAGCCAAAGTCCTTGACAGGCAACCTTGCCTGGGCTAGACTCTGGCAGCCATTTCGGCAGCGACGGCCAGGGCCGCGGAGGAGCATGGAAACTCTCCACGAAGGTGCAGGCGAGCTCCGCTTCACCGATCCCGACGCTGTGCGCGCCTGGATGCGCGATCACAAGCGGCGGGAGTTCGTGGATAAGACCCTGTCCGACGCCGACGCGGTGCGCCGGTTCGTCGCCGACGGCGATTACGTCTCCTTCGACTTCTCCTCCTTCACCCGCGGGCCGCTGGCGCTGATCCGCGAGATCATCCGCCAGGGGCGGCGCGACCTCTGGTACTGCGCCAAGTTCACGTTGATGGAATCCACTCTCCTGGCGGCCGCCGGCGCGGTCTCCCGCATCGACGTGGGGTTCATGGGGCTGGGCGACACGCTGAACCGGGCCGTGGAGGAGGGGAAGATCAAGGTCACCGAGTGGACCAACGGGACGCTGACGCTCCGTCACATGGCGGGGGGCATGGGCGTGCCGTTTCTCCCGACACGGGCGCTCCTCGGCACGGACACGCTGAAGTATTCGGGGGCCAAAGTGGTACGGGACCCCTTCGGGGGGAAACCCATCGCCCTGGTCCCCGCGGTGACCCCCGATGTCGGGCTGATCCACGTCCACCAGGCCGATGTGTACGGCAACGCCCGGTGCTTCGGCCCCGGGGTTTCCCCGCTCGAGACCGCCGCCGCCTCCCGCAAGGTGATCATCTCCACCGACGAGATCATCGATCACGAGGACATCAGGAAGGACCCTTCCAAGACGACGATCCCGTACTACATGGTTGACGCGGTGGTCTACGCTCCCTTCGGCGCCTACCCCGGCGGCCTCCCGGGGGTGTACGAGATGGACTTCGAGCACTTCGCCGAGTACAACACGCTGGAACGGCAGGGCCAGCTGAAGGGTTACCTGGACAAATACGTGTACAGCGTCGGGTCGCACCTGGAGATGCTCGAGAAGCGCGTGGGCCTGGCCCGGCTCAACGACCTCCGCCGCCGCGCCACCGTGAAGGAAGGCTACCGGTGAACGTGCCCGGATGGGTCCTGTCGGCGGTCAGCCCCACGGTGCTCACTCCCGCAGGCCTGGAGTTTGAGATCACCCGGCGACGAAACGCCGCACTCCCGCGGTGTCTCGCGGTGCGCTCCGCGCCGTGGGGCGCCCCGTCCGCCGCCTCCCATCCGGGCGCCGACGGGACCCGCCCGAAATCGCGGTGAGGGAGCCATGATGAAGGACTGCACCGAGGCCGAGGTGATGATCGCCCTCTGCGCCCGCCTGCTGGAGGACCAGAAGACGGCCTTCATCGGCTTCGGCATGCCCCAGGTCGCGGCGATCCTGGCCCAGCGGATCCAGGCGCCCCAGCTCGTCCAGGTCTTCGAGTTCGGGGCCATCGGGCCGACGCCGTTGACCCCGTTCGTGCGCAACACCATGGGGGGCCCGTCGAACTGCTACCGCTCCCTGGCGTGGACCAGCATGAACCAGATCTTCGCCCAGGCCCAGGTGGGGCTCGTGGACTACGGGGTCCTGGGCGCCACCCAGATCGATATCTACGGCAACGTCAACTCCACGCTGCTCGGCGAGGACTACCAGCGCCCCAGGAAGCGCTTCCCCGGCTCGGGCGGCGCCAACGAAGTGGCCTCGTTCTGCTGGAAGACCATCATCATCATGATGCACGAGAAGCGCCGGTTCGTTCCCCGCGTGGACTTCGTCACGTCGCCCGGGTACCTGGACGGCACGCCAGAGGCGCGGGAGCGGGCAGGGCTTCCGGCCGGGACCGGGCCGTGGCGCATCGTCACCTCCAAGGCCGTCTTCGGCTTCGACGAGGACTCGAAGAAGATGACCCTCCTCGGCGTGCTCGGGGGGCTCACGCCCGAGCAGGTGCTCGCGGAGATGGAGCTCAAGCCGCTCGTGGCCGCACGGGTCGAAACCCTGAAGCCTCCCACGGAGCAGGAACTGCGCATCCTCCGGGAGGAGATCGACCCGGCGAGGACCATCATCGGCAGAACGGCGAAGGCGGCGTAGGGAGGGCAGAAGGGCACCCATGACGAGTCCCGTCCGCGAGCTGGATCCGGAGCGCGACACGTTTCCGAAGCTGGCCAGGGGGAACGCGGAGCGGATCCCCGGCAAGGTCGCGGTCCGCGAGAAGGACTACGGGATCTGGCAGTCCTACACCTGGGCCGACTACCTGGAGCAGGCCCGGCTCATCGCGCTCGGGCTCGCTTCGCTCGGCTTCGACCGCGGGGACAAGACGGCCGTTATCGGCGACAACCGCCCTCAGCTCTACTGGGCGATGCTGGCGACCCAGGCCCTCGGCGGGGTGCCGGTTCCCCTCTACCAGGACTCCATCGAGAAGGAGATGCAGTACGTCATCGACCATGCCGAAGCGAAGTTCGCCATCGTGGAGGACCAGGAGCAGGTTGACAAGCTCCTCAACCTCAAGGCCCAGTGCCCGCGCCTGGAATACGTCATCTACGACGACCCTCGCGGGCTCCGGAGCTACGCCGAGCCGTTCCTGCTGAGCCTCGAGCGGCTCCAGGAGCTGGGGAGGAAGTTCGCGCAGGACAACCCCACCTACTTCGAGGATCAGGTCGCCAAGGGGCGCGCCGACGACATCGCCATCATCTGCTACACCTCCGGCACCACCGGGAGCCCCAAGGGCGTCATGCTCTCCCACCGGAACCTGATCCTCACCGCCCGGAACGCCGCGACCCGCGAAGGGCTCCGCCGCGACGAAGAGGTGCTCGCGTACCTGCCCATGGCCTGGGTGGGCGACCACATCTTCTCGTTCTCGCAGTCCATCCTCCTGGGCTTCGCGGCGAACTGCCCGGAGAGCGCCGCCACCGTGCGGCACGATCTGAAAGAGGTCGGCCCCACGTATTTCTTCGCGGTGCCGGCCATCTGGGAAAGCCTCCTGACCACCGTCATGATTCGCATCGAGGACGCGGCGTGGATCAAGCGGGCCATGGTCCATTTCTTCCTCCGGCTGGCCCAGCGGATGGAGCGGGAGCGCCTCAATCGCCGGCCCGTGCCGCTGTGGCCCCGCCTCCTCTACCCGTTCGGCCGTCTCCTCGTGTACGGGCCGCTCAAGGATAACCTCGGGGTGCGTCGGATCCGCAGGGCGTACACGGCGGGAGAGGCCATCGGCCCGGAGATCTTCGTCTTTTTCCGGTCGCTCGGGATCAATCTCAAGCAGGTCTACGGCATGACCGAGTCGAGCGCGCTCATCTCGATCCAGCAGGACGGCGACGTCAGGCTGGACACGGTCGGGACGCCGATCCCGGGGGTGGAGATCCGGATCTCCGAGAATGGGGAGGTCCTCTTCCGGAGCCCGGGAGTGTTCCAGGGCTACTATAAGAATCCCGAGGCAACGCGGGAGACCCTGGAGGAGGGCTGGGTCCACACGGGGGACGCCGGGTTCATCGACCACGACGGGCATCTACGGATCATCGACCGCGCCAAGGACGTCAGCCGGCTGGCGGGCGGCACGGTGTTCGCCCCCAAGTACATCGAGAACAAGCTCAAGTTCTCCCCCTACATCAAGGAGGCCGTGTGCGTCGGCCAGGACCGGCCCTACGTGACCGCGATGCTCAACATCGACCTGGCGGCGGTGGGCAACTGGGCGGAGCGGCGGAACATTCCGTACACGAGCTACACGGACCTCTCGCAGAAGCCGGAGGTGCAGGACCTCGTCGGCCAGGAGGTGGTGCGAGTCAACCGGAGCCTGAGCGAGGAGGAGCTCCTCCGGGGAGCCCAGATCCGGAAGTACCTGATCCTCCACAAGGAGCTGGACCCGGACGACCAGGAGATTACCCGGTCCCGCAAGGTCCGGCGGCGGTTCATCGCCGAGAAGTACGCGCCGCTCATCGAGGCTCTGTACTCGGACGCCGATCGCGTGGCGGTCGAGGCGAAGGTCACCTATGAGGACGGCCGGACGGGCACCGTGCGCGCCGACGTCAGGATCCGGGAGGCGGAGCTCGAGGGCGTGGTGGGAGTACGGTGAGCGAGGGAAACGGCGGCGGACCCCTCCTGAAGGTGGACGGCGTCAGCGTCCGCTTCGGAGCCCTCGTGGCCGTGAACCGGGTGAGCCTGGAGATCCAGCCGGGCGAGATCCTCGCGATCATCGGCCCCAACGGGGCGGGCAAGACGACCCTGCTGAACGCCGTCAGCGGGTTCTACCACCCCTACGAGGGACGGATCATCTTCCAGGGGCAGGACCGGACGTGGCTCAAGCCCGACCAGGTCGCGGCCCTGGGCATCGCCCGGACCTTTCAGAACGTGGCCCTCTTCAAGGGGATGAACGTCCTGGACAACATCATGACGGGACGCCTCCTGAAGATGAAGGGCAGCTTTGTGCTCGACGCTCTCTACTGGGGACCGGCCAAGCGCCAGGAGCTCGAGCACCGGGCCTTCGTCGAGCGGATCATCGACTTCCTCGAGATTCAGGCGATCCGGAAGACGGCGGCCGGCCGACTGCCCTACGGGCTGCAGAAGCGGGTGGAGCTGGCGCGCGCCTTGGCCGCCGAGCCCACGCTGCTCCTGCTGGACGAGCCGATGGCGGGCATGAACGTCGAGGAGAAGGAGGACATGTGCCGCTTCATTCTCGACGTCAACAGCGAATTCGGCACGACCATCGCCCTCATCGAGCACGACATGGGTGTCGTCATGGACATCTCCGACCGGGTGGCGGTGCTAGATTACGGCCGGAAGATTGCCGACGGCCCGCCCGAGCAGGTCCGGACGGACCAGGGGGTCCTTGACGCGTATCTGGGAGTCGGCCATGACTGACCGTCGAAAGGGGCGAGGCGCAATCTGATGGTTGAGGTTCTCTACGCGATCGCGGTCGCGCCCTTCAAGGACATGGCGGGCTCGCCCGCCTTTCTCATCGAAGTGCTGATCGGCGGCCTCTTCGCCGGGCTCATGTACTCCCTCGTGGCGCTCGGGTTCGTCCTGATCTTCAAGGCCTCGGGCGTGTTCAACTTCGCCCAGGGCGTGATGGTGCTGTTCGCCGCCCTGACGCTCGTCGGCCTGATGGAGCGGGGAACGCCGGTCGCCGTGGCCCTCGTGCTGACCATGGGCGTGATGGTCCTCCTCGCGTTCTGTGTCGAGCGGATCGTGCTGCGGCCCCTCGTGAACCAGGAGCACATCATCCTCTTCATGGCCACCATCGGCCTGACCTTTTTCCTGGAGGGCTTCGGCGAGATGCTCTGGGGCGCCAACGTCAAGAAGCTCGACGTCGGCATTCCCGACCAGTCCTTCATCCTCCGCGGGGTACAGATCAACCAGCTCGAGATGACGGCCGCGTTCACGGCGGCGATCCTCGTCACCGTGCTGGCGGTGTTCTTCCAGCGGACGCGCATCGGCCGCGCGCTGCGCGCGGTGGCGGATGACCACGAGGCGGCCCTGTCCCTCGGCATCCCGCTCAAGACGATCTGGATCATCGTCTGGTAGGTGGCCGGGATCGTGGCCATCGTCGCCGGTATCATGTGGGGGGCCAAGAGCGGCGTCCAGTTCAGCCTGTCGCTGATCGCGCTCAAGTCGCTGCCGGTGCTGCTCCTGGGTGGCTCCACCTCCATCCCCGGGGCCATCGTGGGCGG
>JACPSW010000046.1 GCA_016193045.1 Candidatus Rokuibacteriota bacterium | reverse complement strand
CAGGCCCCGGCCAAAGCCGGCAGGTACACGCTCGCGGCGGCCTTCCTCTACGGCACGGAGGAGCCGAACGAGCACAAGGAGAAGGGGAAATGGACGCTCCCCGCGGGCGGCCTCCTGGGTCCGTCGGGGCGGATCCTCTTCTCCGACGTCGTGGAAGTGGAGGTCAAATAGCCGCTGGACGTCCGGACCCGGAGGGAGTGAGCACTGGTCCGGCGGGGGCTTCGGCGAGTCCTCTGGGCCGGCGGCATCGCCCTGGCTTCCGGGCTCCTGGGATTCGCGACGGGGGCGACCATCACGGATCGCCTGGAGCAAGACAACCGATTCTGCATCGCCTGCCATCGCCCCGAGAGGCCCCTCCATGCAAAGGTCTATAGGACGTTCGCTCGCGTGGACGGACCGCTCCTCACCCTCGCCGCGGCCCACAACGCCGCCGCGCGGGTCAAATGTATCGATTGTCACATCGGGGCCGACCGGAAGGACTACCTGGTCATCAAGGCTTTGGCCGCGTGGGATACCGGCCGATGGGTCGTCGGGGCCTACACGGATCCCGGGATATTGCGCTACCCCCTGGGGGACCGCACCTGCTTGAAGTGTCACCCGGACGGGGGGGAGAATCCCAGGGTAGAGAAGGCGTTTCACAATGCCTCCTATCACCGGGACCCTCGAAACGGCTGCTCGGAGTGCCACCGGTCGCACCTCAAGGCGCCTGCCGAGACCAGGTTCCTCCTACAGGCGCTGGCGAAACCCCTGTGCGACCAGTGTCACCAGGCACTCCTGGGCATCCCGTCGAAATAAACGGAGGGGATAGGTCATGCAAAACGGAAGCCTGAAAATCGGGGAGGCGTCCAGACGCCTCGGCATGAATCCCCGAACGATCCGCTTCTACGAGTCCGCCGGCCTGCTCCCGCCGCCCCAGCGCACCGAGCACGGCTACGCCTCCGCCGGGCAGCGGCTCTTCAGCGCCGGGAACCTCCGGCGGCTCCAATTCATCCGCCAGGCCCGGCTCCTCGACCTCTCCCTCGGCCAGATTCAAGAGCTGGTGGAGGCGACGGAGGATGGCTGTTGTGGGACAGCCCGGCCTCACCTCAAGGCCCTGATCCGGGAGAAGCTCCCGGAGCTCCGCCGCCGAATCAGCGAGCTCCGGCGGCTGGAACGGCACCTGGAGACCCTGGCACGAACGCTCCCCGACGCCCTCCCCAAAGCCGATCGCTCGTGCGACCGCACGGTGGAGCGCTGTGTGCCCGTCGCAGACCAACGGCTCCTCCAGATCGCCCCTCCGAAGGTTCGGCGCCCTGAACCGCGGCGAGGATGAAGGAAGGAGGAACAGGCAATGGTGGCCTTTCTCGTCACCTTCAAGGTTCCGAAGGAGTCAGGAGTGCAGAACCTCTGACCTCAGCCTTATAAGGACCCCGCTCTGCCGCTGAGCTATCCGCCCGCCAGCGTTCACGATCTGCCGCTCGCTACGCAGCAATCGCGACCTTCGCGAGGAGATCCAGATAGTCCAAGACCTTGGCCGTCTGCGATCGGGCGATCGGTGCCGGGCCCCCTTCAGGTAGAGAGGTTCACAAATCCTGTGCGCACCCTCCTTTGAGCCGTCGTCGGCCAGCCGTGCACTACTTGGTGATCACCAGCCCATGGGGATCGGGATCCGCCGTCGTCCCCACCGGGATCGTGGCCACCTTCTGGTTGGTCGCGGTATCGATGATATCGACCGCCTTCGCTTTGCGGCTCGTGAGCCAGAGCTCCTTCCCGTCGGGGGAGAGATCCGGGATGTCGGGCAGCTCCGACACCGGAATCTTCGCGATCACCGTTCGGCTCGGCACGTCCACGACCGCCACGAGGTGCTCCTTTCGCACCGTGACGTAGGCACGCTTGCCGTCCTTCGAGAGGACGATCCCATGGGTATCCGCGCCGACCTTGAGCTCGGCGACCACCTCATCCTTCTGCGTGTCGATAAGCGAGACGATGCTGTCGCCCCCTTCGGTCACCCAGATGGTCTTGCCATCAGGGGTCGCGACGGTCCCCATCGCATCCTTGCCCGCGAAGAGCTTCTTCACCACCTC
Source organism: Candidatus Rokuibacteriota bacterium (assembly GCA_016193045.1). Classification (GTDB taxonomy): domain Bacteria; phylum Methylomirabilota; class Methylomirabilia; order Rokubacteriales; family CSP1-6; genus CSP1-6. The sequence goes on along the minus strand of JACPSW010000046.1, from coordinate 7,108 downwards.
GCCCGATGCCGTATCCACAACGTAGACGTCCCCAGAGCCCCCGTTGGAGACGTACGCCTTCTTCCCGTCCGGAGTGAAGGCGACCAGCATGGGCTTGGTGCCTACCTTGATGCTACGGATCACCTTCTGGCTGGCCAGGTCGATGACCGACACCGTGTCAGCTCCGACGTTGGCCGTCCAGAGCTGCTTCTCATCGGGGGTCAGCGTCACCCCGTGAGTGCCCTTGTCGGCGGCAATCACGGCCACCTCGGTCTCGGCGGCCGGGTCGAAGACGGAGACCGATCCGGATCCTACGTTGGCGATGTAGAGCCATTTGTTCCCTTGGGACAGGACGGCGTTATGGGGCTTGACCTGGCTGATCTTGACCGTCCTTAACACCTTCTTAGCCTTGCCATCGATGATGGAGATCGTGTTCTCCCCCTGGTTCGTCACGTACACGGTATAGGCCCAGGCTGGTGAGATCAGGAGCAGGGAGACCAGGAACGTAAGGAAACGCGTCAGCGGCTTCATGAGGGGTGTCCTCCAGCGTTCAGGGTTGGGTTACACGGCCAGCGGTTGGGAGACTTCCCACCGCTGCCCTTCGTTGTTCACGAACACCACCCGGAGCGTCCCGCTCCGGGTGGCCCTCAGCGGGAACCGGATGAGCGGGTTGGGGCTCACGGCCGAGGTCATCTGAAACTCGCTGATCTTCTGGTCGTCGAGGTACACGAGCATCTGCTTGACGTAGAACTCCGGGCCTGTCCGGACGAACTTCCCCTCCCTCAGGGCCAGGCCCGTGTGGGAGTTATGGTCCACCTTGGCCCTGACCTCCACGACCTCGCCGGCCTTGATCGACCGGGGCAGTCGAAGCATGGGGTTGCCAAGCCGGTCGCGTCCCACCTTGTCCGGCGCGGTGGTACAACCTCCCTCCACCACCCGGAGTTCCTTGGTCCCGACGAAGCGCCCGTGTTTCGAGCACTCCGCGACGGCCTTGACGAGGCCGCCAGAGCCGGAGCGCATCTGAAAGGCGACCCGGGCGCGACCGTTAGAGGGCGTGAAGAAAAACTTCCCCTTGTAGGGTACCGGGTCCTTCTCCAGCATGACCTCGACGGACCTGATGAAATGGTCTGGCTCCATGGGATGCTCCACCCAGATCTGGATGGGCACCGCCGTGGGCTCCTCGGAAAGGATCGGGAGGTCAATCTGGGGCCGATGCGCCCCATCCCCGCCGGGCTCGGCCATCAGCCGCTTCGGGGCAAGGAAGAGGGCCGCGGCGATAAGAAAATACCGACGCGACGGGCAAGCTTTGTTCATTTGTCAATTTGTCGATAGGCAATATGGACAATGCGCCTAACCCCATGAGAAGTCAAGGGGGTTCCTGGCAAAGATGCGCCGAGGCAAACGGCCGATCCCCGAGGACCTCTGCGCCTGTGCCGGGGAGCCGAGGACGGCCCCGGCCCGACTTGTTCAAATCCGTCCGAAAGGAGGACCTCGATGAGCACGGCAGAGAACTGGAAGACCATTGGTCTCGAGATCCTTCAGGTCCACACCGAGGAGTGTGGCGACGGGAGCTGCGAGTGCGGGTGCGCGGACATCCCCGGTGGAGCCGTGAAGATCGCGGCCACGACCGAGCAGGCTCAGGAGTGCTGCGAGCCTGCCTGCGGCCCCGAGACGGGCGGGTAGCGACTCAGGGCGAGCCGGGGCGCGCCTGAAAGCCCGCGACGCTGAGCGCCCTGAGGAGCTCACCCGGGCTCACCACCTGCCCGTCGTACTCCACGAAGACCTCCCCGTCCTTCGGGGATACCGCAACGCCCCTGACCGCCTTGACCGCCCTCAGGGCTTGCTCCACCCGCCGGACCGCCCTCAGGTCCGTCAGGCCCTCAACGATGAGCGTCGGCCTCGGAGCGGCGGTCACCCCGACAACGGAGGCCTGGAACCCCAGCCGGTCGATCGCCGCCGCGAGCTTCTCGGGGGTCTGCTTCTGGTCGTCATAGATCACCCGGGCCTCCTCCGTCTCGAGCCGCACGTCGCCCGTTTTCACCCCCGGCAGCCTCTCCAAGGCTGTCGCGATCGAGATCGGTCAAAACTGGCAAACCATCCCCTTGACCTTGAGGACGGCGAGCTTCCACTCCGCCTGGGCGAGCTGCGGGAGGCCCAGGGCGAGGAGGCCGAGGAGCACGACCAGCGCGAGGGTACGACGCTTCATCGAAGACCTTCGGATCGCGGGGGCCATCAGATCCCCGCCGCGACGTAGTAGTAGCCCAGGTACAGGTCTGCCAGAATCAGGAGCACCCCGCTGGCCCGCTTGATCCACACGGTGGAGGCCTGAAGGCGGTGGACCAGGCTCCGCTTCGCCAGGCCAATCAGGGCCGTGGTCAAGAGCATCATGAGGGCCATGGCCAGGGCGAAGGAGAGGAAGGTGACAAGGGCCGCCCCGGAGTAGCCGCTCGTCAGCGGGAGGACCGTCACCGAGACATAGATCGGGAGCGTGCAGCCGGTCGAGGCGAGCGCGTAGCCGAACCCGTAGAGGAAGACCGCTCCCGCCGCCGACAGGCCTCTGTCGGGATTGCCCCTGACGGCCCACGGAGGCGGCACGGCGGGCATCCGAAGGTCGGCCAGGTGGGTTTCGTCCCCGATTACAGTGACGGGGTCGCGGCGGCTTCGCACCGCCTTCCCTGTGGCCCGCACGCGGGCCACCCGGAACCCGCAATAACGGCCGAACCTTAGCAAAAGCCGGACACCACGTCAAGGGCGGACCGGCGAGTTCAGCCATTCGAGAAGCCGCCGGCCAACTGCTGCTTGCAGTACGGTCACCAGTGGGCACTGGGGATTCTTCACCCCTCGGGCGGCGACCTGCTGCGGGCCCGTGTGACAGACGAGCTGCTTGGCATCTCACACCCCCCTCAGGTCAGCGGCAGCTCCTTCTCGTACAGCACAAAGGACGAGCGACGGGTGGCGGCCAGCGCGTCGCGGATCTGGGCCGTCCCTTTCCCCGCGCCCTGGGCCAGGAGTGACTCGAAGAGGCCCGTGTAGAAGTGGTCGGGGTACACGGTCACGACGGCTTTCAGGCGAAGCCCTCGTCCGGGGAGCTCCCGGCGATACGCGAACGTCAGGCTCTGGCCGGGCGCCAGCCGGGTATCGGCCAGCTCGCGGGAGAGATCGGGGCTCACCTCGCGGGCGATGACGCGTTCCTCCCGGCTTCCGGGAACCAGGCGATCCCTGGCATCGCGGAGTTCGACGCGCGCCACCACGCGAGGGGTCACATAGGTGGGGAAGGAGTGTCCCACCCTGCTGTTCGTGATCGTGAGCGTGGCGGTGACCCGCTGGCCGGGGTCGTAGCGCTCCCTGTCGGTGACGAGCGTGATCGTGACGCCCGAGCGCACCATGCTCGGATCGTGGATCCCCCGCCAGAGGTGGCGGCGGTCCGGCATGTGGCACTCCTGGCACTGGACTCCTCGCCGGCCGTAGGGGCCTGCCTTCCACTCGTTGTAGGTGTTTTCCAGGAGCTTGCCGTTCAGGGCGAACCCGTCGGGCGGGAACTGGTGGCAGTCTTTGCAGAACTCCGCCCGGAGAAACGCGGGAGTGCGTGTGACCCCGTTGTGCGGGAGCTTCTCCCTCGGCAGCTCGCTCGCCAGGGAGCCGTCCCGCTTCGGCGGTCCGAAGCGCTGGTGTCGGCGCACGTGGCATGCGGCGCAGGCGAGCCCGCGCGTCTCGAGCTTCGGATCGAAGCCCCGGTTGACCGCGTACCCGCCCTTGCCGTCCTCGACCTTGGGCTGCTGTTCGGCGAGCGGGGCGTGGCAGGTGTAACAGTGGAGCGCTGAGGCCGGATCACTCTCCACCATCTCAACGAGCTGCCCCGTGACTCCGGGGCCCATGCTTTTCGCGTGGAGGCTCGTCTGCCAGTCCGCGAACTGGGCCGGATGACAGGTGCCGCAGCTTTCGGGCTGAAGCGAAGCCTCCAGGGGCGTGAAGCGAGCCGGCGGGGCTCCCTGGGGTGGGATCGGGAGCCGCCAATGCCGGGTCAGGAACTCGAGCTGTTCGGCTTCCGGCCGGCGCGGCTCCCGAGCCGCGCCGGCCAGCGCCAGCCCCAGCGTCGCGCTCAGAAGGAGAGCAAGCAGGCGACGCATCATGCGTCAGGGGAGCCGGCACCCGTGGCTCATGTCAAGCTCGCTTCGAGTTCGTCGAAGCTCCTGACCACGAGGTCCGGCGTCGGTCCCAGGGGGTCTAACGGCGCTCCGGACCGGTTGATCCAGCAGACCTTGAAGCCGAAGCTCTTGGCTCCGACCACGTCGAAGGAGTTCGAGGAGACGAACAGGATCTTCTCCTTCTTCAGCTTCATCTGTTTCGGCGCAAGCTGATAGACGCGTGGCGAGGGGGCTATCTCCTTGCATGCGTCCGCCACGGCCCCCACATCAACCACAGTGCCATACATGTCAAAGGCAATCCCTCCGACCCTACGCGTCGCCACCATCCTTTCCCCCTCTCAGCACTCGGCCGGGAATTCGCAGGCCGCGTCGGATGTTACCCAGATGGAAGTCCGGTTGCGCAGGGGCGCGTGATGCACACGAAGATCCTGGCTGCCATGCTGGGGGCCGTTATCCTCGGAACCAGCGTCGGCTGGGCGCAGAACTTCGGCGCCCCGCTCGATCGATTTTTCCGCCTGGAGTGGGAAGCCGAGCAGACCCGGACCGGCCAGCGCGTCGTCACCGGTTACGTCTACAATGACCACGGCCTCTGGGCCGACAACGTCCGGCTCCTCGTGGAGGTCCTGGACCCGGCCGGCCGTATGGTCGCCAAGACCACCGGCTCTGTCAATGGCTGGGTGCCGCCCAAGGGCCGCGCGTACTTTTGGGTTCCGGGTGCCAATTGGGGGAGTGGCCTACCGGGTGACGGTCCGGTCCTTCGATTGGCGTTCGCCGGGTCGGTGAGCCTGTCCGTCCTCTGCCCATAGCTCCCTGGCGCCCCATCGTCGACAGCCGCTTCGACCCGCTCCTTACCGGCCTAGGGAAGCGGTCCCCGAAGCTCCAGCTGCCGGCCCTCCCGGAGCACCGTGATCGTGACCTCCGCGCCCGGGTGAAGCCGGCTCAGGCGCTCCTGGATCCTCTCGTAGCTGCCCCTGTCCTGGACCGGGATCCCCTGGACGGCAAGGATGATGTCGCCCCCCACGGCCAGCACCTTCCCGTCGATCGTGGCCTTCATGGTCCCCGGCCGGAGCGGGATCCCCTGGACGGCAAGGATGATGTCGCCCCCCACGGCCAGCACCTTCCCGTCGATCGTGGCCTTCATGGTCCCCGGCCGGAGTCCGATGAGCGTGGCCGGCGAGCGCTCGGCCACGCGCTGGACCAGGACGCCCACCGGCTGGGGGAGATTGAACGCCTTGGCCAGGTCGCCTGTGAGCACGTACCCTTCCATACCGGTCCAGAGCGCTTTCCGCTCGAGGAGGAGGCGGCGCGCCATGTTGGAGGTGACCACGAACCCCAGCCCCTCGAACCCGCCTGATTTCGAGATGATGTGGCTGACGGTGCCGATCACCTCGCCCGCCATGTTGAACATGGGCCCACCGGAATTGCCCTGGTTGATGGCAGCATCGGTCTGGAGGAACTCCGCCAGGGAGAACTCGCTATAGACCGTATTGGGCTTGTGCCGGGCGCTGATGTGGCCGGCGCTCAGGGTATGCCCGATCCCGTATGGTGCCCCCACGATGAAGACCTGATCGCCGACGTCCACCCTATCGGAATCGCCGAGCTTCGCCACCACCGCCCGGGGCGGCATCCGCTCGAGCTGGAGAAGCGACACGTCCGCCTCCGGCTCCGAGGCGATGACCCGGGCCCCCACGATCTCTCCGTCCAGGAACTCCGCGCTAATCTCGTCGGCCGTGTGAACCAGGTGTGCCGCGGTCATCACCTTGCCGTCCGCCGAGATGAGCACCCCGGAGCCCACGCCGGAGATGTTGACGGTCTGTCCCTGGCCCCGGGCTGCCACCTCCTGCTCGCGCGTGCGGACCACAACCACCGACGCACTCACCCGCTTGAAGACCTGGCCCAGTGTCTGGGCTTCGGCCGGCAGCCCGATCCATGAAAACATGGCTGCCGTCAGGAGTGCGACCAAGCGCGTTCCCATGGGTTCCTCCGCACCGATACGAAATGCCCGCAACGGAGCCGCGTCCCGGACCGGATACGCCCTTACCCGGTGGCGTGCGGGTCGAAATCCGGCTGGAGCTGAAGGGCGTCGGCGATCTTGGTGACCGTGTTGAAGCACTGGACGACCTCGATGACCTCCGTGAGCCCCTGGTCGGAGAGCCCGAGCCGCCGGACCTCGCGCAGGTGGAAATCCACCCCATAGTCAGACTTCGCGGTGAGGGAGGCCGCGAGCGCCAGGACCTCCTTCGTCAGCCGATCAAGCTTGCGATCCCTAAACGCCTCGCGGGTGGCGGCCCAGTAGTCTTGCAGGAAGCCGGCATCGCGCGCCATCCACCGGAAGACCGCCGGGGGCCGGTCCATGGCGTAGAACGCCATGATGTCGTCGAAGACCGCCTTCACCTGCAGGGGGGCGTCGGCCGGCTCCAGTAGCACGAGCACCGGTGTCCGGGCCGCCGGGGAAAAGTCGAGCGGCAGGCGGAGGCCATCGGCGACCGCGTTGAGCGCGTGGGTCACCCCCGCCACGTACGCGGTCTCGTACCAGATCAGATCGTCGGCAAAGCCTTGCAGCTTCCCGGCTGCGCTGTGGGCGACCGTTCAGTACTCGCAGACGTTGATGGCGCTCACCGTGGCTGCAATCAACTCCTTCTGCGCCCGAGTAAGCGCTCCATCCCCCATGGCCCGGCGCGAGGCCCGGCCGTACGGACGGCCGAACTCCGGGACCACCCGGAGGACCCGGCTCATCTTCGGCACGAAACCGATTTTGAACCACGCCTTGGTCGCCTCCAGGAAGCGCTGATCTTCGGGATCCAACTCCTCTGGCTCAGGGATGCGGACGATTTCCATCGCGATCTCCTTGTTGGCCGCCTTGGAGCGCCCGACTCGCCGGGCTCACGGACCTCCGTAAACCGACGTCGAGGGGTGGAACGCTGCCCAGGCAAACCAGAACGCGTCCACATGCGGGACAGCCCGGAGCCGCTGGCCGGCCAGCG
>JACPSW010000052.1 GCA_016193045.1 Candidatus Rokuibacteriota bacterium | reverse complement strand
CCGAGACCCGATGGCGCACGACGGCGCTGAGCGCGATCTCGGTCTTCCCCGTCCCCGTGGGCTTGACGACCACGCCCCGGCAGCCCGCGCGCTCCCAGGCATCCAGCGCGGCCGCCTGGTCGGGCCGGAGCCGCGGCAGGCGGGGCCGGAGGGTGGGGCAGTCGAAGAAGCGGGGGGCCTCGTCCTGGAGGGGGAGGCGGTAGCCGGCCGCCTCCTCCCGAAGGCGCGGGTGGTGGATGGCCTCGGTCCGCCAGGCGCCCACCCGCGGGTCCCACGTCAAATAGGGCGGCACGGGCGCCCGCCGGGGGGCCTCCAGGCGCAGGGAGCCCCGGTCGAACACGAGCCGGTAGGGAGCAGGCGTCTCGGGCACGGCTTGATCCTACTGGATCAGCCTGGAGTCCCGCCATCAGGCGAAGAGGCTCTTGATCCGTCCTTCTCCTCAATGCGGCGGAGGGAGCGGCGCCTCTTGCGCTCCTAAGGCCGGTTTGGCTATAATTTGGATCAAATCGATGCTCCGAATAGAATCCGCCAAAGATCCATTCACAACGCCCAAGCTAGCAGCAAAGGGTGCCAGGGCGCTCATTCGCGCGAACGCCATGGGTCTTCTCGCGGAAGGGGAGAGGGCACTAACGCTCGAGACAAGCGTCTTTGAGCGCCTGGCCTTGCGGTTGAGCAAGGCCGGAATCGGCAAGCAGGTTGTTGCGATCCTGACAAGCCCCTTGGGCTTGGCGCGCGACCCGGACCAACTCGAGCGATACCTCGATAGCCTGACCGAAGCCCTGGAATCTTCTCCAGTTCCCGGCTCTGAGTGGAAGCCTGTAATCGGCATACTTGGAGTAGACATGGCCGCGCGCCTCCTCGGGGTCTCTCCAGCCAGTGTTCGCCGGTATGCTCGGGCAGTCCGAAGCACGCCGGACGATGTTGCGATTCGTCTTCACTGCCTGGCTCTTATCGTGGGTGATCTGGCCAGCGCCTACAATGAAATTGGGATCCGGCAGTGGTTCGACAGGAAAAGGGTCCAACTTGGAGGACGCAGTCCGGCGCAGCTTCTCAGGGGCGAGTGGAAACCGGATGATCCTGGCCCCCAGCAGGTCCGAGCCCTGGCCTATGCGCTGGCTGGTTCTCCGGCCACGTGATCGTTTACCGCCACGCCCCTCCTGGCCTGCCGTTTCTCTGGGAGACGGACGATCAGCCGCCCGGACGCTGGCACGGGCCCGGGGAGGGTCCAGCGCATTATCTGGCAGATACGCCAGACGGAGCCTGGGCTGAGTTTCTTCGTCATGAGGGTATAACGCGACCCGAAGAACTTCGTGGTATTGACCGGGCGATCTGGGCGGTAGAGGTTCCGAACGATGTTGTAGCAGCAACGCGAGAACCTGAATTGCCCCACGAGATACTTGTTGGGGGCCTGAAGAGCTACGATGCCTGCCGGCGCGAGGCCCGCCGCCTTCGGCGAGAGGGGGCCGAAGGTATTCGGGCCCTCTCAGCTGCTCTCGTTCCCGGAGGTGCCCAGGGCTGGCGCGTCCAGGGAGGCCTACAACCGGCTCCTCCCCGCGATGGCCATGCTATTACGCTCTTCGGCCCGAGACCGCATCTTATCGGCTGGCGGGTGGTCGAGAGCGGTCATCCAGGACCAGACCTGCTTGCACGCATTCGTCCTCTCGCTCCATAATGACCTGAACGGCCTTCGTCACCTGGCCCAAGCGGCGATCCTGGCGCGGTCGCCCTCCCTTTCAAAGAGCCTGGAACTCACTGATCTGAGGAATACCGGAGGGAACTGCTTCGCCACGAGCGCGTGGATGCGACCTGCCGGTGCTATCTCGGCCTGCCTGCTCGGCCTTTTCAGACGACAGCGTGTTCGTCCTTGACAACCCGGTCCTTTCCGCTGACACTTCTCGCATCCCGAAACGTCCCGCCCTCAGGGGAGACTGGTATGCCCCTGGATCGGCTCCCCGGTCTTTCGACTCCCTTGTTGGGCTTGGAGACCGACGGGGGGGGTGCGTGTGTTCGTGGCCCGCCACTGGTCGATCTGCTGGACAAGGGGGGAACGCGAAGGCGTCCGACTCCCACTTCCTTTGTTGCTGCAAGTCCGACCTGCCTGAAAGGAGATCCGATCATGCCGTATAAGGTTGACTGTATCGACCCTCGAAAGACCGCCCTGATTGTGGTGGACATGGAGAATGACTTCATCGCGCCCGGGGCCCCCATGGAGACCCCGGCCGGGCGGAAAATGCTCCCCAATCTCAAGCAGGCCATTGCCTTCTGCCGCGAGCGTGGCATCCGGGTCATGTACACCGCCCATGCCCACCGGCGCGACGGCTGCGACATGGGTCTCTTCGACGATCTCTGGCCCCCGATTGCGAGCCGGGCGGGGCTCGTGGACGGCGAGCCTGGCATCGAAATCTATCCGGAGATTGCCCCGCGGGTTGACGAGATCGTCATCAAGAAGCACCGCTACAGCGGCTTCTACGGCACCGACCTGGAGATTGTCCTCCGCGGCCTGGGGGTGGATACGGTCGTGGTAACCGGTGTCACGACTGAAAACTGTTGCCACGCCACCGCTCGCGATGCGATGTTCCGCGACTTCAAAGTGGTATTCCTCTCTGATGCGACGGCGACGTTTGACTATCCCGACGTCGGACAGGGGGGGATGTCGGCCGACGACGTGCACCGTGCGACGTTGATCATTCTCTCGGTCTCTACCGCGGACGTCATGACCACGGAGGAGTTCATCGCCCGCACCGTCGCCGCGCCACCTGTCGCGGTCGCCGCCGCCTGAGTTCATCGAACATGCCGATCCATCGATATATGGCGACCCGGGTGCGAACAGTCCGGCGACTTTCTCCTTCGCGTGCGCGAGGAAGTTGAAGTCCCGGCATCGGGTGAGAGTTCTCAACGGAAGAGGAGGCCCTCGATGGTTGCCAAGGAAGTCGCTCTTGATCTCTACCGGCGACTGGTTCGGATTCGAACCTTTGAGGAGAAGGCGGCCGAGCTCTGGCACCAGGGGCACATCTCGGGCGAGCTGCATCTGTACTCCGGCCAGGATGCCGTCTCGGCCGGGGTCTGCGCCCACCTGAGGCCGGAGGACCCCACGGCGGCCGACCACCGGGGTCACGGCCCGCTCCTGGCCAAGGGGGGCGATTTGAAGAAGATGATGGCGGAGCTTCTGGGCCGCAAGACGGGGTTGTGCCAGGGGAAGGGGGGCCACATGCACCTCTTCGATCCCTCGGTGAGCTACGGCTGCGGCTCCATCATTGGCGCCGCGATGCCTCTGGCCCTGGGGCCGGCGCTGGCCGCCAAGATGCAGAAGAAAGACTTGGTCTCCACGGTCTTCTTCGGCGAAGGAGCGGCCAACCAGGGGACGTTTCATGAATCCCTGAACCTGGCGGCTCTCTGGAAGCTCCCGGTCCTGTTCGTCTGCCACGATAACCGCTGGGCCGTCTCGGTCCCCAAGGCCCAGTCCACGGCCGTTCCCTGGAACGCGGATCGAGCTTCCGCCTACGGCATTCCCGGCGCCCTGGTGGACGGGATGGACGCTGTGGCGGTCTATGAGGCGGCCGCGCCGCTCGTTCAACGAGCGCGCCGGGGCGAAGGGCCGAGCCTCCTGGAGGCCACCTGCTATCGCTTCCGGGGCCACTTCGAGACGGATCCCCTGGTCTATCTACCAGCGGGGGAGATGGAGGAATGGAAGGGGAAAGATCCCATCCCGAAGCTGGAACGACAGATCATCGAGCAGGGTTACGGGACTGACCAGGATCTCGTGCGTATCCGGGAGGAGATCAGGAACCAAGTGGAGCAGACTGCCGAATTCGCCCTCTCCAGCCCCTGGCCTGAGCCCGAGCTGGCGACCCAGCACGTCTTTGTCTAAGGGGGGACGAGCCATGACACGGGAACTCACATTCGCTGAGGCTATCCACGAGGCCATCGAGCAGGAGATGATCCGGGATCCCAAGGTCTTCGTCCTCGGAGAGGACGTTCAACTCCTGCGCCACCCGCTCCTTGAGAAGTTCGGCGAGGAGCGGGTCCGAAACACCCCCATCTCCGAGTCGGCCTTCATCGGGGCCGCGACGGGGGCGGCCTACTCGGGGATGCGCCCGATCGTCGAGCTCATGATGATCGACTTCTTCGGGGTCGCGGCCGATCAGATCATGAACCACATGGCCAAGATCACCTACCTGTCAGGCGGCCAGCTCAGGGTTCCCTTGGTGATCCGAGCCGCGTGCGGGGGTGGCTACGGGGATGGGGCCCACCAGTCCCAGACGATCTGGGCGCTCTTTGCCCATATGCCGGGCCTCAAGGTCGTGATCCCGTCAACGCCGTACGATGCCAAGGGGCTCATGATCCAAGCCATCCGGGACGATAACCCTGTCCTCTACCTCGAGCACAAGCTTCTGGCCGACTACTGGCTCGGCCTCCTGGCCGGCGCGAACCGCTACAAGGACATCCAGGCGGAGTTCAACGTCCCGAAGGCCGGGACCAAGGGCTCGGTCCCCGAGGCGCCCTACACGGTCCCCTTGGGCAAGGCGGAGATTCGCCGGCAAGGGACGGACCTGACCGTGGTGTCGGTGGGGGTCATGGTCCACCGGGCCCTGGCCGTGGCCGAGCACCTGGCTGCGGAAGGAGAGGGCCTGGAGGTCATCGACCTCCGATCCCTGGTCCCGCTGGACCGGCGAACCGTCATCGACTCGGTGAAGAAGACCCGGAAGCTGCTGGTGGTCGACGAGGACCACAGGAGCTACGGCCTGACGGGCGAGATCGTGGCCTCAGTGGCCGAGGAGGCGGCAGGGTCCCTGGACGACTTCAAACGGGTGGCAGCGCTCGACACGAGCATCCCCTTCAGCCTGGCCCTGGAGCGGGTGATGCTCCCGTCCGAAGAGTCCATCGAGGCGGCTGCGCGAGCCATGCTGAAGCGGGGCAAAGGCGTCTCGTCGAGGGGCGGACCGAAGCCGCGGAGGGGCCGATAGGGCGGGCAGGACTCCGGAGATACGAGTGAGGCAGGCCTGCGAGACAGGGCTTGACCGGCTGCGAGACTGTGAGTACATTGTAAGCACGTTGTCCGGAGGGTGGTGGCGATGAAAGCACGGTTGGTGCGGATAGGAAATTCCCGGGGGGTCCGGCTCCCCAAGCCCTTGATCGAGGAAGCTGGTCTATCCGATGAGGTCGAGGTGCGTGTGCGAGACGGGGCCGTCGTCATCACGGGGGCGAGCCGGCCCCGGTCGGGCTGGGCGGAGGCTGCCCGGCAGATGCGCGCCCGGGGCGATGATCGGCTTCTCGACGAGCCTACCGCCACCCGCTTCGACAAGGCGTGGCGCTGGAAATAGGGGCGGGGGTCACCCGCGGCGATGTTTTCCTCGTCGATCTGACTCCCACTCGTGGGGGTGAAATCCGGAAGACTAGACCCTGCGTGGTGGTCTCTCCAGACGAGTTGAACGCCCACCTTGGCACCTTCATCGTCGCGCCACTGACCACGGGCGGGCACGCCTATCCCTTTCGAGTCCCGTGTCGATTTCAAGGCAAGGTCGGGCATGTCGTCCTCGACCAGATCCGCACGGTGGATCACGAGAGGATCCTCAGGCGCTTGGGCCGGCTGGCTCCAGCGACGCTCGCCAGGGTGTTGGACGTCTTGCAAGAGATGTTTTCTCCGTAGCTGGCGCGCGCCGCCGAGAGCCAGGATGGGGAAGATCATGCCAGGTCGGTGGGGAATTCGATCCGGAGGCGTTTGACCTGGGAAAGGTCAACAGGCAGTTAAGGGTCTGACGGCATCGGGGCCAGAGCCGGGCTGACCCGGCCCATGCAGGTTCGCGAGCCCGAGCCGCCGCCTTACGGAGGGTGACGGTCATGAGCCAGGTTTCTTCTTTGATCGTCGAGCGGTTCAAGCGGCTCCCACGGCTGTCCGACGACCGGTGGCAGGGCGGCCTCGTGCGCCTGCCGAGCTGGATCGACCACGGCCCCGAGGGCAAGCCGTACCGGCCCTGGGCAGGAGTCTGGGTCAGCCTGAAAACCGGGCTCATCAATCTCAAGCTCGAGCCGGAGCCGGGAGCGCACGACTGGACTCTCGCCCTGGAAGCGCTCCTCGAGTTCGGGCTGAAGCGGAGCCTCGCCGGCTGCCGGCCGGGAGGCCTCGAGGTCGCCGACGAGGGGCTGGGTTCACGCCTTCTCGACGGGCTCGGAGACGGGGAGCTCGCGCTTACGGTCTCCCCCGGCCTCCCGGCCGTGAGGCAGGTGCTCGCCGCAATGAGCGAGCAGATGGCCGGCGTGCCGCTGCCGCCCGACGGGCTCGGCGCCCCCGGGGTGACCGTGGACCGGATGCGCGCCTTCGCGGAGGCGGCGAAGCGCTTCTACGAAGCCGCGCCCTGGCGCTATCTCTCGGACGAAGACCTGATCCACGTGGAGGCTCCGGCGGCCCAGCGCGGTCTGAGGCACGTCACCGTCCTCGGTGCCGCCAGGCGGACCTTCGGCCTCGGGTTCTTCGAGTCGGAAGCTGATCATAACGAGGTTCAGGAGCGGCTCGAGCCAGAGGCCCTCATGGAGCGCGCACGGTGGTCCCTCTTCTTCGGACCCATCTCGGAGATGCCGTTCGGCGACGCGGATCTCTGGGAGGAGCACGGCCTGCCGGTCGCCGGAGACGATGCCTATCCGGTGGCGATCCGATTCAGCCCCGACGGGAAGCTGCGCCGGCCGGACGCCGCGGTCCTCTCCTACCTAGAGGGCCTTCTCCGCGCGCTCGCGGAGACCACTGAGGACGAGATTGATCAAGGGCGCTGGGCCCGCGGGATCGAGACGCACGACGGGCCAGCCACCTTTCAGCTCGCGATCCCCTCCCTGCTCGAACCCTTCGATGCGCCCCGGGCCACCCCGCCCGCCGGCCTGCCGGACCGGCGGGCGATGGAGCGCGTCATGCTGGAGATGGAGCGGGTCATGGCGCGCTCGGAGTTCAAGAACATCAAGCAGGCGAACAGGGCTCTCCGGCGACGCTTCAGCGGCCCCATGGATGCGATCCCCTCCACGGCCTCGACGCCGCATGAGAAGGCGCAGGAGCTGGCCTACCGGGCCTTCGAGGCCCGCGGCCGGCGCCGGGTCCAGCTCGCCCGGAAAGCGCTCGATCTATCCGCCGACTGCGCCGATTCCTATGTGATCCTGGCCGAGCGGACGGGGGACCTCGAGCAGGCCCGCGACCTCTACGCGCAGGGAGTCGCCGCCGGCGAGCGCGCGCTCGGGCCCCAGATCTTCGCAGAAGAGGCGGGCCACTTCTGGGGACTCATCACCACCCGGCCTTACATGCGCGCCCGCTTCGGGCTCGCGCAGTGCCTGGAGGCCCTCGGCCAGGCGGACGAGGCGATCGGCCACTACCGGGACCTCCTCCGCCTGAACCCCAACGACAACCAGGGCGTCCGCTACATCCTTCTCCCGGCGCTGCTCGCCCGGGGCCGTGACGACCAAGCCGGGGCCCTGCTGAGAGAATTCGAGGACGACGCCATGGCCCTCTGGCAGTACGGCCGGGCGCTCTGGACGTTCCGCCGGGAGGACGACAGCCGGGCCGCGCGCGAGAGCCTGCGCCAGGCGCTCAGAGCCAACCGCCGGGTCCCGAAATACCTGACCGGCGAGGAGGAATTGCCGGACGACGACCAGTTTTCGTACGCGCTCGGCAGCGAGGAGGAGGCCGTGATCTGCGCGCGCGCGCTGGCTGGCGTGTGGCAGGCCACGCCGGGCGCCGGCGAGTGGCTGCGAACGCAGGCGCCGGCGAGGAAATCGAAGAAGCGGCGAAGGCGATAGCGCGGCGCGCAGACCTCGACAGGGCCAGATGTCTTTTCGAGGAACGCGGCTTGCCGACATTTCGGGGTGCACGTTCGCAACCTCCTGACCTCGATCCCCGACCTGGACCCAGGGCGGACCTAAGCAGAGGTACCGCCAGGGACTCGCCCCGGCCTGCGTCGCCTGGCTCGCGCGGCCGGCTCGGATCTCGGCTATCCTCGAAACCTCAGGCCCGGGAGTCTCAGGAGATCTCGAACTCAACCCTCGCAAAGGAGGGCTGGAGGAGCATGTTCAAAGTATCCCAGGACTGGAAGACCGCGTACCCGGGGGCGGCGGCGGGTGTGCTGGTGATGCGGAACGTCGGCAATCCGACCCAGCACCCCGGCCTCGATCGATGGATCACCGAGTGCGAGGGCGAACTTCGGGCGCGTCTTGGGTCCAGCGATCGCGCGGCGCTGAAGGCCCTGCCGGCGATCCAGGCCTATGCCGCCTACTACAGAGGCTACAAGAAGACGTATCATGTCCAGCTCCAGCTCGAGTCCGTGGCGCTGAAGGGCAAGGGCATCCCCCGAAGTCCCGCGCTGGTCGCGGCGATGGTGACGGCGGAACTGAAGAACCTGCTGCTGACCGCCGGCCATGACCTGGCGGCCATCCAGCCGCCGGTGACCCTCACTGTGGCGACGGGCGGAGAGGGGTACCAGCTGCTCAGCGGTCACGAGCAACGGCTCCAGGCCGGCGACATGATGATGGCCGACGCCCAGGGAATCATCTCAAGCGTGCTCTACGGCCCCGATCGACGCACGCGCATCACTCCCGACACCCGGCACGTCCTGTTCGCGGTGTACGCCCCGCCGGGGATCGGAGAGCCCGCAGTGGCGCAGCACCTTGAGGACCTCCGGGCCGCGGTACTGCTTTTCGCGCCCGAGGCGGAGGTGGAGGGGCTGGATGTCTGCAGTTGATGGGTGTATCCCGTGAGCCGGCGGCCGCCTGGCCTGGGTCCTACCGCCAGGTGGAGTTCAGCAGCTTGAGAGCATCATCCCGGCCCGGCCGGTCCTGGCAATGAGACGGACGCCACGGGTCACGAGAGGGGCCGTAAGCGGATCCGCGTCCGGCTCACAACCGGGACACCAGTCCCGAGTGACTTCGGCAGCCTACTTTCGCGTCAGGTAGGGTCGGGCCGCCGGCGGCGGCACAGGACGCGCCAGGAGAATCCAGCTCACCGTCGCGCCGATCAGGATGCCGACGATGACCCTCATAGCGAGGTAGCAATACGCCTGGACCACCGCGAATTGCTCCGGCGGCAGGCCGAGCTGGACGCGATGCCAATCGGCAAGGAAGGGAAAGAGGGCGATGCCGAACACGATCACGGCCACGAGGAAGTGTCGCACGCTGAACGGCCGGCCCAGCCGCGTGACGCTCTCCGTCGTGATGATCGCTGCCACCACGCTCAGGAACAGCCCCAGACCGGCCACGCGACGCAGCGAAGGCTGATCGAAGCCCGAGAATAGCGCCAAGCCGGCAGCCGAGCCCACCCCCCAGGCCAGCACAGCCGGCAGCACGTCGTAGAAGAGCACGTGCCCGACGATCACGACTGGCACCTTCAGCCTCCCCATCCAGGCCGAGCGCTCGGCGGCGCTCCCCTCGCCCGTCTCGTTGCTGTAGCGCACGTCCGCGTTCCTTACGCCGCTCTCTCCTCGGGTTTATGTTGATCCCACGCCGAAGGGGCCACTTCTCTGGAAAGGCCGAGGGCTCGCGTCGCCCCGCGCATCAAGCCGGCCGCGGTCCTGCACCCGCCGGTCGAGGCCGCGCGGCTCGACCCCTTGCCGTCTCTCCCCCCGCCGACGGTCCTGGACGACCCGGACCTCTTCGTCGTCGGCGAAGGCGCGGGCCAGCTGTCGCCACAGCTCGACCTGGCCCCGGGCCACGACGAACACGGATCGGATCCGCACCGTGCGGGACGCCGCGCTCAGCGAGTCAGGTTCGATTGGTCGACTCCTCCACCGGGCGCTCAGGATCGCCGCCTGAAGTGGTGCTCGATTTGTATGATCAAGCCCCACCGCAAACAAGGCCCGGCCCCAGGTCCAGGCCGGGCGTGACTCAGCCGTTGGTTGTATCGGATTACGGGAGGGGAGATCACCGATGTGTGGTCACTCATTGACATGCAAGCTCTTCGTGATCAATTGGAAGCATCGGGCTCCCCCCGCCAAGGCGGGCACTTTCGATAGGTGCAATGATGATATCGGAGGTGTGCGCTGGGAAGAAGAACGCGAGGGCCGCTGATGCCGAGCGTTGAGCTGGACTGAATCGGACTCGGAGTGTCCTCCGTGGCTCTGGGCGAAAGGACTCGAACGGGCCAAAAATCCCGGGATCATACCGATCCAGGAACCTACGAGGGGGCCCGAAGTCCTTGAGCTGGCGGAAGGCCTTGCGGTGGAGATCCCGGAGGGTGGAGACGGTGACGCCCATGGTTAAGTAGTGCGTCTTCTTCCCCCACTTTATCCACATATCCACAGTTATCCACAACAGCAAATTTCACCGAGGAGGTGCGGAATTACGCAACAGAATCCACAGATCGCACGGCCAGCCGTAGGGATTCGAACGGGTCCATGAAAATCTTCCGATGGGACGTGGACTCGGGGCATCCTCGACGCTGAAACCCGCTCTTTGAGCGTCTAAATGCGTCCTTGACAATCTTCTCGAGTCGGCGTGTGCTGAATTTGGTTCATCGTTCGGGATATGAAGGTCACCCGAAAGCCGCTGGCGAAGATCGAGGGGCGAAAGCGGATGCGGCTCAGTGGGCTCACGATCGCGTGGCGGGGCACACCGAACCTCGATGACTGGGTGGCCTACATAAACAGGACGCGATCCGGGAAGCTGATCCTGGCCGACGGTGTTTCTGAGCGCAAAGTGAAGGCGCTCCTTGTGCGACTTCGAACCATGTCGAGGAGAGAGATCGAGAGGCTGGCGAAAGCGTGAATTCGGGGTGACCGGGCATCGTCGAGGGGAGGTTGGTATGGAAGAGGCGAAGGTAATCTCAGCAGCACCCGCACAGAAAGTGGCCTTGCCTCAGATAACCTGGGAAAACCTCAGCGAGCCCGGTGCGTACGTCGAGTTGGGAACCGGCGATCTCTACCGCGTGCCCCAAGAAGCCCTCTCGCAGGGAGGATCGCCGATGATCCGCAAGCAGAGCCTCGGAGCCTCCAGGCTGGTACAGCTCAGCAAGAACCCGTTCATCACCACGATGGAGGCCCGAATGCTCGCTGCGGAAAACAACATCGCTCCTAACTTCTAGGTCACGGGAAGTTCCCGTGATCGGCTAACCGCGGTACCCGGTCGCCCCGGGGCTTCCCCGCTGGGTGCGGGAGGATTCGAAGAGCGCCGCGAGACAGGCGGCGCACAGCCGGCTCCCCCCGACCTCCCACTGTTCGCCATCGCCTGGCTCCAGCTTGACACGGGCCGGCTTGCCACAGGCCAGGCAAACAAAGAGCATGAACTCGGCCATTCAGAGCTACCCCCTCATATCTAGGTGATTTCTCGAGATATTGAGCTCTGTGTAGAGCAGAGGGCCGGCAATTGTCAAGAAAAAAATACCAGATATAGGGGGTCTGGTCGGGAGTTCATACAGCCTACCGGGGTATCTGGAATCAGGAGGTCAGCGCGGGCGGAGGCCGTTCTCGAGGACCTCCACCGGAAGGCCTTCCGCTGGTGAATAAGCTTCTCCGGCAGGGGGAGAGAAGGAGGTAAGCAGGACGAAGCTGAGTCTATTTGACGCGGAGGCCGTCCTCGAGCCAGCGGAAGGCCTTCCGGTGGAGGTCCCGCAGCGTCGAGATGGTGATGCCCAAGTTCTGGCGGGTCTCCGCGGGGTGGACGAGGCCGAGGAAGAGCGACCAGAGGAGGTCCACCACCTCCCGTGGCTCGTGGGACCGGTAGATCCCCTTGGCCATGGCGGCGGCCACGATCCGGCTCACGAGGGAGAAGTTCCGCGCGGCCCGCACGTTGATCTCCTGGAGGGTCTTCGGTGAGAGGCCCGCGGGGAGCCCCGGCTGCTGGAGGAACAAGAGGACGCGGTACGACTGCGGGTAGCGGAGGTGGTAGGCGTAGAAGTAGTCCCAGACCCGCTTGAGCTGGCGGTCGGGGGAGAGCCCCGTGGCCATGATCTTCTCGATCCCCTCCCTGAAGCGCTGCATGCTCTCGAAGAGGAGCGAGACGTAGAGCTCCTCCTTCGAGCGGTAGTAGAGGTAGATCGTTCCCACGGAGAGCTCGGCCTGGCGGGCGACGTCCTCCATCGTGGCCCGGGAGTAGCCCTTGTCCCCGAAGACCTGGACCGCGGCCGCCTGGATCGCCTGCCGGCGGGCCCGCCGCTCTCTGACCTTGCGCTGGAGGGTGCCCACGATTAGCTCCGGCCTTTCAGGGTGATCGTGTAGCCGCACTCCCGCCCCTGGGCCTTGAGGCACGGGCCCAGCGGCGGGCTCGTCTCGTACGCCAGGCCCAGAGCGTCGAGCCAGCCGGTGATGCGCGCGAAGATCCCGCACTCGAAGCCTTCGGTGATCCCCGCGCGTACGGCGTTGTCGTGGGCGAAGCAGCGCTGGACGTCCACGCGAAAGGTGTTGTCGCCCACTCGGGTCACGCGGTAGTCGAGCAGGTCGGGGCCCAGGAGGCTGATGAAGGTCTCCTGGACCAGGAGGTAGTCGTCCACGGTCGCCGGCGGCCGCAGGTCCAGGGCGCGCGCGAGGCGCTGGGCCTCCGCCTTGCCGAGCTCGTGGGCGGCGATCCGGTTCAGGCGGTTGGCGACCGGGAGCCCGTATTCTTTCGCGACCGCCATGAACCAGCGCGCGTCGTGGGACATCCAGTTCTTGACGAGCAGCGCCTCGCGCTCCGGGGGCGAGAGCCGCGCCAGGAGGCCGGCGGCTTTTTTCCGCAGCGCCGCTTTGAGGTCTTCCATCTACAGCCCTAGCTGGCGGGCGATGATGTTCCTGTGGATCTGCGAGGTTCCTTCGCCGATCTCGAAGAGCTTCACGTCGCGGTAGAGCCGCTGGATGGGCGACTCCATCACGTAGCCATAGCCGCCGTGGAGCTGGAGGGCGTCGTTCGCCAGGCGCGTCGCCGTCTCCGTGGCGAAGAGCTTGGCCATGGAGGCCTCCTTGATGTGGGGGAGGCCTCGGTCCGCGAGCCAGGCGGCCTGGTAGGTGAGCAGGCGCGCGGCTTCCAGCGCGGTGGCCATGTCGGCCAGCATCCACTGGACGCCCTGGAACTTCCCCACCGGCTGGCCGAACTGCTGGCGCTGCTTCACGTACTCGAGCGTGGCGTCGAGGGCGGCCCGGCCCGCGCCGACGGCGTACGCCGCCGCGGTGATGCGGCCGAGCGTCAGCGTCTGCATGGCGGTGACGGCGCCGCGGTTCTCCTCGCCGAGGAGCGCCTCGTGGGAAACGAGGCAGCCGTCGAAGGCGAGCTCGGCCGTCTGGGAGGCGCGCATCCCCATGGTCTCGATGCGGCGGCCCACCGTGAAGCCGGGGAGGCCTCGGTCCACGATGAAGAGCGAGAGCCCCTACACCCCCTGGCCCGGCGCGGTGGAGGCGGTGAGGACCACGAAGTCGGCGAAGGGGCTGTTGGTCGTGAACATCTTGGTCCCGGTGATCCGGTAGCCGGCGGCCGTCTTCTCGGCCCGGCACGTGACGGAGCCGGGGTCGGAACCGGCTCCCGGCTCGGCGAAGCCCCACGCGCCGATTTTCTCTCCCGCGATCCCGGGCCTCAGGTACCGCGTCTTCTGGGCCGGCGTGCCGAAGGCGGCGACGGCGGTGAGGGCCAGCGCCACGTGGACGTAGAAGCCGAGGGCGATTCCTGCGGAGGCGCGCCCCAGCTCCTCGGCCAGGATCGCGTAGGTCACGTTGCCTTCTCCGGCTCCGCCGTACTCGGGCGGGAACTTCACCCCGAGGTAGCCGAGCTTTCCCATCAGCGGGAAGAGGTGGAGGGGAAACTCCCCGCTTGCGTCGCAGCGGGCGGCGATGGGGAGGATCTCCTTCTCGCAGAACGCCGCGACGCTCCGGCGGAACTCCACCTGCTCGGGCGTGAACGCGAACTCCATTACCCCGCTCCGAAGCGCGGGGGGCGCTTCTCGAGAAACGCCTTGACGCCCTCGAGGACGTCGGGGGACTGGATGGCCAGAGTCTGGGCCTTGCGCTCGAAGTCCAGCCCCTCCCTGAGGTTCCGATCCAGGCTGCCGACGAGCGCCTGCTTGGTCAGCCGGAGAGCGAGCCTCGGGCCGCGGGCGAGTCGTCCTGCCAGCTCGCCGACCTCGCGATCCAGCGTGTCGGGCTCCACCGCGCGGTGGATCATGCCGAGCTGCGCCGCCTGCTCCGCCGTCACGGTCTGGGGGAGCAGTAGCATCTCGGTGGCGCGGGTGAGCCCGACGAGGCGGGGAAGAATGTAGCTGGCGCCCAGATCAGCGGCCGACAGCCCGATGTTGACGAAGGGTAGGCCGAAGCGCGCCCCGCGCACGGCGATCCTGAGATCGCAGCCCAGCGCCAGGCAGCATCCGCCGCCGATGGCATCGCCGTTGACGCGGGCGACGGCGGGGAAGGGAATGTCCCGGAGCGCCTGGAAGACGTCGATGAACACTCCGACGCCCTCTGCCGCCTTCACGGGGTCGGCGTTCGCCGCCTGGATCTCAGCGAAGTCGCCGCCCGCGCAGAAGGCCTTGCCCGCTCCCGTGAGAACCAGGACGCGCGCCGACTCGTCCCGGGCGAGGTCTCTCAGCGCCTTCAGCAGCGAATGGCCGAGGGCGATGGAGAGGGCGTTGAGCCGCTCCGGCCGGTTGAGGGTCAGGGTGACGACGCCGTCCTTCGCGGAAAGCTCGATCTCGCTCATGGCACGACGACGATCCGGATAGGATCGCCCTCCTTGGCGAAGGCGCGGCGGAAGCCCTCGTTGATCTGGGCCAGCGGGATGACGTCGGTGACAGACGAGGCCAGATCGAGCCGGCCGGAGGCGGCGAGCCCCATCACCGTCTTCACGTCCTCCCGGGTGAAGCCCATGGAGGCCAGGAGGGACAGCTCGCTGCCGACGAACGAGCGCAGGGGAGGTAGCTCGACGCGGTCCGGGCCGACGCCGGCGACGACGCAGCGCCCGCCGCGCTTGAGGCTCCGCAGCGCCTCGGTGACGGAGGCTTTGAGCCCCACGAATTCCAGCGCCAGGTCCACGCCCTCTCCCGCCGTGAGGGAGCGGATGCGCTTGGCGACGTCGCCCTCCCTGGCGTCCACGGTCTCGGTGGCCCCGGCCTCGCGGGCCCGCCGTAGCGCCCCCGGCGCCACGTCCACGGCGATGATCCGGGAGGCCCCCAGGAGCCGCGCGACCTTAATCCCGTGGATCCCGAGCCCGCCGCAGCCGAAGACGGCCACGCTCTCCCTCGAGCGGAGAGCGCCCCGGTGCACGACGGCCCGGTACGCCGTCGAGACGGCATCCGCCGCGATGGCTCCCACGGTGAAAGGCACCGCCTCGGGGAGCGGCAAGAGGCAGGTAGCCGGGAGCGTGATGGAGTCGGCGAAGGCGCCGTCGCGGTTGACGCCGAGCACCTGGGCGCCGAGGCAAAGCACCTCTCGCCCCTCGCGACACGCGTAGCACGCGCCGCACGCGACGTTGGGGAAGATCGCCACCCGGTCCCCACGCTTCCATCCGTCGACGCCCGGTCCGATCTCGGCGACGACTCCCGCCGCCTCGTGGCCCAGCGTGATGGGGGTCTTGGGGAGCTGGATCGAGCCCTCCAGGGCGATGTGCAGATCGGTGCCGCAGATCCCGCACCCCTTGATCTCCACGCACGCCTCGCCGGCACCGGGCGCGACGGCAGGGATCTCTTCCAGCGCCAGCGGCTTTCCCGGGGCGTAGAACCTCGCCGCGCGCATCCTCACTCCTTGATGATCCCCAGCCCGCGCGCGTACTCGCGGAGGGCGGCCTTCACCGTGCCCTCGGCGATGATCTCCGCCGTGAGGCCGAACTCGTACTGGATGGCGGTCCGGGCGTCCACGAAGGGCACCGCGAGGGCGGCGCGCTTGACGGCCAGGAGGGCCGGGAGCGGGTTGGCGGTGAAGCGCCAGGCCTCTTCCTTCGCCGCCTCCAGCAGCCCCTGGGATGGGACCACGCGGTCCACGAGCCCGATGACGAGAGCCTGCTGAGGGGTCAGGAACTCTCCGGAGAGCGAGAGCTGGAGGGCTCGGGCCATCCCGATCCTGAGCCAGAGCTTGGCCATCAGCGGGTTGATCCCGAAGCGGACCTCCGGCCGCCCGAGCGAAGCCGTCTCGCCGGCCACGATGACGTCGCCCGAGAGCGCCAGGTCGAAGCCGCCGGCATAGGCGACGCCGCCCACGGCGGTCACGAGCGGCTTCTTGAAGAAGTAGGTTTTCTCGGTGAACTCCACGGCGCGGTGGCCGAAGGCCCTGAAGTCGGTCTCCAGCACTTCCTTGAGATCGAAGCCGGCGCTGAAGCAGTCCGCTCCCCCGGTGAGGACGACCGCCTTGATCCCGTCGTCGCTCTCCAGGGTGCCGAGGCACGCCTCCAGCTCGTCGCGGAGCGCCATGGAGAGGGAGTTCAGCTGCCGCTTCCGGTTCAGCTCCACGACCGCGACGGGCGGCTCGAGGCTGACCAGGAGATGCCGGTACTCATGAGCCATCTCTGTTCCTCCCGTAGCCCGCGGGCAGGCCGCGCTCGGCGGGGCCGGCGTAGCGGGCGCCCAGCGCCTCGGGGATGATCCGGAGCGGCACGCCCTCGCGGATCTCCTCCGTCGTGTGAGCGATGAGCGCGGGCATGTAGGTCATGATCGCGACCCCCACCATCTCCAGCGGCTCGAATCCGATCTCGAGGAGGACGGCTGCCACGGCGCCGGCCAGGTTCATGGGGAGCGGACGGCCCATGCGCCGCGTCGCCTCGCGGGCGATGGCGTCGAGGAGGCGGGCGCGCTCCCCCCAGACGCTGAGCTTCACCGCGATGGCGCGCAGCGCCTGGGCTCGAGGCTCGATCTTCTTGTGAATCGGGTGGCCCAGGCCGGGAATCTTCTGCCGCGCCTTCTGGTACCGTTCAACAGTCCGGCGCGCGGCCTGGGCCGGGGTAAGGCGGCTCCGCTTCATCGTCCTGTGGGCGGCGACCAGCATCTCGGCGCACTGGCGCGGGGAACCCGTGACCGAGCCGAAGGCGATGACGCCCGCGGCGATGGCGGCGGCCGGCGCTTCGGGAGCCGCGGAGGCGGCGAAGCGGGCGGGCGGGACCGCCGAGTTGATGAACGCCTGGTCGAGGCCCGAGCGCAGCACGGCGTCCAGGGCCTTGGCCTGGGCCGGCGTCGGCAACTCTCCACGGATGACGAGATACGCCGCCTCGGCGAAGGTGAGGCGCCGGATCAGCTCTTCTGCCCGGTAACCGCGGACGAGGATCTTGCCCTGAGCAGCCCAGCCGATCTTGGTGGTCCAGTAGCCGTCCCAGGACTCCGGCGGAGGCGTCACGGCCGGTCCCCGGCGCCGTGGATCATCCGCTCCTGCCCCGCCCAGTACCTGGCCTTGACGTCGCGCCGCGAGATCTTTCCCACGGGGGTCTTGGGGAGGGCGGGGAGGACCTCGACCGACTTCGGAACCTTGAAGGAGGCCAGCCGCTCTTTGAGGAACGCGACGAGCTCCGGCTCGCCGGCGGTCTGTCCCTGCCTGAGGGCGACGACGGCCTTCACCGCTTCGCCCCACTTCTCGTCGGGGACGCCGACGACCGCGGCCTCCAGCACCGCCGGGTG
>JACPSW010000011.1 GCA_016193045.1 Candidatus Rokuibacteriota bacterium | reverse complement strand
CCTGGAGGTGAGCGACCTGCTGCCCCCGGGGGCGCGGGTGCTCGACCTGGGGTGCGGGGAGGGGCGGGACAGCGTGTTCTTCGCCTCCCGCGGCTTCGAGGTGACCGGGGTGGAGGTGTCGCTGGCGGGGCTCCGCAAGGCCGAGCGGCTTGCGCGGGAGCGGGGACTCGAGGTGTGCTGGCTCCACGGTGACATGGCCCACCTGGCGCTCGATGGGGCGTTCGACCTCGTCTATTCCTGCGGCGCCATCCATTACGTGCCGCGCCGCGAGCGGGCTCGCCTCTTTCCCAGGCTCAAGGCGCTGACGCTGCCGGGTGGCTATCACGCGTGCATCGTTTTTACCGATCGCCTCGTCTATCGCGAGAAGGGGGAAGTCATCGACTACTTCGTCCCGGGAGAGCTGACCGGGATGTACGCCAACTGGCTGATCCTGCGTCGAGAGAAACGGATGATCGCCTGCGCCCAGGACGGAACGCCGCACCGCCACAGCGTCGAGGTACTCGTCGCCAGGGCCGCGGGCGCGGGTGATATCCAGGACGACCGGGCTCCGCTCTGGGAGTGATGGCCATGCGGGGACGCTCCCGAGGACTCTTCCTCATCCCGCTGGCGTTGTTGCTTCTCTTCTCGGGCGCCGCCGGAGCGGTCGAGCTCAGGACGAATCGGTCGAAGGCGATCGTCCCCCTGGACGAAATCATCCCCGGCGGCCCGCCGCCTGACGGGATCCCGGCGATCGATCGTCCCAAGTTCGTGACCCTCAAAGAAGCGGACGCCTGGCTTCACGCCAGGGAGCCCGTGCTCGCCCTCGAGGTGAACGGCGATGCGCGCGCGTACCCGCTCCAGATCCTGGTGTTCCACGAGATCGTCAACGATACGGTCGGGGGGCGGGCGGTGAGCGTCACCTACTGCCCGCTCTGCAACTCGGGGATCGTCTTCGACCGCCGGCTGGGCGACACGACCCACGACTTCGGCACCTCGGGCATGCTCTACAAGTCGGATCTGGTCATGTACGATCGCCAGACCCATTCCCTCTGGTCCCAGATGGAGGGGCGGGCCATCGTGGGAGACCTGGCCGGCGCCCGGCTGGCCATGCTGCCCGCCAACACGCTGGCCTACGGCGAGTGGAAGCGGCTCCACCCGAACGGGAAGGTGCTCTCCAGGGACACGGGCCACGGGCGCAGGTACGGCCGTAACCCGTACGAGGGGTACGACGAGCCGGCCAGCCATCCCTTCCTCTACTTTGGTAAAGTAGACAGGCGCCTTCCGCCGAAGGAACGGGTGGCGGGGGTGCTGATCGGCGACAAGGCGCGCGCGTATCCGTTCGGGCTCCTGGCGATGCGAAAGGTCGTGGCCGACACACTCGCGGGCCAGCCCCTGGTCGTGTTCTATCGCGCCGGGACGCTATCCGCGCTGGACCACTCGCTCATCACCCAGGGGAGGGAGATCGGCGCGACGGCGGTGTTCAGCCCCCTGGTGGACGGCCGGGCGCTGACCTTCGAGCCGACCGACACGGGCTTCAGAGACATGGAGACGAAGAGCCTCTGGTCGCTCCTCGGGCGGTGCTATGATGGGCCGCTGGCGGGCAAGACGCTGCGCCCTATCATCCACGTGGACGCCTTCTGGTTCGCGTGGGCCGCCTTTCAGCCGAAGACGGACATCTACGAATGGACGGCGCCCTCTCGGTAGTTCTGCTCGGGCTTCTCCTCGGGGTCCAGCACGCGACCGACCCCGATCACGTGGCCGCCGTCGCCACCATCGTGAGCCGGCGCCCCCGTTTTTCATCCGGCGCCCTGATCGGCGCCTTCTGGGGAATCGGGCACACGCTGACGATCGTGGGAGTGGGCGGGGCCATCATCCTCCTGAATCTGACGATCAGCCACACCGTGGGGCTGTCGCTGGAGCTGGCCGTGGCCGTCATGCTGGTGCTGCTGGGCTCGCTCAGGCTGGTCTGGACGTTC
This sequence comes from Candidatus Rokuibacteriota bacterium, assembly GCA_016193045.1. GTDB lineage: Bacteria > Methylomirabilota > Methylomirabilia > Rokubacteriales > CSP1-6 > CSP1-6. Next base: position 58,178 of record JACPSW010000011.1, on the reverse strand, counting down.
AAGGGGCGCGATCACGTCCGTCCCGAGCATCTGCAGGCCGCCCACGACCACGCGGCCGGGCCGGCGTTTCACAGTCACCCGCACGCTCACGACGGGGTGACGCACTCGCACCCCCACCTTCACCCCTCGCGGCGTATGCTGGACGCCCTCCAATCCGTGGGCGCCCCTCAGGTGCTGAGGTCGGTCGGCATCGGGATCGTGCACGGGCTGGCGGGGAGCGCCGCGGTCGCGCTCCTGGTGCTGAGTACCATCAAGAACCCGTACTGGGCGACGGCCTATCTGCTGGTATTCGGGGCGGGGACGATCCTGGGCATGATGGCGATCACGGCGGCGATGACCGTTCCCTTCACGCTGACCGCCCGCCGCTTCGCCTGGCTCAACCGCAGTCTGGCCTTCGGAACCGGGGCGGTGAGCTTGTGCCTGGGGGTCTTCCTGATCTACCAGATCGGCTTTGTAGAAAGGCTCTTTACGGGTTAGCGGTTCAGGAACTTCATCACGCCCCGGGCGATCCCCTCCGGGTCAAGGCCGTGCTTGGCGTAGAGACCCTTGGGGTCGCCGGATTCGCCGAACCCCTGGATCCCGAGCCGCTTCACCGGGGTCGGGTGGACCTCGGCCAGCAGCTCGGAGACCGCTCCGCCCAGCCCGCCCCAGATCGAGTGGTCCTCCACCGTGACCACGCGCCCCGTCCGGGTCGCCGACCCGACGATCCGCTCCTCGTCGAGAGGCTTGATACAGGATACGTTGACGACCTCGGCCCGCACCCCCTCGCCCTCGAGCTTCTCCGCCGCCTTGAGCGCGTTGAAGAGGGGGCCGCCGCTGGCCAGGATCGCCACGTCGCCGCCGGGCCGGAGGACCACGGCCTTGCCGAACTGGAAGCGGTAGGCGGGCGGAGAGACGGGCTCGAGATTCTGGCGGGTGAGGCGGAGGTAGAGGGGGCCGGCGTGCTCGACGGCGTAAGCCACCGCCTGCTTCGTCTCGATCTCGTCGGCCGGCTGGATGATCGGAATATTGGGCAGCGCCCGGAGACAGGCGATGTCCTCGAGCCCCATCTGGCTGTAACCGTCCTCGCCGATGGCGATCCCCGCGTGGGTGCCGACGATCTTCACGTTGGCGCGGGTGTAGGCCACCGAGACGCGGATCGTCTCGAAGCGCCCCACCACGAAGCAGGCGAAGGAGCAGACGAACGGGATCTTCCCCGCCAGGGCGAGCCCCGCGCCGATCCCGATCATGTTGGACTCGGCGATGCCGACGTTGAAGGCGCGCCCCGGGTAGGCCTTGGCGAAGGCCGAGGTCATGGTGGATTTTCTGAGGTCGGCGTCCACGATCACGATCCGGGGGTCCTGGGCCCCGAGCTCCAGGATCGCTTCGCCGAACGCCGCGCGGGATGCCTTGGCCGGCATGCAGGGTCTCCTTATTTCTTCTCCAGCGCTTCCAGTTCCTCGACGATCGCCGCGGTCTCCGCGTGGGCCTGGCGGTACGCGGGCCAGTCGCCCTCGGCGACGCTGAGGATCTCACGGATGGCGCGGATCCCTTCCTGGGGCTTCGGAGCCTTGCCGTGCCACTCGGGGTCGTTTTCCATGAAGGAGACCGACTTGCCCTTGACCGTGTGGGCCACGATGAAGGTGGGCCGCCCCCTGGTCGCCTCGGCCTGGTCCAGGGCCTTCGTGATCTGGGTGAAGTCGTGGCCGTCGATCTCGAGCAGCGGCCAGCCAAAGGCCTTCCACTTCTCCAGCACCGGCTCCAGGTCCAGCACCTTCTTCACGAAATCGTCCAGCTGGATGCCGTTGTAATCGAGGATCACGCAGAGGTTGTCCAGCGGGTGGTCGGGCTGGCCCAGCTTGGGGGCCGCCATGGCGGCTTCCCAGACCTGGCCCTCCTGGGTCTCCCCGTCGCCCAGCACGCAGTAGACGCGGGAGGGGCGGCCGTCGAGCCTGAGGCCGAGCGCCATCCCGAGCGCCATCGAGAGCCCCTGGCCGAGCGAGCCCGTGGCGGCCTCGATGCCCGGCAGCATCACCCGATCGGGATGCCCCTGGAGCGGGCTGCCCAGCTTGCGCAGCGTGATCAGCCGGCCCTCGGGGAAGAAGCCCGCCTTGGCCATCACCGAGTAGAGCGCGGGCACGCAGTGGCCCTTCGAGAGCACGAGCCGGTCCCGGTCCGGCCAGTCGGGGCGCTTGGGGTCGTAGCGCATGCGTGCGAAGAAGAGCGTGGTCAGGATATCGATGACCGAGAGCGACCCGCCGGGATGCCCGGACCCCGCGTGGGTGAGCATCCTGATGATCTGAACGCGGCAGTCCCGGGCGATGGACTGGAGGCGGGCGAGGTCGGCGGTGGGCATCAGGTCAGGTCCTCCATGAACCCCGCGATCTCATCGACGTGCACGCCCCTGACGGCGACCTCGGGAGCGTACACGACCTCGTCGGCCGCCCAGACCAGCGTCCCCTTGACGTCCTTGGTGATGCCGACGATGTTGGCGAGGATACGGGTGAAGTTGTCGTTGATACGGATCGTGTTCGCTTTGATGGGAGCCACGAGCTGTCCGTCCCTGATGATAAACGAGTCGCCGACGACCGTGCAAGTGAAGTCCCCGGCGCGGAGGCCGTTGATCGGGTAGGTGTACCAGATCCGGCCGATGTAGAGGCCGTTCCTCACGCGGCCGATGAGCTCTTCGAGCGGCACCGACTCCGTGCCTTCGACGACCACGTTGGACGCGGCGACGCCGGGCTGGGTATCGAACATGCGGCCGCCGCCGGTGCCGAAGCGGAAGCCGTTGCGCGGGACGAGGGCCGCGCGCGCCGCGTCCGGCTCCGCCCCCAGCTTCTCGTTGAGCTTGGGGTCGCCGAGGAGTCGCTGGGCCTCGTACCAGTTCGTGAGACACCCGACCAGCACGCCGTTCCTGACGAGATTGGTGCGCCCGGTCGGCAGGCCCTCGCACGTGATGCCTTTCGACCCCATGAACCCCGGCATCGCTCCATGGTCGTAGATGGTGAGCAACGGGGAGGCCACCGGTTTGCCGAGCTTTCCCAGAAACGGCGTGCTCGAGGAATAGAAGGCACTCGCGGTGCAGGACGGCAGGACGAGGTTGTTGAGGATATCGGTGACGGGCTGCCGGCCGAGGATCACCATGTAGTCGCCGGAGCGCACCCGCTCGCCGCCGATGGCCTGGATCGCGTTGGCGGCGGCGTCCACGCCGGCCTCATCGGTGAAGTGGTCGAGGCGCGTGCCCGTGGACCAGCCCGAGCCCTTGGCGTCTCTGGCCTCCACCATCGCCGTGAGGAAGCTCATGATCAGCGTCGACTCGTCACGCTGGACCTCCGGCATGTGCGAGGAGGCGAGCGCGATGCGCTCCTGGAGGATCGTGACGTCGCCGCCCAGGATCAGCCCCAGGCGCTTGACCGCTGCCTCGCGTCCGGCGAGGTCCACGAGCCGCGAGGACGCCATGAAGGTCCGGAGCGCTCCGGTCACGACTTTCCAGCCGTTTTCCACCAGCTCCTCGTCCCGCACCTGGAGGAGCTTCGGGTCGTGGTAGTCGGTCAGCGTCCTGGGCTCGCCCGTGGGCTTGGCGAGCGAGTGGAACTCGGGGTCGTGGACCGCCCCCTGGCGCGCCTTCTCGAGCGCCCGCCGGGCCCCTTCCAGCGTGAGATCGCTCGGCTCGCTGCCGAAGCCGACCTTCAAACCCTCGGGCGAGTTGAAGACCGCCTGGATCCCGATCCCGTAGGACTCCGTGGACTTGGGCTCCTCGACGCCGTTGCAGGGGATGTGCGAGGTGTAATTGACGCGCGTGAGCAGCGAGCCGTTGGCGGCGGCGAAGACCTCGGCCTCGCGGATGTCGCCCTGCGCCTTCAGGTACTCGAAGGCCTGCCTGACCGCCCTGGCCAACTCAGAGGTCGTGGGCATGTGCGTTCCTCCCCCCTCACCTTGATCCTCTCCCCCGCTGGGGGAGAGGGGAGGGTGAGGGGGCTATTCGTGGCGCTCGATCCGGGCCGCGGGCCGCTTCGACATTCTACAAACGTTCGAAGGAGCCGTGGCGGCCTGCCCCGGTGGCGAAGCGGCCGGCGCCCGCCCGCGCCTCTTCCACGAGTGGCCGGTACCCGGCGCGCCCCTCGGCCTGGAGCGCCTCCGCCAAGTCGAAGTTCCACTGGCGATAGGCCGACATCCTGTCGGCCCGTAGGCAGACCTGGGGGAACCGCGCGATCTCGCGCGCCAGCTTCTGGGCCTCCGCGCGCGCCTGGCCTTTGGGGACCACGCGGTTGGCGAGCCCCCACTGGAGCGCCTCGGCCGCGCCGACGGGCCGGCCGGTGAGGATCATGTCCAGAGCCCGGCTCAGGCCGATCAGCCGTGGCAGGCGGACGGTGCCGCCGTCGATGAGGGGGACCCCCCAGCGCCGGCAGAAGACGCCGAACTGCGCGCCTTCGTCCATCACCCGGAGATCGCACCAGAGCGCCAGCTCCAAGCCGCCCGCGACGGCATAGCCATCGACGGCGGCGATGACGGGCTTGCTCAAGAGCATCCGGCTGGGCCCCATCGGGCCCTCTCCCTCGAGGTCGGACGGGTCGCGGAGGCTGAGGCTCGACGCAACCTTCAGGTCATACCCCGCGCAGAAGCACCCGCCGGCGCCCCCCAGCACCGCGGCCAGCGCATCGCCGTCCTTCTCGAAGGCGCGGAACGCTTCTCGAAGCGCCGCCGCCGTCTCCGGGTCCACCGCGTTCCGGGCCTCGGGGCGGTTGATGATGACCGTGGTGACGGGACCGTCCTTTTCGACCAGAACTTTCATGGGACGAAGCTCCTTCCTTTCAATCCATGGCGCCGACGACGGGACCCGTGAGCCGCGCGCGGCTCCGCATCGTCGGGCCGCCGTTGCCCAGCTTCTTGGTCTGCATGGGCTGGCCCTTGCCACAGGTGGGGATCGGGTAGAGGCGGAAGTCCGACCCCACTGCGTCGACCTTCATCAGGTAGTCCTTGGTATCGGCCATGATGCCGCCGTCCCGGTAGAGCTGGCCGAGCCGGCCGTTCCGGATCTCGTACACCTTGCGCGCCGAGATGCGGAAGTTCTCGCGACTCTCGGCGATGGAGGGGATCCGGTGGCCGACGAGGTAGTAGCCGTGGTCCACCTCGGCGATGATGTCGCGGGCGTCGCGGTCGCCCCCGTCGAAGACGGTGTTGGACATGCGGATCAGCGGGACCAGAGACGAATCCGTGGCCTTCCAGTGGCCGTTGGGGTCGCCTCCGAAGATCGCCGCCGTCTGCCGGCTGTTCATGAAGCCCTTGAAGACGCCCTTGTCGATGTGGACGACGCGCTTGGCCGGCGTGCCCTCGTGGTCGTATTTGTAGTGCCCGTAGCCGGGGAGGGAAGGGTCCGAGTACGCCGTGACCAGCGGGGAGGCGACCGGCTTGCCGACCTGGTGCTCGTCGAGGCCCCGCAAGAGCCAGGAGCGCCCGGCGTAGGCGGTTTCCATTTTGAGCACGCGGTCCAGCTCCACGGGGTGGCCGATGATCTCGTGGGAGACCAGGGTGTTGTAGTGGGGATCCGTTACCACCACCACCTCGCCCTCGGTGGAGGGGAGGGCGGGTGCTGCCGCCAGCTCGACCGCTTCGGTCGCCAGGGATCGCGCGAAGTCGACGAAGGGCGGGAAGGTCATGAGCGGCTCGTTCACCCCGCGCGCGAGGATCTCCCAGCCGCGCTGGTGACCCAGGACGTCGTAGAGCTCCTGGCTCGTCCCGTTCGAGGCGGCGACCACGTAGCACATTCCCTGGGTCAGGGCGAAGGCCTGGTCGATCAGCGCGCCCTCGGAGGAGGCGAAGAGCTCGCGGGCGAGCTGGGTCATGGTGGAGATGAAGTTGTACTTCACTCCGTCGCCGAGGGCGCCCACCTGTCGGGAGACGTCGGTCGTGTAACGCTCCATCTCCTTGAGATCCACGGTCCGCGGGTCGATCTCGTATTCGGCGGGGACAAGGTCCTGGCTCACCCGGATGGGATGGAGGCGCGTGTCAGCGAGCGAGTCGCCGAGGCTTCCGAACTTTTCCCGGACCGTGGCCTTGAGCTCGCCGTTGGCCATGGCGCGGCGGTAGGCTTTCTCGATGCCCTCCTTCAGGATCTTCTCGAGGGAGTCGAGGTCGGCGGCGCCGAGTGAGCGGCCGAAGTAGCCGGGCGCCACCATGCGCTCGCCGGCCAGCACCCGGATGCCGAAGGAGAAGCCGTAGTCCTCGCCCGAGAACTTGCTCGCCCCGTTCTCGGCGGCGGCCGCCTTCCCTTCCGCCACCTCGAGCCTGACGTCGCCGTAGCGGAGATGGGCCAGGCTTCGGAAATGGGCGGTGGCGAGGTGGTGGACCATCTCCTTGACGTCGTCGATGAGGGCGGTGGTGATCTTTCTAGGCATGCAGGTCTCCCATTTATCAGGGCACGGGCACCCCGGGCTGTCGCCACGCCCGTGCCTCCGCCGGATCTTACCTTATCTCACTTTCGTACGCGATCTCAGTCCCGATCGGGCCGCGCAGGCTCTCACCAGCTGAATGGCTCAATCAGGACGGTCTCGCCGGGCTTCACGTCGCCACGCTCCTCCTCGATGACGATGAGGCAGTTCCCCGCCACCATCGAGGTGAGGATACCCGAGCCCTGGGGGCCCGTGGTTCGGACTTCCCACCCCCGGGCCCCGAACGTCAGAACGCCGCGCTTGAACTCCCGCCGTCCCGGTTTCTTGCGCATCGGCTCCGTCGCCACCGCGGGGAACTGCACGGCGAACATGTCGCGGCGGCCGGCCAGCTTCCAGAGCGCCGGGCGGACGAAGAGGAGGAAGGTCAGCATGGAGGCCACGGGGTTGCCCGGCAGGCCGAAGAAGAGCGCCTCGCCGATCCGGCCGACCGCCATCGGCCGCCCGGGCTGCATGGCCACCTGCCAGAAGTCGATGCCCCCGATCTCGCCGAGCACGTCTTTGACGAGATCGTAGATCCCGACGGAGACACCGCCGGAGGTCAGCACGATGTCGGCCGCTCGGCCGGCCTCCAGGAGCCTTGCCCGGAGCTCATCACGAACGTCGGGGGCGATGCCGAAATCTGTCGCCGCGCCGCCGGCCTGCTCGACGAGGCCCCGGAGCGCGAACCGGTTCGAGTCGTAGATCTGGCCCGGCTTGCGGGGGTCGCCGGGCTCCGCTACTTCATCCCCCGTCGAAAGGATCGCGACGCGCACCTTCTGCCTCACGAGAATTTGCGGGAGGCCAAGCGAGGCGATGACGCCGAGTTCCTGCGGGCGGAGGACGGTGCCGGCCTCGATGACGACGGCGCCGGCCCGCACATCCTCCCCGCTCAGGCGGACGTTCGACCCCTTGGCAGTGGTCGGCACCTTGACCTGATCGCGCGCTCGCTCCACCAGCTCCTGGGGCACCACGGTGTCGGTGCCCGCCGGCATCGGCGCGCCCGTCATGATGCGCACCGCCTGTCCCGGCTTGACCGCGCCGTCGAAGACGGAGCCAGCGGGGAGGTCGGCGATGACGTGAAGGGCGGCGGTGCCCGCGGCCGGAATGTCTGAGCCTGCCACAGCGTAGCCGTCCACGGCCGAGTTGTCGGCCGGCGGCACGTCGAAGGGCGCCCGGAGGTCGTCGGCCAGGACCCGGCCCAGCGCGCCAGGGACGGGAATGAGTTCCGGCGAGGTGACCGAGGTGACCCGGGCCAGGACGTGGGCTTGCCCCTCCCCGACCGAGATCATGGCGTTATTATACCCCACACCGTTTCTTGGTGTGCGCGGAGGCGTCTGCTATAGTGCTTTGTAATCCGGGCATGGCTGAGACTTGTCCGAAGTGCGGGTATTCCCCGGTGGAGGCGGACGAGTGTCCGCGCTGCCGCGTCGCTGTTTCCCGTTACCGCGCGTACCTCGACACACTCGGCCAGAAGCCGGCCCCGCCGGCGCCGCCGCCCAGCCCCGGCGTCGTGGCGCCGCCACCTCCCGTGGCTGGCGGGATCTGGCCCGAGGGAAGCCCGGCCGGATTCTGGGTCCGCGGCGCCGCATTGGTCGTCGACTCGCTCGTCCTCCAGGCGGTGTTCCTGCCCTTCCAGCTTCTCATCTACTACCCCACGCTGCTGGCCGGCGGCATCGGTCGCCAGCCGGACCCGGCTCGGCTGTTCGCGGTCAATGCGGGGTACTTCCTGGTTGCGTTCGTAGTCTCCGCCGGTTATATCGTGTGGATGCACGGGACGTACGGGCAAACCCTGGGCAAGGTCGCGACCGGGGTGAAGGTGGTCAAGGTGGACGGAGAGCCGATCGGCTACGGGCGCGCAGGGGGTCGCTGGCTCGGCTTGTTCCTGTCCACCGTCACGCTCGGCGTCGGCTACCTCATGGCCGGGCTCCGCTCCGACAAGCGCGCGCTCCACGACCTCGTGGCCGGCACGCGGGTCATGAAGGTTCGCCGGCCCTGGCTGGAGGGGAAGCCCGCCGGTTTCTGGATGCGGTTCGTGGCCCTGGGCATCGACGGGCAGGCACTCTCGCTCCTCCTGGTGCCCATCGGGATCATCTCGGCCATCGCGATTCCCCTGACGATGGCGGCGGGGAATCGCGTAGCGGCGATGGCGGTCGTCATCACGTTGGGGCTGTTCCTGGCGGCTGCCCTCGTGGTCTACAGCGTCTGGATGCATGGCAGGTGGGGGCAGACCCTGGGCAAGATGGCTCTCGGCATGAAGGTCGTGCGCGTGGACGGGAGTCCCCTGGGCTACGGCGGTGCCTTCCTTCGCTGGTTCGGGAGCCTCCTCTCCGGGCTGATCTTGATGATCGGGTACATCATGGCCGGTCTCAGGTCGGACAAGCGGGCGCTGCACGATCTCATCGCCGGGAGCCGGGTCACATACATTCGCTGATCGTGCTGCCGCTGCCGCTCCGAAACCGCCTGGCGGAATTGATCCTGGATTCTCTCCGCGATCCCACCGCGCGCAACACGCTGTCGGTCCTCGTCCGATTCTGCGGCGAGCCCGAGGACGCCCCGGCGCCGCCCGAGCTCGCCGCGGAGTTCCCCGCGGCGCTCCGGAAAGAGCACCGCCGGTTCAGGAAGGAGCTCTGCGACCGGGCCCTGAACGCCTGGGACGTGGTGCGCGCTCGGGCGCTGGCGCCGGCCGAGCCCGCGCTCGCGGAGGCCCTGGACCAGGCGGCCGATCTCTTCGATGCGGGGCTCTTCTTCGAGGTGCACGAGCTCCTGGAGCCGTACTGGATGCGGGGGGAGGGTCCGGCGCGGGAGGCGCTGCAGGGGCTGATCCAGGTCGCCGTCGGGTTCCAGCATCTCGCGAACGGGAACCTCGAAGGAGCGAGGATGCTCTTGCAGGAAGGAAGCGCGAAGGTAGAGGGGAAAAAGCTCGAAGGGCGGGATCTGAGCGGGTTCGGCCGCGCCGCTCGTCTGGGCGCGTCTCCCCGTTTCCCGCGGGGGGGCTGAGATGGGCCGAATCCGCCTCCTCACCGAAGCCGACGTCACTCGATTGCTCCCCATGTCCCTCGCGCTGGAGACGGTGGAATCCGTCTTCCGCTGGCAGGCCGCGGGCGAGACCGTGAACAAGCCGCGCGTGCGGCTCCGGGCGCCCAAGGGGCTCCTGCAGGTGATGCCGGCGGTGGTGCCCGAGGTGGGCGCCATGGGGCTCAAGGCCTACACCGTGGTCGCGGGCCGGGTGCGCTTCGTCGTGCCCCTCTTCAGCGCCGAGACGGGCGAGCTCATCGGCATCCTGGAGGCGGACCGCCTCGGCCAGGTCCGCACCGGGGCCGCCAGCGGGGTGGCGACCAAATTCCTGGCGCGCCCCGACGCGGACGTGGTGGGCTGCTACGGGACCGGGTATCAGGCCGAGACCCAGCTGGAGGCCATCTGCGCCGTGAGGAGGATCCGGCGCATCCAGGTCTACGGCCGGGACCCCGAGCGCCGCCAGCGGTTCGCCCGCACGATGGAAGAGCGCCTGAAGCTGCCGGTCGTCGCGATGGATCGGCCGGAGGAGGCGGCGCGCGGCGCCCTCATCCTCGTGACGATGACCAGCTCCAAGACGCCGGTGCTCCACGGCGCGTGGCTCGAGCCCGGCGCCCACATCAACGCCGCCGGCTCCAACGCGCTCGACCGCGCGGAGCTCGACGTCGAGGCTGTCCGCCGCGCGGCCCTGGTCGTTGCCGATTCCAGGGAACAGGCGCAGATCGAGTGCGGCGACCTGGTCGAGCCCGTCAAGCAGGGGATCATCACGTGGGATCGGGTTCACGAGCTCGGAGAAGTCGTCGCCGGCAAGCGCTCCGGCCGCCCGTCACCCGAGGCCATCACGCTCTTCGAATCCCAGGGGCTCGCCATGCAGGACGTCGCGGTCGGAGCCCGCCTGCTGGACCTGGCTCGCCAGCGGTCCGTTGGCCGCGAGATCGAGTTCGGAGCCTGAGATGGGCAAACTATACCTGGTGGCCGACGGCGCTGAGATCGCCCGCCGCCGCCGGCTCGTGGCCCCGGGAATCCTCGTCGAGGTCTGGGGCGACCTCTACGACCCCGGCCACTTCTGGATGGGCGAGCAGAGCAAGGGCTATCTGGACGGCGTAGGCCTCCCGCTCGCCCCGCGGCTCGTCCTGGATCCCGAGGCGGTGTTGGTATACTACGGCCCGCGGCTCTGCGACGTGGAATCGCTCCCGAGCGAGGAGTCGCTGAAGAGCCGCGTCCTCTCGGCTCACGCGATCGGCGCGGCGTGGATCACCGTCGACCAGTTCGGCGAGCGGACGACGTACGAGCCGGCCTCGCCGGCCGATCCGATCTTCTATCTCCGCCGCCCCGGCGGCCAGACCGCGCACGTCTGGCGCCTCTTCAGGGCCAAGCGCGAGGCCTTCGTCTATATGGGGGAGTACTATGGGAAGGACTCCGAAGCGCGGGACTGGGCCCAGTCTCTGCCGGTGGAGGGCTTCGACGAGCTGGTGGCGCGCTATGGACAGAAGGCTTAGCCTGGATTATTCACGAACGATCGTCGCCTGCGGCGGGCGGGTCCTGTCGCAGGGCGCAGCCCCCGCGGGTCCGGCTCCGTCACCCACTCGCCCGAACGCCGCGCTGCGCGCGGCGGACGGGACGAGGGGGGCCCACTGCGCGCGGCCCCGCGAGGACCGCACCCTGCGACACCCGCCCGGTCGTGCCATTGCCCTTTGTGAATAATGCGCGTTAGCGGATTTATCTTCGCCCTGCTGGCGGTGCCGATCGCCTCGGCGCACGCCGGGGGCTCGTTCTACGGGATCCAACCCGGCGCCCGGCCCCGGCTCGAGGGAAAGATCACCGAGTGGAGCGTCCCGACGCCGCAGTTCGCGCGGGACCCCGCGCCGGCCCCCGACGGCAGCATCTGGATCACCGTGATGCACGCCGACAAGCTGGCCCGGTTCGACCCCCTCACGAAGGGGTTCAAGGAGTACGACCTTCCGCGCGGCTCGCGCCCTCACGGCGCCCTCGTGGATCGGGAGGGCCGGGTCTGGTACACCGCGAACGGCAACGGGAAGATGGGGCGCCTCGATCCCGCCACCGGCAAGGTCGCGGAATACCCGGCGCCGTCCGGCGGCGATCCCCACACCCTGATCCAGGGCGGGGACGGGATCATCTGGTTCAGCGTCCAGTCGGGCAACCGGATCGGCCGCCTCGACCCGAAGACGGGGCAGATCACCGAGCACAGCGCCCCGGGCCGGCCCTACGGCATCACCCTCGACAGACAGGGGAACGTCTGGTACTGCGGCTTCGGCGGGAACAGGCTCGGAAGGCTGGACCCGAGGACCGGAAAGGTCACCGAGGTCGCCCTCCCTCGCGGCTCGACGCCGCGCCGGATGGCCACGGCCCCCGACGGGATGATCTGGGTCACGCTCTACAGCAGCGGAAAGCTTCTCCGGGTGGATCCCGCCACGTTGCAGATGAAGGAGTACGCGCTTCCGGCCGGGAGCGGCGCGGCGCCCTACGCCGTGAACGTGGATGGGAGCGGCGTCGTGTGGGTGAACGAGTTCTCCGCCGACACGATCGTGCGGCTGGACCCCAATACCGCCGAGATGCGCGTTTTCAAGATTCCCACCGCGAACGCCGGCGTGAGGAAGATGGCCGTGGACGCCCAGGGGCGGCTCTGGTATATGGGGAGCCATAGCGGGAAGCTGGGCGTCATCGAGTAGCCATGCCGCGCCTCGGCGTCAACAACATCGGGATGCACTACGTGGAGTCGGGGCAGGGGAGCCCGTTCCTGCTGCTCCACGGCGTCGGGGGCTCCCACGAGATGTGGCTCCCCATCGTCTCCGATCTCGCCAGGTCTCACCGGGTCATCGCCGCGGATCATCGGGGCCACGGCGCGTCGGACAAGCCGCGGGGCTCCTACACCATCTCCCTCTTCTGCCAGGACTGGCTCGCCCTCATGGGCGCCTTGAAGGTGGATCGCGCCCACCTGGTCGGCCTCTCCATGGGCGGCGCGATCGCCATGCGGCTGGCCGTGGAGCATCCCGAGCGCGTCCGCTCGCTGGTCCTGGTGGACACGTGGGCCTACTCTCATCCGGACTTCCTCGCGCTCATGCGCAAGCGCTTGGAGCGGCTCGCCTCCGGGGATCTGGCGGCGTACGCGGAGGAGGCCATCCCGCAGGTGTACTCGCCGGCCTTCATCGCTGCCAACCCCGAGGCCTTGGCCCAATACCGGGCCCGCGTGGCCCAGCTCAACCCGGACTCGGTCCGGGCCGCCGTCGAGGCCTGCATGAGCCACGACATGCGCGGGAGACAGGCGGAGATCAAGGCGCCGACCTTGGTGGTGGTCGGCAGCGAGGATCGCCTGACGCCTCTTCACCACTCCGAGTACCTGGCGCGGACGATTCCGGGGGCCCGGCTGGTCATCATCAAGAGGAGCGGCCACATTCCCCACCTGGAACAGCCCCGGGAGTTCCTCAAAGTAGTGGGTGACTTTACTGCTTCAACTTCGTGAAATAAATAACATTGTTCCGAAGAATATCTTGACAGGATGGCGCGCCGGGCAGTAGCGTTAGGCAAGGCGAAAAGGGTCGCATCGGTGCGGCATTCTGGGGAGTGCCTTCAAAGACGGCCAATCTTTGAGGGCTTTTTTGCATCAGGGGGTGAAAGCCCCCCACCGCCGCCTGTGAGCCGAGGCGGAGTTCCGGACTCGGTCCTGTTCGCGGCACGGAGGATCTGATGCCCGCAAAGTTGTTCGTCGGAAACCTTTCCTTCCAGGCCACGGAAGAGGATCTCCGAGAGCTCTTCCAGCAGGCGGGAACCGTGGAATCGGTCAGGATCGTGACCGATCAGTTCACGGGGAGACCCAGGGGCTTCGGCTTCGTGGAAATGTCCACTAAGGAGGAGGCAACCAAGGCGATCGAGATGCTGAACGGCCGGCTCTTCCGGGACCGCAACCTCGTCGTGGATGAGGCGCGGCCCCAGCCCCAGCGTGGGGCCGGCGGCCCGCGGGGCGATCGAGGTCCTCGCGGCGGCGGCGGCCCGGGCGGCGGCGGCGGCGGTTGGCGGCGCTAAGGTTCTAAAGACCCGGAGGGCGTTACGCCCTCCGGGTTTTTTCTTGTCACCAGATACTAAACAGGAGTAGAGACATGTGGGGCGATCTCGCCTACGATTACCTGCCGGTCTCGACCGAGCGGCGGAGCCAGGTCCTTCACCCCTTCGCCATCCCGTGCATGCAGGGGGTGCTCGCCCTGAACGTGACGCGGGGGTGCTCCCATGCCTGCGTCTACTGCTACGCTCGGGCGTATCCCGAAGCCCCACCGCGCGGGCAGCTCCTGGTGTACGAGAATCTCCCGGCCCGTCTCGAGGCCGAGCTGGCCCGGATGCGCCGGCTCCCGCGCGCCGTCAGCCTCTGCACGGCGACCGATCCCTTCCAGCCGTTCCCGTCGCTGCTGTCGGTGACGTTTCAGGCCGCCGAGATGCTCCTCCGTCGGGGCATCACCGTCGCGTTCCTGACCAAGGGGTGCATCCCCGTCGAGTTCATCGCCCTTTTCTCCCGCTTCCCCCACCTCGTGAGGGCTCGCATCGGCCTCCTCTCGCTCGACCCCCGCTATCACCGCACGTTCGAGCCGGGCACGGCCCCGGCCGAGGTCAGGTTGGAGAACCTCAGGCGGCTGCGCGCCGCGGGCATCCCCGCTGGAGTCCGCCACGACCCCGTCATTCCCGGGGTGACCGATCGGCCGGAGGCGCTTGATCGCTTCTTCGCGGCGCTTCGGGAAGAGCGAATTACCAGCGTGGACGTAGGATACCTCTACGTTCGGTCCGGAATCGCCCAGCTATTGAGGGACGAGCTGCCGCCGGAGGTGTGGCGACCGTTGCTCCGTCAATTCAGGCGCGGTCCCATCGAGGAGGTGGCGGCCTCATCACACACCCAGCTCCTGCCGCCCGAGCTCAGAGTGCGGAGCTTCTTCAAGATCCGCGATGCGGCGCGGGAGCACGGGATAGTCCCCATCCTCTGCCGCTGCAAGAATCCGGATATGCGCGCCGACCGCTGCCAGGGCTCAAGGGACCTGGCCTATCCAGCACCGCCCCGCCGCGTCCGCCAGCTTTCCCTGGCGTTTTCGTAGCAGGCGAAGCTCGAAATGGGATTGACCTTTGAATGGGATGAGAAAAAGGCCGCCCAGAACCTCAAGACCCATGGTGTGTCGTTCAAGGAAGGTTCCGCCGTCTTTCGGGATCCGTTGTCCATCACGACTCAAGACACAGACCATTCGACCCCTGACGGAGAACGGCTCGTTACTATTGGGCAATCTGATAAGGGTAGAACCTTGGTTGTAGTACACAGTGAAAGAGGAGATACTATTCGTATCATTACCGCGCGGAAAGCCATGCGGCGCGAAAGGGAAGCATATGAGGAAGGCAGCTAAGAGTTACCGTGCATCAGAGACGTTGCCCGAATATGATTTCAGTAAGGGTATTCGGGGGAAATATGCGATCTGGGCGCCGCTTATCGACTTTCAATGGGCGGGGTCGGAGTGGCAAATTGCCAATGACACCTGGATTCGTCCCGGATCAGCCTACCGCGACTATGAAGAATTCGTCGAATTCAAACATGCGTTATCTGAAGAAGAGCGGGAGCGGTGTCGGGACGCTGAACATCGTCTCGGCCTCGTGCACGTAGGACATGATGAATTATCGAAGCAAGCTAAGATCAATTCCTTCTTGCTGGCTCTTTGGATTGTGCGTCCCACGCGAACGCATGTTCCTTTTCGCTTCGAGGTTGAAAAATCCGGGAGTCGGTCGGTGGCACGTATCCTGGATCGTTTCCAGTGGACAAGAGGGCAGGCCGAGGATGAGATTAAAGATCAGCATCTCCGAAAGGTGGGGAGTATTCTTCTACCGCTCCGGACTGTTTTCGCTGCCCGCCGCAGATTGAGAAACGCTGTGGCCTTGACGTTTCGGGGATGCGTCGCAAGCGAGTGGCAATCGGCGTTCATCTGTTTCTCTGCTGCTGCGGAAGCCCTCCTTGCTTATTCTTGGGAACCCGGGCTTAGCGATCGCCTCAGCGAGAGCTACGCCAAACTTGTGAGCGCCTCCCGGTCTGGTGGAGAGTCGGCCAAGGACCAGTTTAGGCGCCTTTATTCCATCCGGTCGGACATCATTCATGGACGTGCGTACGATTATGAGGACCCGAATCGGAACCTGACTAACCTGGCGAATTTCTCGGATATCCTTCGCCGGCTCTGGGGGGCCGTTCTCGATTCCGAAGAGACTCGAGTTGCCCTTGAAGGGGATGATAAGCAGCGCCGGAACTTCTTCCTCAAGCTTTAGCACCAACGTCTCTCCTGCTAGTCCTCGAGGGTGAGCTGGGCGGGGGCGGCTTCCTCGGCCTCCTCCCGGATGGGAATCAGGCCCTCGGGCTCGATGAGCGGCCGGAAGCGCTCCCACAATTCGCGCACCTTCGCCTGGTAGTACTCGACGTTCTCGTCGGGGGCGGCCGGGTCCCACTGGGTGGCGAGCCGGGCGGCCTCGTTCACCTTGACCTTGAGCCCCTGGCCCGTGACGTAGTAGGAGACCTGGTCGCCGGGCTGGTACGGGCGCTCGGACCCGAGCGCGAGCTCGTACGGGGCGGCGGGATTGCGCTTCCCCTCGCGGACCTTCTCCTTGTAAGTCGCCAAGGAGTCCTGCAAGGTCTCCGTCTTCATGAACTGCTTGACGGGCATCCGGTGGGCGGCGAAGTCGTCGAGGTAGCGCTGGACGAGCCCGGGGATCTCGACGCGGCGTCCCGTCAGGAGCAGCCGGAACATCTCCTCCATCCAGGTCCGCTGGAAGAGCTCGATCCCGCGGGAACGGAGGGCCGAGCCCTTGATCGTGAGCCGGCCCCGCCCGTCGAGGAGCACGTAGTTCTTCATCTTGTAGCTGAACATCGCGGGGTAGCGCCCGTCGAGTTCGAGGCTGATCCCCGGGGGCAGGCCGCGGGAGAGGTCGGCGACCAGGGCCTCCTCGCCCGACGGGTCGGCGACGCCGGGTGGGGCGACGAAGTAAATCCCGTCGGTGTCGATCTCGATCACCGTCGCGCCCCGCTCCTTCAATGCGTCCACCACCTGTCTGATCAGTGTGCGACCCTCCGCCGTCACACGGTTGGCGGCGTCGAAGTCGTTCCAGTGCCCCATGGAAAAGCCGAGGTAGCCGTAGAAGGAGTTGATCAGGATCTTGAAGGTCTGCTGGAGGCCGCCGGCATACGCGCGCTCTTCCTCGGTGGGCGCCTCGCGCGCCAGGGCCTTGGCGGCGAGGCGGAACTCCCTGAGATCGCGGAGCAGCAGGGGGAGGATGGCCAGCTCATCCTTTGCCGGGAAGATGCCGAACGTCAGCATCAGGGACGGATAGAGGGACGCGACGTCCACGTGGAGCACCCTGTGGGCCACGCCCTGGTAGAAGACGGCGGTGTAGCCGCCGGCGACGGGCGCGCCGGCCGAGGGCGCGGGGACCGCCCGGCGGCGGCGGAGGTGCTCGCGCAGGAGGAGGGCGTCGATCTTGGTCGCGTTGCCCTTGAGGATCACGCCCTGGTAGTCGAAGGGGAACATCTGGGCCTGGACAAAGTAGGACTGGGAGAGAACCCGTCCGACCCCAAGCGTTTCTCGCACATCGTCCAGCGCATAGGCCATGAGGCGCTCGGGATCCTCCTTGAAGATGCGCGGGATGTCCTCGGGCGGGAGGTACGTCCGGTCCGGCGCGGCCAGGCCGAAGTGCCGGGCCACTTCCTTCAGCCCGTAGGACTCGAGGTCGCGGGCGCCCACGTCGTAATGTTGGACGAGGATCCAGGTGTCCACGATGTGGCGGCCCGTGATCTGGTAGCGGCGGTAGGAGATGGCGCGCTCGGCCACCTGCATCCGGGATGGATGCCCGCGGAGGGCCGAGCCGTCGCGTCCCCACCGGAGCGCGACGCCGCACTGCCTGGCCCGAGCCTCCATGTACTCGAGGTCGAAGCGGAAGATGTTGTGGCCCTCGATGACGTCCGGGTCGCGCTCGCCGATCAGCCGGGAGCATTCCCGGAGCATCTCCGCCTCGCTCATCTCGCGGCCCGAGAGCACGCGCTCCCACCCCGTGGAGTCGGCCATCGCGATGGCGATGATGCGGTCCGACGGCCGCGCGGCGTGGGGGAACTCGAAGCCCTCAGCGGTGAAGACTTCGATGTCCACGGCCATGCGGCGGAGGTCGGAAAACCCGAGGCCGAGGAAGGAGGTTTTGCCGGTGAGAAGGAGAAACTGGTGGATGGCATCGTTCAGGAATCGGTACGGCGCGTCGGGGGCGGTCGAGCCCCTGCCCGAGGCTTTCTGGCAGTGATCGCGCGCTTTCCCGGCGAGAGCCCAGGAGGGGAAGCGGGCCAGCCACCGATAGGTTCCCGGGCCGTCGAGCGGGGTGACCTCGACCTCGCCCTTCCATGTCTTGAGCAGGTCCGGGTCCGCGAGGAGGAGGAACGGGGACAGCGGCTCGGTGTGGGAGACGACGCGCCCGTCCTGGCGCCGGTATACGCGGATCCTATCCGAGGTGTCCAGCTCGAAGGCGAGGAGGCCGAGGCTCTGGTCGTGGCCGAAGAGGAGGGCGTTCTCGTGGAACTTGAGAGCTGGGAAGGCCACTAGTGTCACTCCAACTTAAGTTGCCTAACGCCTGCGGCCCGAGCGCCGGGGGTCCTGTCGCCGGGTTGCCCCCGGCCGCGGCTGGGCTCCGTCACCCGTTCACCCCCTCCCCCAGTTCGGCGAACTGGGGGAGGCGAGTGAAGGGGTCCCACTCCGCCGGGCCGCTCCGGGGGCAACGCCCGCGCCACCCCCGGCACTCGGATCTGCGTAGGCGAGATTACTTGGAAGGCCACTAGTTCAGCATGCCGAGCAGGCGATGGAGTTCTTTGCGGGCGACGACGTAGCGGGGCTCCAGCTCGAGCGCAGCCTTGATCTCGCCGATGGCCTCCTGGATCTTCCACTGCTTGACGTACACGCGGCTCAGGTTGAAGTGGGGATAGTGGCGGGGCTCGTAGCGCTTGGCGGTCATGGCCTTCTTGAGCCAGGGGATCGCCTCGTCGTGCCGCCCCACCTCGATCAAATAGGCGCCGATGTCGTTATAGGGGTTACCGAAGTCGGGGTCCACCTCGATGGCCCGGTGACATTCGGCGATCGCTCGCTCGTAGTCGCCCTGGAAGCTGTAGGCCCAGCCGCGGAAGGTGTGGGCTTCGGCGGTCGGCATGATGTCGATGGACCGGGTGTAGTGCTCGATGGCCGTCTCCAGGTCGCCCTGCATCTGGGCCTCGAAGCCCTTCTGGAAATGGCGCAGGGCCTGCTCCGGCCCCTTGTCCTCCGCCACGCCTGCCTACCCGTCAGCCGAGGCCTCGAGCATTCTCCGGTACTCGACGGCCGACACGAGGCCAACGACACGCCGGCCGCCATCGCCGATGATGGTGGGGATAGCCCTGACGCTTTCCCGCGTCACGGCCTCTTCGTAGTCGTGGAGAACCCAGTCCCGGGCCTTGCCGCTCTCGTAGTCGGCGAGGAACCGCGTCATGTCGGCGCCCGACTCCCTCACGACCTCTACGACCTCCTCGGGGACGGCGATGTTCTTCCCGCGGGTGAAGAAGGCCTCGTAGAGTCGGAGGTGGAGGCGCCGGAACGCCTCCTCCCCCTGGAGGGCGACGCACTTGGCGGCTTCCAGGGCAGGGAGGCTCCAGGTGGGATAGTCGTTGCGGCTCCACATGGTGAAGACGACGCCGTCGGGCTCGGCCATCGCCGCGCAGCGCTTCCAGGCCTCCTCGCGATAGGTTCCCTTGAAGGTCGCCGATGGATCGGGGACGGGGCGCAGCGGAAACGCCCTCCACTCGATGCTGACCCGTCCGGCCATCTCCTGCTGGATCCGCTGGAGGCGCACGGCCGCCGGGTAGCACCAGGGTCAGAGGTAATCGGAGTACTCCGTGATGCGGATGGGATCGTCCATGCCGGGATTCTACTCCCGGGAACGGAGGGGGTCAACGAAGGACGGTTGCGCGCAGCGCGGGTTCGGGTATCCTTATCTGGTGCGCCTCGATCTCGCCGCCGGGTTTCTCCTGGCTGCGCTCCTCGGGGGGTGCGCCGGAGGCGTGACCTTCCCAAATATCACCCCGGGGAAACCGACCGAGGTCAGGGGGCAGCTCTACCGGCCGGAGGGGCCCGGACCGTTCCCCGCCATGGTCCTCCTCCACGGGTGCGGCGGCGTCGAGGCGCTGCAGGCGCGCTGGGCGAAGTGGCTGAACGAGCGCGGGTACGTGGCGCTCGTGGTGGACAGCTGGGGGTCGCGTGGCATCGTCGAGAACTGCTCCAAGGGGACGCCGGACGTCGAGAACACGGATCGCTTCGACGACGCCTTCGGGGCGCTCCGGTATCTCCAGGCCCATCCGTTCGTGAACGCCGGGCGGATCGGGGCCATCGGGTGGTCCAACGGCGGGGTCTTTGCCATCGCCGTCGTCAACGGCCCGAGCCTCGAGCGCGCGAGGAAGCGGGGCGTGACGCTGCCGGCGGTGGGGTTCCGGCTGGGGATCGGGATGTACCCCGGCGGGTGCTTCTCGCTCGTCAAGGAAGTCGTCGTGGCGCCGCTCCTGGTGCTGATCGGCGCGGCCGACGACTGGACGCTGGCCGCGACCTGCGAGGAGATGGTCAACGCCATGCGTGCCAAGGGGGCGGAGGCGACGATCAGGATCTTCCCGGGCACGTACCATTACTTCGACAACGCCGACTACCCCCTCCAGGTCCTTCCCGACGTGGAGAACCGGAACAAGCCGGGCGACTGCTGCGGGGCGACGGTGGGCTACCAGCCCGAGGCGGCCGCCGCCGCGTTCGCCGAGGTCGAGGCGTTTCTGGCGAAGCATCTCAAATGATGTCCAAGCAGGAGCTGAGGGAGGCCACGTGGCGCCTCCTGGAGATCCACCGGGCCGCCCGGTTTCCCGGGGCGAAGGGACGCATCCCGAACTTCGTGGGAGCTGAGCGCGCGGCGCTGGCCCTGGCATCGCTCAGCGTCTGGAAGCGAGCGCGGGTCGTCAAGGTCAACCCGGACGCTCCCCAGATCCCCGTGCGCCGCCTGGCGCTCCGGGAGGGGAAGATCGTCTATATGGCCGTTCCCAGGCTGCGCGAGGAGGCATGCTTCATCGTGCTCGATCCCGAGCGCCTCGGGAAGAACCTCGCCCGGGCGGCGACGATCCGCGGGGCCGATCGCTTCGGTGAGCCGGTAGGCGTGGACGAGGTGAAGCCGATCGACCTGATCGTCTGCGGCTCGGTGGCCCTGAACGGCGGAGGCGCCCGCGTGGGCAAGGGAGGCGGCTACTCCGACCTGGAGTTCGGCCTGCTCCGGGAGGCCGGCGCCGTCGGCGACCGCACGCCGATCGTCACGACCGTGCACACCCTCCAGATCGTTCCGCAGCCCATCGAGATGTTCCCGCACGACATCCCCGTGGACTGGATCGTGACCCCGGAGGGAGCGTCCCCCTGCGGCGCGGCGCACCCAAAGCCCCGTGGCATCTACTGGGAGTACCTTTCAGAGGAAAAGATCGCGGCCATCCCCGTGCTGCAGCGGCTCCGCGCCGCCCGGGGCGGCTGAGGGTCCGGCGTGGACGCGTCGGTCGAGCTCGTCAGGCAGCTCCGCTCCACGGTGGTCCACGTCCGCACCGAGGTGCCCGCCGAGCATCCGTCCGCCCGGATTCTCGGAGAGGAGCGATTCGGGTCGGGCACGGTGATCGACCCCTCGGGGCTGATCCTCACCTTGAATTACGTGGTGATGGGGGCCGAGAGTATCCAGGTGTCGTTCACCCAGGGCCGCCGGGCCAAGGGCGAGATCGTGGCGCAAGACTTCGACGTCGGCCTCGCGCTCCTCAAGGTCAAGCGCCAGGGGCTCCAGGCCGCCGAGGCGGGCTCCTCCGAGGAGATCGACTGCGGCGCGCCGGTCTTCGTCCTCGCCTCCACGCAGCCGCAGGAGCGGCGGGTCTCCGGCGGCCTGGTCACGTATCTCGGAGAGTTCGAGGCCTACTGGGAGTACCTGCTGGAGCGCGGGATCGTGTCGAGCGCCTTCAACCCCGGCTTCGGTGGCGGCGCGCTCTTCACGCTCGCCGGCCGCATGATCGGCGTGGTCTCGCTGAACCTGAACGAGGTCGCGCGGAACTCGCTGGCGATTCCCGTCGAGCACTACCAGGCGAATCAGGAGGAGTTCCTCCGCTACGGCCAGGTCGTCAGCCGCCCGAAGCGCGCCTGGCTCGGCGTGTTCGCCTACGCCCTGGAGGACGGGGTGGTGGTGGCGGGGCTGGTGCCCCAGGGGCCGGCGGAACGCTCGGGGCTGCGCGAGGGCGACCTCATCGTCTCCGTGGACCAGGAGGAGGTGTCGAGCCGGAAGGGGCTCTACCTCGCCCTTTGGCGCCACGGGCCCGGGGAGAAGGTCCAACTGGAGGTCATGAGGGACCGCGAGGTGAAGCGCATGGAGATTCTGAGTGCGGACCGCGCCCGTTTCTACAAGTAGCGGAGGGGGCACGCATGGATCTGGGACTGAAGGGGAAGGTGGCGATCGTGGTGGCGGCGAGCAAGGGGATGGGCAAGGCCAGCGCCATGGGGCTGGCCGCCGAGGGCGCGCGGGTGACGATGTGCGCGCGAACGGAGGCCGATCTGATCGTCGCCGCCAACGAGATCCGGGACAAGACCAAGGCGGAGGTGCTGGCACTCCCCGCCGACGTGACGCGGCTCGCCGACATCCAGCGGGTGGTCGCGAAGACCGTGGAAGCCTTCAGTGGTGTGGATATCCTGGTCGCCAACGCCGGCGGCCCGCCCCCCGGCGGCTTCGATCAAATGACCGACGCCGATTGGCAGGCCGCCTTCGAGCTCACCCTGCTCTCGACGATCCGCTTCGTCCGCGAGGTGCTCCCCCACATGAGGAAGAAGCGCTGGGGGCGGATTCTCAGCATCCAGTCCAGCTCGGTCAAGCAGCCGATCGCCGGGCTGATCCTGTCCAACGGGATCCGTCCCGGAGTGGCGGGGATGTCCAAGACGCTGGCGGCCGAGCTGGGGAAGGACAACATCCTGATCAACACGGTCTGCCCGGGCCGCATCCTCACCGACCGGCTCCGGTCCCACATGGGAGGGCGGGCCAAGCAGGTGGGGAAGACGTTCGAGGAGTATTTGCCCACCGTGACCGCGGACATCCCGCTGGGCCGCGTCGGCAGCCCCGAGGAGTTCGCCAACATGGTGGTCTTCCTGGCCTCGGAGCGCTCATCCTACGTGACGGGCGCGACGATTCAGGTGGACGGGGGCCTGATCTGCTCCATCGTCTAGCACGGACTATTCATGAACGGCGGCGCGCGTGTGACGGGGCGGGTGGCGCGGGGCCGCACCCTGCGACAGGCCCCGCCCGCCGGGCCCATCTACGTTCATGAATAATCCGGACTAGCGGCCGCGGTGGTCAGGGGGTTTCGCAACGCCCTTTCCGGGTTCTACGCCCACCAGGGATTCTTCCTGGCCGCGGGGCTCTCCTTCTACTTTCTGATCTGCCTGATTCCCTTCCTGTTCCTGATCATCTCGCTGCTCGGGTTCATCCTTTCGAGTGAGGAGGCGACCCGTCAGGTCATCAAGCAGCTCTCTCCGATCATGCCCGTGTACCAGAAAGAGATCGGCCGCATCCTTCTCCGGATCGTCGCCACGCGCAACGTGTCCGGGATCCTCGGGACCATGATCCTGATTCTGTTCTCCACCCAGCTCTTCGGCGCCAGCCGCCTCGTGCTCGACCGGGTCATGGGCGTCAAGCGCGGGCGGGGGTTCTTCAAGGGGATGCTGTTCGACATTTTCTGGATCTTCATGATCGGGGTGCTGTTTCTGGCGGCCCTCGCCGTCACCGACCTCTTTGCCTGGGCCAAGGTGTTCATCCTCCGCCCGGCGCAGATGCCGCCCGAGTGGATCCACTACATGAGCATCGGCCTCGGCTTGGCCCTGGCCACGTGGATGTTCTACCTGCTCTACCGGCACCTGCCGCACCGTCCGGTTCCCCGCGGGGCTGCCCTGGCCGGGGCGCTCCTCGCCAGCGTGCTCTGGGAGGTGGCGAAGCAGCTCTTCCGCCTCTACATCGCGACGGTGGGAGTGTACGATCAGATCTACGGGCCGCTGGGCGTGCTCGTAGCCTTCGTGATGTTCGTGTACTACTCGACCATCGTCTTCGTCCTCGGCGCCGAGTACGTCGGGGCTCTCGAGCGCGGGCGCTTCGCCCGGGGTTGACCCCGGGTGGCTCCGATACGCTCAGCACGTTGTTCACCATTGTGGCTAGAGCGCATTATTCACGAAAGGCGATGGCACGACCGGGCGGGTGGCGCCGGGTGCGGTCCCCGCGGGGCCGCGCGCAGTGGGGCCCCCTCGTCCCGTCCGCCGCGTGGAGCGCGGCGTTCGGGCGAGTGGGTGATGGAGCCCGGACCCGCGGGGGCTGTGCCCTGCGACAGGCCCCGCCCGCCGCAGGCGACGATCGTTCGTGAATAATCCAGGCCAGGTATGGTATCGTTCAGCGCGTCATGAACTCCGCGGCCCGCAGCCAGTCGCGTCCGCTCGAGGGATTCCGCGTGCTGGAGGTCGCCCACCTGATCGCCGGGCCGGTCTGCGGCATGTACCTGGCCGACATGGGCGCCGACGTCGTCAAGGTCGAGGAGCCGCGGAAGGGCGACGCCTCCCGCTCGGTCTATCAGGTCACGCTCAACGGGGAGGGACCGCTCTACATCACCGTGAATCGCAACAAGCGCGGGATCACGCTGGATCTGTCGGCGCCCGCCGGGCGGGAGGTGTTCTACCGGCTCGCCGAGCGGGCCGACGTGGTGATCGAGGCCTACCGCGGGGGCGTGGCCGAGCGGCTCGAGATCGACTATGGGCGGCTCTCGCGCCTGAATCCCCGGCTCATCTACTGTTCCCTCTCCGCCTTCGGCCCGGAGGGCCCCTGGCGGGAGAAGCCGGGCCTCGATGCTCTCGTGCAGGCGATGAGCGGACTCATGGCCATCACCGGCGAGCCCGACGGTGGCCCGGCGCTCTGCGGCGCCCCGGTGGTGGACACGATCGGCTCGCTGCTCGCCGTGCAGGGGGTGCTCACGGCGCTGCTCCACCGTGAGAAGACCGGCGAGGGACAGAAGGTGGACGTGTCGCTCCTCGACGGGGCGCTCCTCGCCCACGCCGCGCGGTTGTCCGTCTTCCACCTGACCGGGGAGGATCTGCCGCGAATGGGCAGCGCCCATCCCGAGCTGGTGCCGTACCAGGCCTTCCGCGCGAGGGATGGGTGGGTGTTCGTCGCCGTGAGGACGGACCAGCTCTGGCGATCGTTCTGCGGCGCGATCGGCCGGCCCGGGCTGGCAGCCGACCCGCGCTTCGCCACCAAGGCCGACCGGCTCGCCCGCCGGCAGGAGCTGGTGCCTATGCTGGACGTCGTGTTCCTTTCCCGGACCGTCGGGGAGTGGATGGAAATCCTCGAGGCCGCCGACGTGCTCTGCGCTCCCGTCAACAGCTACTCCGACATGGTCAAAGATGCCCAAGTGGTGGCCAGCGGGATGATTCCCGAGCAGGATCACCCGAAGGGCGGGCGATTCAAGACCATCGGCATTCCGGTCAAGCTGGCGAAGAGCCCCGGCCGGATCCTGACGCCCGCGCCCGCGCTCGGCGAGCACACCGAGCAGGTGCTCCGGGAGGCCGGGTACGGGGACGGGGAGATCCAGGGTCTCCGCCAGCGCGGCGTGATCTAGCCCTCCACAGGAGACAGCGACCATGATGCTCAAGGACAAAGTAGTGGTGGTGACCGGGGCGGCTCGCGGGATCGGCCGCGAGATCGCGCTCCTCATGGCTCGGGAGGGCGCCAAGGTCGTGGTCAACGACTACGGCGGTAAGGAGGACGGGACGGGCGCCGCCCGCACGCCCGCGGACGAGGTCGTAAACGAGATCAAAGCCCAGGGCGGGCAGGCCGCGGCGAACTACGACTCCGTCGCCACCATGGCGGGAGGGAAGAGCATCATCCAGACCGCCCTCGACCACTTCGGCCGGGTGGACATCGTGGTGAACAATGCGGGCATCCTCCGCGACCGGATGATCTTCAACATGACCGAGGAAGAATGGGACGCCGTCCTCGACACCCACCTGAAGGGGACCTTCGCCGTGACCCGCGCAGCCGTCCCCCTCATGCGCGAGCAGAAGTGGGGGCGCTTCGTCAACATGACCTCGACCTCGGGCCTGGTCGGGAACGTGGGGCAGGCCAACTACGCGGCCGCCAAGCTGGGCATCGTCGGCTTCACGAAGGTCGTGGCGCTGGACATGGCGCGCTACAACGTCACGGCCAACTGCATCTCCCCCTTCGCCTGGACACGGATGATCGGGACCATCCCCGCGGAGACCGAGGCGCAGAGGGCGCGGGTGGAGAAGCTCAAGCAGCTCTCCCCGGCTCACATCGCCCCCATTACCGTCTATCTGGCCAGTGACGATGCAAAGGACATCTCGGGGCAGGTCTTCGGCGTCCGCGGGAAGGAGATCATGCTCTTCAACCACATGCGCCCGATCCGCTCGATCCATCACGCGGAGGGGTGGACGCCCGAGCGGCTGGCGAAGATGTTCCCGGGCACGCTCCGCCAGCACCTGGTCCCCCTGGAGACGTCGGGGCAGTACTTCAACTACGACCCGCTGGTCTGAGTCGGAGGGGGCCTCGACGGCCCCCTCCGATGCCTTCCCCAGGAAGGGTTGCGCGGGCAAAGCCCGCGCTCGAGAGCGCATGGACAAAGAGTTGGTGATTGCGAACCTGGCGGCGGCGCCGGGCCTGCTCCGGCTCCTCGCCGAGGACGTCTCTGCGGAGCTGGCCGCCAAGCCTCCCAAGTCGGGGGAGTGGTCCGTCACCGAAGTTGTTCGTCACTTGGTGGAGGGCGACCGCGACACGTTCCTGCCCCGTCTCCGTAGGATGCTGGCCGAGGAGCGTCCGGTCTTCCCGTCCCGAGACCGCCAGGCGTCCGGCGATCGCTCTGATCTGGGGACGCTCCTGGGCGCCTTCGAGTCAGCCCGCCAGGAGGTCGTCAAGATCCTGAACGGGCTCGACCCGCCCCAGTGGGCGCGCGAGGGGGTGAGCCCGAGCCGGGGCGCGCTGAGCGTGGAGACCTACGCCGCGATGATGGCGGGCCACGACACCGAGCATCTTCAGCAGATCCACCAGGTCCGGAGCGCCCTCGGCCTCCGCCCCAAGCGAACCGAGGCGCGCGTGGCGCTCCCGCTGGCCGAAGTGGCGGCCGCCATCCGGCCTCTTCCCGGCAAGATCGAGGCGCTCTCCCGCGGGCTCGGCGCCGAGCAATTGCGGCAGCGGCCCCGGGAAGGGGAGTGGTCCATGAAGGAAGTGATGGCCCATTTCCTGAAGGTGGAGCGGGATGTTTTCCTCCTTCGCCTGAAGCGGATCGTCAATGAGGACCGGCCTCGCTTCGAGAGCTTCGATCCCGACGCGTGGGCCGCCGAGCGCGACCACCGCCAGGGCGATTTCATGGACGACTGGCGCCGGTTCGCCGAGGCGCGCCGCGAGACGGTCGCGCTTCTCACGAGCCAGCCGCTCGCCGCCGCCGACCGGATCGGCCTCTCCGGATTCTTCGGGCCCGTCACGCTGGCGCAGTATGCCACCCACATCGTGGACCACGACCTCGAGCACCTCTCCCAGCTCGAAGCCTGCCGCGCCGTCGTCGCGCGCTGAGGTGCCTCATGGCTCAACTCGAAACACTCAGGCTCGAGCGCGAGGGCCCAATCCTCCGCCTCGCGCTGAACCGGCCGGCCCAGCTCAACGCCATCAACCGGCAGATGCTCGAGGACCTCTCGAGCGCCTGCGAGGTGATCGAGGGCGATCGGTCCATCAAGATCGTCACGCTGACGGGGGAAGGCCGGATTTTCTGCGCCGGGGCCGACCTCCGCACCGTCCAGGAACTCTCTCCCGATCCCCAAAAGTGGGGCGAGTTCAACAGGCTCTGGCACCGCGCCTTCAACCGGGTCGAGGCGCTGGCCGTGCCCGTCATCGCCGGCGTCCACGGGATGGCGCTGGCTGGCGGGCTCGAGCTGACCATGGTGGCTGACCTCGTCATCGCCGACGAGGAGGCCAGGCTGGGGGATCAGCACGCCAACTTCGGGCTGGTGGCGGGCGGTGGGGGCAGCCAGCGTCTCCCCCGCCTGATCGGGCTCCGGCGCGCCAAGGAGCTGATGCTCCTGGGCCACTGGCTCTCGGCCCAGGAAGCCCTCCAGTGGGGCCTTGTAAATCGGGTAGTTCCGGCAGGTCAGGTGAGAGAGAAGCTGAATGAGCTGGCGAGCCAGCTGGCTGCCCTGAGCGGGTCGGCCAACCGGACCGTCAAGCTGCTGGCGAACCGGGGACTGGATCTCCCGCTGGCCGACGGCCTCGAGCTGGAGATCCGGGTCACCGCGGAACACATGAAGTCGGCCGACGCCCGCGAAGGCCTCGCGGCCTTCGTCGAAAAGCGCAAGCCCCGCTTCCCCTGACCCACACTATTCACGAACGGTCGTCGAGTGGAACGGGCGGGGCCTGTCGCAGGGCGCCACCCGCCCACTCGCGCTATCGCCGTTCCTGAATAATGCGCGCTAGAGGGGCAGAGGGTGTCGGTCCGTTTCGAGCGCGGGCTTTGCCCGCGCAAGCTTGGTTCTGGGGGGAGGAATCGGAAGGGGGGCAAAGCCCCCCTCCGAATGTCTAGCGGTAGGACATGTACTCGCGGCCGTAGACCTCCCGCGCGACGATCCCCTTCATGATCTCGGGGGTGCCGTCGCCGATCTCCAGCCCGATCACATCCCGCATCCGCTGCTCGAGCGGCGCCTCCTGGTTGTAGCCGTAGTGGCCGTGCAGGATGAGACCGGCGTGGATCGCCTCCACCGCGGCCTTGGGGCCCAGCCACTTGGACATGGCCGACTCCTTGGTGTGGGGGAGGCCCTGGTCCTTGAGCCAGAGGCACCGGTAGGCGATCAGCCGCGCCCCCTCGAGCACGGTCAGGTGCTCGGCCACCTGGAAGGCGACCCCCTCGAACTTCGCCAGCGGCCGGCCGAAGGCCTGCCGCGTCTTCGTGTACTCGACGGTCTCATCGAGCGACTGGAGGGCGGCGCCGATGCAGCCGAGCGCGATGAACGCCCGGTTGAAGTCGAAGGAGACCATCGCCCCGGTGAACCCCTCGCGCTCCTCGCCGAGCCTGAAGCGGGCCGGGATGTGGGTCCCGTCGAAGAAGAGCGAGCCACGCGCCGTGAGCCGTTCCCCCGGGCTTTGGTACACCTGGCGCGTGATCCCTGGCCGGTCCAGCGGCACGAGGAACGCCGAGATCCCACTTGCGCCCGTTTCCCCCGTCCGGGCGAAGACGATCGAGGCGTCTGCGTAGCCGGCAAAGGTGATGGAGGCCTTTTCGCCGGTGATGACGTACTCGTCGCCCTGCTTCTGGGCGCGGGTCACCAGGTTGGCGGCGTCGGAGCCGACGGCCGGCTCGGTGAGGGCAAAGGCGATGACCGCGTCGCCGCGGGCCAGGCGGGGGAGCCACTCGGCCTGGACCTCCGGGCTCGCCTTGGCGCGGAGGAGCTCGGCGGGGATGCATGACAGCTGGATGAACTGGGTGCAGTTGAAGTCGCCGCGCCCGATCTCCTCCGAGGCGATGCCGCACGTCACGAAGGAGGTGTCCTGGCCGCCGTAGCGCTCGGGCACCCTGAGGCCGAGCAGGCCGAGCTGGCCCATTTCCAAGATTTTCTCGCGGGGGAACTTCTCGCCGCGGTCCCAGCGGTGATAGTTGGGCAGGAGCTCGGACTTGGCGTACTGGCGGAGCGTCTTCTGGAGGAGCAGCTGCTCTTCGGTGAACGTGAACTCCATGGCCCAAACCCTACCACACCCCTCCTATGGTAGGCTAGGCCCATGGACGAGCCATTTTTCCGGCGACAGAAAGAGGTCCGCATCGCCAAGCTGGCGGAGGACCGCTACCGCCTGGATGGGGAGATGCGCGATGACTTCCATCACATCCGGGCGTCGCTCACGATCGAGTACCCCTCCATGACCGTCGTGCACGCCGAAGGGGAGATGGTGAAGCGGACGAACCCGCCGTTCTGCGCCGGCGCCACCCAGGTCCTCGGGAGCCTGGTGGGGGAGCGGATCCACCGCGGGTTCACGAAGGTGGCGGCCGACAAGATCGGGAACCGGTATGGGTGCCCTCACTTGATGGAAGTCATCACCGACATCGGCAGGGCGGCGTTCCAGATCCACATGGCGAACCTGAGAACGCGCGTCCTGGAGACCCCCGACCTGGCGAAGCTCCTCACCCAGCCGCTTGAGAAGCGCAAGTTCGCCCTCGCCGCGATGCCGCAGCTCGCCGATTCCTGCTGGGTCTTCAACACCGCCAACGACGAGCGCTTCGAGAAGGGACAATAACCATGGCGACCTCCACTGCGATCCACCAGGCCCTGGCCTTCTATATCCGGTCCTCCACGTTCCCCGTGGGAGTCCTGCCGCTTCCGAAGCTCGGCGACGGGCCGCCGGACCTCGTCAAGAAGGCGAAGGCGCCGAAGCGCGACATGGGGCAGACCATCACCGTCTGCATGGGGGTGGGAATGGCCCGGCGATACGGCTGGACCCTGCTGGTCCGCCGCGAGGACAACGTCTGCCCCCTCGGCGGGATCGCCATGGGATTCGAGCCGGCCAAGGAGAAGTTCTGGGACGGCAGCCTCTTCGCCGAGTACACGGGGCGGCCGAAGGAAGCCGTCGCCCGATACGCGGCGGAGACCAAGCGCTTCGACTTCGGGGCCTACGAGGGGATCCTGGTGGCGCCGCTCCACGCGGGGGAGTTCGAGCCGGCCCTGACCATCGTGTACGGGGATTCGGCCCAGGTCATGCGGCTGGTCCAGGCCGCCCTCTTCTATCGCGGCGGGCACCTGCATTCGCAGGCCTCGGGCGGTCTCGACTGCTCGGATCTGATCGTCCAGACCCTCCAGGCGGACGACTGCCAGTTCATCCTGCCGTGCAACGGCGACCGCGTCTTCGGCATGGCCCAGGACCACGAGATGGCCTTCACCATGCCGCGCTCCAAGGCGGACGAGGTGCTGAGAGGGCTCGAGGCCACGCACCAGGCCGGCCAGCGGTATCCCGTGCCGACGTTCATGCGCTTCGAGCCCAAGATGCCTCCGGCGTACCAGAAGCTCATGGACTACCTCCACCGCGACGACGGCTGATGCTGATCGACGTCCACGTCCACCTGCTGCCGCCCAAGCGGCTGGCCGGGCTTCTCAAATGGATGCACCGCTACTACGCGGGCCACCCCGTCCCGGTGGACGTGACCCTGGAGCAGCTCATCGCCGACTACGCGAAGCTCAAGGTGGACTACCTCTTCAACTTCGCGTATCCGATCGAGCCCCAGGAGACCGAAGCGCTCATCGCGTTCAACGCCGACCTCCGGCGCCGGCACCCGTGGATCATTCCCTGGGGGTCGCTCCACCCCGAGAACCCCGGCAAGGCGCGGATCGTGGAGGCCTCGATCCGCGACCACAACTTCCTCGGCTTCAAGTTCCATCCGTTCATCCAGCGCTTCGATCCCCTCGATCCGCGAATGCCGGAGGCGTACCAGGCCCTCCAGGACGCGCGCCGTCCGTGCGTCTTCCACACCGGGTTCGAGGAGTTCTACGGCCTGTCGCTTCCCGTCTCGACGATGGAGCAGATCGTGCGCAGCTTTCCCCGGCTCCCGGTGGTGTTCGCCCACAGCCTCTTCCCCGAGTTCGCCGACGCCTTCAGGATGCTGGAGCGGTACGACACCGTCTGGCTCGAGATGACCAACGTCTTCGGCGCCCTCTGGGACGATCGCTACCGGGTGACGAAGCTCGAGCCGCAGAAGAAGGTCCTGCTCGAGGGCATCGGCGCCCACAGTGACCGGATCATGTTCGGCTCGGACCACCCCGCCGGGATGGGCACGCTCGAGGAGATCTACCGGACCCTGGACGGCCTCCATTTCGTCGAAACGGTCAAGGAAAACCTGCTCGGCGAGACCGCCCGCCGCTTCGTCGAGCGGTTCAGGCCCGGCTTCTTCTCCCGAGTCCCCGCCTCGCCCAGGGCATGACCGTCCGCGCCTTCAAGGTTTTCGTCGGGCTCGCGCTCGGCCTCTGCCTCGCGGGTCTCCCCGCTCTGGCCGACTCGCCGCTCCTGGTGACGGTGGGGGAAGTGGCGGACACGAGCGCCATCGTCTGGGGGCGCGGCTTCGAGGAGCGGCCCTTCAGCGTGGAGTATTCCCCCGCGACCGGAGGCGCCGCGGCCGCCGCGTCGGTGACCCTCCGGCGGACCGACGATTTCACCGGGAAGGTCGCGCTGACGGGGCTTTCTCCGGCGACCCGTTACACCTACCGGGTCCGGCACGCCGGAGAGAGCGTCGAGGGGAGCTTCGTGACGGCTCCGGCCCGGGACCAGGCCCGCCCCGTCACGTTTCTCTGGAGCGGCGACCTCGGAGG
The DNA here is from genome assembly GCA_016193045.1 of Candidatus Rokuibacteriota bacterium. Taxonomy (GTDB): domain Bacteria; phylum Methylomirabilota; class Methylomirabilia; order Rokubacteriales; family CSP1-6; genus CSP1-6. Next base: position 26,311 of record JACPSW010000011.1, on the reverse strand, counting down.
CGGGCGGCAGTGCCGCCACGTCAAGGACGGCTACCCGATCTTCGGGCCCATGGCGCAGCGCAAGCCCGACTTCTTCCTCTTCGTCGGCGATACGATCTATGCCGACCTCCGGTGCGGCGGCCCGGACTGGGTCCCGGGCAATGACTTCGTCGCCACGACGCTCGACGGCTTCAGGGAAAAGCACCGCTACAACCGGGCCGATGCGGCCGTCCAGGACTTCTTCCGCGCCACGTCCGTGTACGCGATCTGGGACGACCACGAGGTCAAGAACGACTTCTCCGGGCCGGGAGAGCCCCTGATGCCCCTGGGCCGCCGGGCCTTCATCGAGTACTGGCCCCTCCACCCCCCGTCCGACGAGCCGACTCGCCTCTACCGCAAGGTGCGCTGGGGGAAGCTGTTGGAGGTGTTCATCCTGGACACGCGCCAGTACCGGAGCTCGAATCGCGACCCGGACGGGCCGGGCAAAACCATGCTCGGCGCCGCCCAGCGCCGCTGGCTCGTGGACAACGTCTCGACCTCCACGGCGACCTGGAAGGCCGTCGTTTCGAGCGTCTCGCTCTCGATCTCCACTGGGCGGGGGAATGTTCGTGACTCGTGGTCCAACGCCAACATTCTCGGTACCCCCGAAGAGAACGCCACGGGCTTCGCGGTGGAGCGCGACCTCATTCTTCGGACTCTCCGCGACCGGAAGGTCAAGAACCTCTTCTGGATCGTCGCCGACGTCCACCACGCCGAGCTGATCCGTCACGCGCCCTGGCCCGACTTCGCCTTCCACGAGTTCGTCGCCGGGCCGCTCCAGGCCTCGCGGGGGCGCCCCCGGCCGCTGGACATGGGGCTCAACCCGCGCTCGCTCTACGGCCTGGGCGAGATCGACAACTTCGGCGAGGTGGCGATCGATGCGGTGGGCCTCACGGCCCGCATCATCGACGTCACGGGCACGGTCCGCTTTTCCCACACGATCGGCCCCGAGTGAGACGAGCGTCAACGAACACCGGGCCGGCAGCGCATGATCGCGCCGCGGTTCGAGCGCGGGCTTGGCCCGCGCAAGCTTCGGGGGGAGGCATCGGAAGGGGGGCGGAGCCCCCCTCCGAGCAACGGGGGGTGGTATGATCGACCCGATGACCCTCCGTGGCTCGATGAGCGGGGATTCGGGCGTCCGTGTCCGGGCGGGGGCGATCTCGCTGGTGGTGTCGATTCTCCTCCTGGCCGCCAAGTATGAGGCCTACCGCCTGACCGGATCCACCGCGATCCTCTCCGACGCGCTCGAGTCCATCGTCAATGTCGTCGCCGCCGTCTTCGCGCTGGGCGGGATCCTCTTCGCCGGGCGCCCCGCCGACCGCAACCATCCCTACGGCCACGGCAAGATCGAGTTCTTCTCGGCGGCCTTCGAGGGCGGGCTCATCGCCTTCGCCGCCGTCCTCATCCTCTATGAGGTCGTGCTGAGCCTGGTCGTACGGGTGCAACTCCGCGAGCTTGACACGGGGCTCCTCATCATCTCGGGCGCCGGCCTGGCGAACCTCGCGCTGGGCTTGTTCCTCGTGCGGACCGGCCGGAAGCACCAGTCTCTCACGCTGCTGGCCGATGGCCAGCATGTGCTCTCCGACTTCTGGACCACCGTCGGCGTCGTGGCGGGCCTGCTCCTGGTCCGGGTCACGGGGCTCTGGTGGCTCGACCCGCTGGTGGCCGCAGTGGTCGCGGTCAACCTCATGTGGACCGGCTTCCGCCTCGTGCGCCACGCCGCCGGCGGCCTGCTCGACGAAGAGGACACGCTCCTCCTGAACCGCCTGCTGGGGGTGTTGGGCGGGTACGTCGGACAGGGGATCATCCGCGTCCATCACCTGCGGGCCATCCGCGCGGGGCGCTTCCACCACGTGGACGCGCACCTCGTCGTGCCGGAGTTCTGGTCGGTCGATCGGGCGCACGAGGTCGCGGAGGACCTGGCGGACCGGGTGATCCGCGCCCTGGGGGTGGACGGCGAATTGATCTTCCACACCGACCCGTGCCACCGCGCCTACTGCCCCATGTGCGACCTCGACGACTGCCCCGTCCGGCGCGAGCCGTTCCGGGCGCGGCCGCCGCTCACGCTCGACGAGGCCGTGCAGCCCGACATGCCCCACCCCGCTTAGCGGCCAGCGATGAGCGGATCGGATGGGCCACGCGTGATTACATTCCTCAAGCGTCCGAAACTCCGACCGTGGCAGAGGGCTCCTCTCGGTGACCGCCCAATGGAACGGCCAGCCCTCTCTGATCCATGTCCTTTCCGTGAAGACGGTGTCTTGCTGCCACAACACCCACGCGCACTCCGCGAACGCCGTGCCTGTCGCAACAACGAGAAGGAGTAGAGCAACGAGGAACGTCTTCATTCTGCCCTCCAACTCAGCACGTCGCCAGCATCTCCCGCAACGCCTCTCGCTCCGCAGCGGCTACGTATGTCGAAGCAAGTCTCGACCTTCCTTCGTCAAGTGTACCTCCACTCTCTGACCGGGTCGTTCGGGTAGCCGCCGCTCCCGCAGTAGTAGTGGCTGATCCAGATCAGCCTTTTCTTTCCGAGGTTCCGCAGGATTGAATAGATATAGCTATCAGAGTACGACCACGAACGTAGGGCCGTCCGAACATTATCGTACGTCGCGTAAGGCCGCTCGACTCCTGCTGCAGCGCGTGGAGGCAGCTTCAATCCCTCCGCGACCGCCCGCAACACGTTCAATTCGAGCCCGTAGACTATCTCAACCAACTGATGCCATCCCTGTCAGTTCTCGAAGGCTGGGAGCCCGGAGCGTAGCAGATCATGCTCTGCGATCTCCGGCGCCACCCACCGGCTGAAGACCGCCCCGCAAGGGCAGGTGAGTCGGACCCGGTAGTCGTCCGGCGACGGCGAACCGGCCCACCATGTCAGGTCGCCGTGGGGACGGTGGACGTGAAGGAAATTGTTCGAGGTCGGCGCAGAGGGTCATCTACCTAAGCCCCTACGAGACAATCTTGTATTCATAGAGGTACGCAAGACCATCAATCATTACGCAGGCTTACCTATCACTCCATGTGAATCCCATCCGAATTCACCCATCCCCGAGCCCCAACCCGTGCGTTTTCAAGTGCCACTTCAGAAACCGCTGCACCGTCCCCTCCTCGATCCGAGCCCGGCAGTCAACTGGAAGGTTCAGTTCCTCTCGCACCTTCACCGCAAACTCCCCCGCTCCGTACGGGTACTGCTGCCATTCAAACGGCAGTGTGTAGCCTCCGGCTTGTCGCACCTTCTGAATGTAGCTCTTCGGAGCCATGCGAACAATGAACAGTGGCGTAAGCCGAAGGTGTTCACACATCCGAAGTTTCAGCTCCAACTCCTCCCGGTCGATGTACTCCAGCGTATTCTTGATCTCGATCCCATACGCGATCCCGTCACGCACAAACACCCGGTCAAGATTATGGTCTGTTTCCGTCCATTCCCGGCCCTCCCAGGCTCGCGTGTTCCAAGCCTTCGGCATGAATCCCTTCGTCGGCAGCGCACCGTCGAACATCGCTTCTCCCTGCTGCCCGATCGCGCGTCCAAACTGCGTCCGCGAGAACTGCGCGACAAGCCTCCGAATCGCCTCCGCCTGACGAGCTACGTATCGCGCCCGGCGCGACCAGAAGAATCGGATTTTCGGTCCCGCAACGACCTCCTCTTCTCCTCTGATCGCTGCGTCCGTCACTGGCTCCGCCCGAGGCAGGGTTACTGACCTGATCCTTCCCTCGCCAACCAACTCATTTAGCGCTCGAACCGTTATCCAGTGGAAGAACCCTCCCCCCGCTAGATACGGGCGAGGGCGGCGGGCCTGTTCGAACATTACTACAAGCTGCCGCTCGTAGAATACCTTCCCTGGATTCGCCTGAAAGTATGCGAGCAAGACCTCTTTCGCCTCATCGGTCTTCGCGTCCCGAGGGCGAGCCTCTTCCTCGGAGTACTCAATAGGTTCGTCGTCGTAGTCCCAATCGGCCACGCGACGAGTCTAACAGACGCCCTTACAGCGCCGTCAAAGGACGCCGCGCTCGGCCTGACGTGGGCGGTAGGTGGGCCGCGCGAGGGCCATGGACCCCACGTAGAACCAGCGTGCGGGCCGTGACAATGCCCAAAGAAAAATACGCGGCGCCGCTGGGGGTCGGCGTCAGGCAGGGCGCTGCCCGCGGGTGTCTACCTCCGGGGACGCCGGGCCGACTGACGGGGCGGGCGGTTCACGAGGAAGATCCCCACCGCCACCAACGCCACGGCTCCCCAGAGGAGCGGGGAGATCCTCTCGCCCAGGAGGAGCCCGCCCGCGAACACGCCGAAGACGGGCGTCCAGAAGGAGAAGGCCGCCAGGTTGGACGCGGGGTAGTGGGCCAGGAGCCAGAACCACGCGAGGTAGGAGACGAAGGCGACGAGCACGCTCTGGTAAAGGAACGCCGCCAGCACCAGAGGCCTCGGGTCGGTGATGGCGGCTTCCTTCACCCCGAGCGAGAGCCCGATCAGCAGCACCGCGGAGAGGGCCAGCTGGTAGAAGAGTGTTTTCTGGGGCGTCAGGCGGAGGTCCGTCCGCCGCTTGATGACCACCGTGGTGGCCGCCCACATGAGGGCGGCGATCAGCTCCAGGAGGTCGCCCAGGAGCTCGCGCCGGGTGGGGAAGCTGAGGCCGTCGGCGACCGCCAGCCAGAGCCCCGCGAATGCCAGGGCGAGGCCAACGACCTTCCCGGCCCTCAGGGGCTCGTCGGGCAGGAACAGGTGGGCGCCCACGGCGACGAAGAACGGCGCCGTGTAGAGGAAGATCACGCTGTGTGAGGCGGTGGTGAAGACCAGCCCCCAGTAGAGGAAGACGAACTCGCCGGCGAAGAGGAGCCCGATCACGATCCCGTGGCCCAGGCTCCCGTCGCGGTCGAACAGGCGGACGCCCCGGATCCGGCACCACCCCATCAGGAACAGCGTCGCCACCACGGAGCGGAGCCCCGCGCCGAGGATCGGCGTGATCCCGGTGTTGCTGATTTTGATGGCGACCTGGTTCACGCCCCATGCCGCGCAGCAGGCCATGAGAATCCCCATGGCCACGGCGTCCAGGTTCTGACGGCTCACGGACGGCCCCGCATCACGAGCGCCGTGGCCCCCCAGAGGACGAGCGCCAGCGCGGTCAGAACGACCCCCACCGAACCCCAGCGTCCGTTCCAGTCCGCGAGGGCCGCCTGAAACTCCGGGGTTGGCAGCTTGTCCTTGAGCGCGAACACGAGGAACGGCCCGACCTGGCGAGGCGAGGAGAAGCGCGGGTTCGTCTCGACGAACGGAAGGCGGCCGCGATCTTCATCGAGCGCCACCACGGTGGAGATCCCCAGCTGCTCGGCCAGGGGGTCAAAGACGGCGGGGGCGAGCGTCTCGAGGGGGCGGCCGAACAGGGTCTTGCCATCCAGTTGTTCCGCCAGGCGCGTGATGGGGCGATTGTCTGCCGAGCCCGTATAGACCAGCCCCGCCACGGGTGAGGGATGGGTGAAGGTCCCGTTGATGATCGCTCGGCCCGTGAACATGGGGGTCAGGGCGGTGATGTGGGTGTGGGGACGCCACCACTCGCGGCCGAAGCGGAGCGGGACGGCGGAGCGGACGAAGAGGATTCTTCCCGGAGGAGCCGAGCGAAGCTGGGTCCATAACTCGGGAAGCCTCAGGCCCCGAGCCGTCTCCTCGAGCTTCGGCCAGTCGTTCTGCCTGGGCCAGAGCGAGAGCGTCGGCTCGCCCGCGCCGACAATCCCCAGCGCTACCAAGCCGGCCGTCGCGACCAGCCCCGCCGAGCGGGCCTTGGGGGCGGAGCGTCTCAGCGCCGGCCAGAGCGCCCAGGCGATGCCGGCCCCACCGCCGAGGACGAGGGCGAGCTTGACGCTGTCGAGCAGCCGATCGGCGGGGAGCCAGCGAAACCCGAGCGGCTCGATCACGAGGGCGTCCAGCGCGGTTATAGCGCTGAGCAGAGGCAGGAGCGCCAGCAGGCCGAACGCCGGGCGACTCAGTGCGCTGGCCCGCGCGGCGGCCACCCAGCCGGCGAGCCATCCCGCGACCAGAACCACCAGGAGGGGGCGGCGAAGCAGGTCGCGCCCCAGGGCGGCCGCGCTGAACTCTCCCCAGGCCAGCGGGAGCGCGGAGTTCAGATGAGCGAAAAGGGGGAGAGTCCAGAAGGCCGTCAGGCCGCCCGAGACGACCAGGATCCACGCTGCCTGACGGAAACGGTCTCTCCGTGAGCCCTCACCGAAGAACGCTGCCAGGAGCACCAGCCCGACTCCCGCCGGGGCGTGAGCCGGATGGGTGAGGACGATTCCCGCGAGCAGGGGCGCCGCCAGCAGCGGCAGCCGGCCCCCGCGCTCCTGCCAGCGCACGAGCGAGAGCGCCAGCATCGGGAGAAGCCCCCACCCCAGGCGGGCGGCGATCAGGCCCCACCGGAGCCCTTCTTCCACCCCGCTCCGCGTCCCGGCGGAAAGCGTCAGGGTCACGAAGGCCGCCGGCAGCGCCAGCCACGGGCTGGGAAGGATCCGCGCCAGGAGCCAGAAGGCGGTCACGCCGGGGAGGAGGTAGATGATCCACAGGAGTACCTTATAGACCGCCATCGGCGACAAGAACGCGAGCGCTCCATAATGGATGAGAGCCCCGAGGTACACGAAGCCGGGGGGGTAGAACTGGAGCTCGGGGTAGCCGCCCCACCAGTCGGGATTCCACTCCCAGGGGAGGAGGCCCCGGGTCAGCCCGTGCCAGAGGCGGAAGAGCTGGCCGGGGTGGTCGTCGAAGACTAGCAGCCCGCCGCCGAGAGCCGCCGCGGCGAACGCGATGCCGAAGCCAAGCAGGAGGAAAAAGGGAAGCGGCGCGCCGGTCACGGCACGCTATCATACGGCATCTTCTCGGGCCTCGCCTCATCGCTGTCGCCGGCGGTGAGACTGCCGGCTCCGGAGCGTTTCGGCTCGAACTGCCATTGACATTTCTCTAAAACGAGTGTTTAGTAATAAAAATTGCTTGTCGGTGCAGCACGAACCGGGGCTCAAATCCCCTACCGATGGAGCGGCTCATGACGAAGCTGAAAGGCCTGAAGTGCAGGGAGTGCGGGCGGAGGTACCCGTCCTCTCCCGTCCACATCTGCGAGTTCTGTTTCGGCCCCGTCGAGGTGGACTACGATTACGAGGCCTTGAAGGGGACCATCACCCGCCAGTCCATCGCCGCCGGTCCCCCCAGCATCTGGCGCTACCGGGAACTCCTCCCGATCGAGGGCGACGTCGCCGTCGGCCATCACGTCGGCTTCACGCCGCTGATCCGCTCCCAGAACCTCGCCGAGGAGCTGGGGGTGCGGGAGCTCTGGATCAAGAACGACTCGGTCTGCCATCCCACCTGGTCCTTCAAGGATCGGGTCGTCGCGGTGGCGGTGACCAGGGCAAAGGAGTTCGGCTTCGACACCGTCGCCTGCGCCTCCACCGGCAACCTGGCCAACTCCGTCGCGGCCCACGCCGCCGAGGCGCGCCTCAAGAGCTATATCTTCATCCCCGCCGATCTCGAGCAGGGCAAGATCGTCGCCACGCTCGTTTACCAGCCGACGCTCGTGGCCGTGGAGGGGACCTACGACGAGGTCAACCGCCTCTGCTCCGAGGTGTCGGACAAGTACCGCTGGGCCTTCGTCAACATCAACATCCGGCCGTACTACTCGGAAGGCTCCAAGACCTACGGGTACGAGATCCTGGAGCAGCTCGGCTGGCGGGCGCCGGGGCACATCGTGGTGCCGTGCGCCGGCGGGTCGCTGATCACCAAGATCTGGAAGGCGATCCGTGAATTCGCGTCGCTTGGGTTGATCGAGCGGCCGGCCACCAAGATGTACGCCGCCCAGGCGGCGGGTTGCGGCCCCATCGTCACCATGGTGAAGAACGACACCGACGTCCTGACCCCGGTCAGGCCCAACACTATCGCCAAGTCGCTCGCCATCGGCAACCCGGCCGACGGTTATTACGCCTACCGGGTCGTCAAGGACTCCGGCGGCTACGGCGAGCACGCCACCGACGAGGAGATCGTCGAGGGAATGCTGCTGCTGGCCCGGACGGAGGGGATCTTCACGGAGACCGCGGGGGGCGTCACCGTGGCGGTGACGAAGAAACTGATCGAGACGGGCGTGATCCCGCGGGACGAGTCCATCGTGATCTGCATCACCGGCAACGGGCTCAAGACGCCCGACGTGCTCTACGAGCGGCTGGAGACCCACGTCACGATCCGCCCGTTGCTCTCGGCGTTCGATCGGGCGCTGGCGGAGCTGAAGTCTCAAGCGCGGTCATAGAGGAGAGGAAACGATGCCAGTTCTGGTCCGGATCCCCACCCCCCTCAGGGCGGTCACCAAGGGCGCGGGAGAGGTGCAGGCGAAGGGCGACAGCGTGGCGGACCTGATCGAGGATCTCGAGCGACAGTATCCCGGCCTCCGTGAGCGGCTGGTCGAGGAGGGCGGCGAGGTCCGCCGGTTCATCAACATCTACGTCAACGAGGAGGACATCCGCTTCCTCCAGGGGAAGAAGACGTCGCTGAAGGAAGGCGATCAGGTGTCCATTGTGCCCGCGATCGCAGGGGGATAGGCATCCCCGATGGCGCGAATGCGGGTGCGGTTGACCTTTCCGCCCGAGCGCATCCAGGAGCCCGTCATCTACCACCTGGTGAAGGACTTCGACATCGTCACCAACATCCGGCGGGCGGACGTCAAGGCCGACCACGGCTGGGTGATCCTGGAGCTCGAGGCCAAGGAGGAGACCCTCGAGCGCGGCATCGCCTGGCTCAAGGGCAAGGGCGTCAAGGTGGATCCTGTCGAGCGGGACGTCATCGTCCCGTAGTGCCGTGCCAACCAACCCCTTCCGTGTCGCGCTTGCTGCCGGGTTTGCGGTCGCGCTCGCCGCGGGCTGTGCGGCCCCGCTGGTCGCCCCGACCCTCGTCCGCGATCCCCAGTTCAGCTATCCCTCCACCGACGCCAGGGCCGTCACCATTTACAAGAATCCCCCTGCGGCCGACTATGAAGTGATCGGGGAGGTACGGACTCGGGTCCCCGCCACGGTTCCGATGGACCAGGTGGAGGCCGCAGTGAAGGAGGAGGCCGCCAAGATCGGGGCCAGCGGCGTGGTTCTGATCGTGAAGGACGTCTTCACCGAGCAGAAAGTCCAGCGCCCGGTGACCGCCCCCCAGCAGCCCATCGGGACCACCGGGGCCCCCGGCGCCGGCGGCGTCGCGGCGGTTCCCGCCCAGACCGGCCGGACGGAGGAGATCACGATCCGGGTCCACGAGAAACAGATCACCGGGGTGGTGATCCGTTCCAAGAAGTAGCCCCCCGACCTTCCCCCCATGATCTCCAAGCGGGTCCAGGGATTCACCGAGTCGGTGATCCGGGAGATGACCCGGGTCAACAACCAGTACGGGGGCGTCAACCTCGCCCAGGGGATGCCCAACTTCCCCCCGCCCAGAGAGCTCCTGGAGGCCGCCCACCGCGCCATCGACGGGGACTTCCACCAGTACGCGATCACCTGGGGGACGCCGCAGCTCAGGACGGCGATCGCCGACAAGTACCGGAAGTTCTATGGCATGGAGCTGGATCCGGACCGGAACGTCACGGTCTGCTGCGGCTCCACCGAGACCATGCTCTCCACGCTCCTCGCCGTCCTGAATCCGGGCGACGAGGTGATCGTCTTCGAGCCCTTCTACGAGAACTACGGCCCGGGCTGCATCATCTCGGGGGCCGAGCCCGTCTTCGTCCCCCTCGAGCCGCCCGACTTCTCCTTCGACCCCGACCGCCTGGCCAAGGCCGTGGGCCCGCGCACTCGCGCGATCATCTTCAACAGCCCGAACAACCCCACCGGAAAGGTCTTCACGCGCCGGGAGCTCCAGCTGATCGCCGACCTCTGCCTCACGCACGACCTCCTGGCGATCACGGACGAGATCTACGAGCACATCATCTTCGACGGCCAGACCCACACGCCCATCGCCACGCTCCCGGGCATGGCGGAGCGGACGGTCACGATCTCGGGGATTTCCAAGTCCTACTCCGTCACCGGCTGGCGTGTCGGCTACGCCGTGGCCTCGCCCGAGATCTCCCTCGGCATCCGGCGGGCCCACGACTTCGTCACCGTCGGCGCCCCGCATCCGCTCCAGGAAGCGGCCGTGACGGCCCTGACGCTGCCCGACTCCTACTACGTCTGGCTCCGCGAGATGTACCAGGCCAAGCGGGACCTGCTGCTGGGGCTCATCGAGGCCGCGGGGTTCGTCGCCTACAAGCCCCGGGGCGCCTATTACATTCTCACCGAGGCCGCCCACTTCCTCCGGCGCTTCAACTGCCCGGACGACACCGCCTTCGCCATGTACCTGGTGAAGGAGGTGGGGGTCACGACGGTGCCCGGCTCTTCCTTCTACGCCCACCCGGACCTGGGCCGGACCAAGATCCGCTTCTGTTTCCCGAAGACGGACGACATGCTCCAGGAGGCCGGCCGCCGCCTGCAGAAGCTGAAGCCGACGTGACGCTCAGGGAGGCGGGGCTTCAGATCTTCCAGGCGGCGGTCCGGGCCGGGGACGTTGGCCCCCTCGTCACCGGCGCCCTTGCGTCCATGGACCTTTCGCGTTATCGGCGGGTGCTGGTCGTCGGGGCAGGGAAGGCGTCGGGCGCCATGGCTCACGCCCTCGAAGGGGTCCTGGGCGAGCGCATCTCCGGCGGCCTGGTGGTGGTCAAGGACGGGTACTCGGCCCCCACCAGGAACATCAAGCTCGTGGAGGCCGGCCATCCCATCCCCGACGAGCGGGGGCTCCGCGCTGCCAGGGAGATCCTCGCTCTGGCCAGCTCGGCTCACCCCGAGGACCTGCTGATCGTCCTGATCTCCGGGGGCGGCTCCGCCCTCGCGCCGTCTCCCGTCCCCCCGATCACCCTCGAGGAGAAGCAGGCCCTGACCCGGCTCTTGCTGGAGGCCGGCGCCGATATCAACGAGCTGAACGCCGTGCGCAAGCACTGCTCGCTGCTCAAGGGCGGGCGCCTGGCCCAGGCCGCCAGCCCGGCAGCGGTCCTGGCGCTCACCCTCTCCGATGTGATCGGCGACCCGCTGGACGTGATCGCCTCTGGACCTACCGCTCCCGACCGAAGCACCTACGGCGACGCCCTGGCCATCCTGGACCGCTTCGGGCTTCGCGCGAAAGCCCCCCGGGCAGTCGCCGAGCACCTGGAGCGGGGCGCCCGGGGAGAGATGCCGGAGACTCCCAAGGCCGACGATCCCGTCTTTCGCCGCGTCCAGAGCCACGTGATCGGGAACAACCGTCTCATCGTCGAGGCCGCTGTCCGGGAGGCGGAAGCCCTGGGGTTCCGCGTCTCCTTCGTGACCCGCGCCCTGAGCGGCGAGGCCAGGGAAGTGGCGAAGGAGTTTTGCGGCCTGGCAACGGCTGTGACCCCCCCGGCGTGCCTGGTCGCGGGAGGGGAGACTACGGTGACCGTCAAGGGGACGGGGAGGGGGGGACGCTGCCAGGAGTTCGCTCTGTCGGCGGCCCTGGCGATTCAAGGAATGGATGAAGTCCTGGTCCTTGCAGCCGGGACGGACGGTACCGACGGCCCGACCGACGCTGCCGGCGCGATTGCGGACGGGAATACGATCACAAGAGCGGCGCGCCGGAACCTCGACGCTCGCGCCTCCCTGGAGGCCAATGATTCGTATCGGTTCTTCTCCGATCTGGGCGACCTGATCGTCACCGGCCCCACCAACACGAACCTTCTCGACCTCTATCTGCTGCTCGTGGGCCACCTGCCTTCTGGATAGGCGAAACGCTCCGAAGGTTTGATTTCACGACAGCGCGGTGCCGGAACCCACAGGGTTATCCACCGGAGGCGCACAGGAAATGTGGAAAACTCCTGTGCTATTCTAGCGCCGTGCCGATAACCGTCGCATCCCTGCGTTCTCGGTCGTCGCCCATCCTCACCGTACAACCGCGTACGCCTCCGGTGGGCTCCTCCCTCGAGCCTTGGGCTGCTCGGTTCTCGGCCCGGCGCAGGGTCTAGGGCGGCCATGGCCAGTGTGGACCTGCTTTCGCTCTTGCCCGACGAACTCGAGGCGCTGGCCCGGCGTCTCGGCGCCGACCCCTACCGCGGACGTCAGCTCGCCACCTGGCTCTTCAAGAAGGGCGTCTATGACTTCGAGGCGATGTCGAACCTCCCCAAGGAGTTCAGGGCGCGGCTCGCGGAGGAGGCTTTCGTCGGGGTTCCCGAGGTCGAGCGCGTCGTCCCCTCCCGGGATGGCAGCCAGAAGTTCGTCCTTCGCCTGGCCGACGGCGCCCGGATCCACGCCGTCCTCATGCCCGATCGGGACCGGCTGACCCTCTGCCTCTCCGTCCAGGTCGGATGCGGCTTCGCCTGCGCGTTCTGCTTCACCGGGACCATGGGGCTGATTCGCAACCTGACGGCGGGGGAGATCGTCGGCCAGCTGGCGGCGGCGCGCCGGACCCTCGACCCTGAAACGCGCATCACGCACCTCGTCTTCATGGGGATGGGCGAGCCGCTGGCCAACTACGAGGCCACCGTCAGGGCCCTCAGGCTCCTGACTCATCCCGGCGCCTTCGGCTACTCCCCCCGGAGGATCACCGTCTCCACGGTCGGGCTGGTCAGCGGGATGCAGAAGCTCGCCAAGGAAAACCTCAAGGTCAACCTGGCGGTCTCGCTGCACGCGACGACGGACGCGGTGCGGGGGCGCCTCATGCCGGTGAACCAGAGCTGGCCGCTCGAGGATCTCCTGGCGGCCTGCCGCCGCTTCCCACTCCCCGTGCGCCAGCGGATGACCTTCGAGTACGTGCTGCTCGATGGCGTCAACGATTCACCCGAGGACGCCATCCGGCTGACGCGTCTCCTCAAGGGCGTCCGCGCCAAGGTCAACCTGATCCCCTTCAACGCCTGGGAGGGCTCGGGGTTCCGGCGGCCGCCCCTCCAGCGCATCCTGGCGTTCCAGGCGATCCTGCAGGAGCACGGGATCACCGCCACCGTCCGCTGGTCGAAGGGCGAGGATATCGGCGCCGCCTGCGGCCAGCTCAAGGAAACGGCAGCAGCGGTGGGGGTGCAGGTGCGATGAGCAAAACCATCGCCTTTGCAACCGTGGGGTGCAGGCTCAACCAGGCTGAGACGCAGGAGATGGAGGAGCTCCTGGCCTCCCGCGGCTACCGGGCGGTCCCCTTCGACGAGCCGGCCCAGGTATACGTCATCAACACCTGCACCGTGACGGGCCGCGCCGACTTCTCCGACCGCCAGATGATCCGCCGGGCGATCCGCCGGAATCCCCAGGCGCTGGTCGTGGTGACGGGGTGCTACGCCCAGACCGACCCCGCGGCCATCGCGCGCATCCCCGGCGTGGACCTGATCGCCGGTAGCCAGGAGAAGTACGAGCTGGCGGGTCTGCTCGATTCCCTCACGAAGCGCGCGACGCCCCTCGTGAGGGTGGGGGATATCCGGAAGGCGACGAATGTCCCCGTCGCCTCCGTCACCCATTTCAGGGGGCGCTCCCGGGCCTTCGTCAAGGTCCAGGACGGCTGCCAGCACCGCTGCGCCTTCTGCATCGTCCCCTTGGCGCGCGGTGGGAGCCGGAGCCGGGAGCCCAAGGTGGTCGTGGACCAGGTTCACCGGCTCGTGGAGGCCGGCTACGGCGAAGTGGTGCTGACCGGGGTGGACATGGGCCACTACGGCCGGGACCTCTTCCCGCGGACCACCCTCGCGGCGCTGCTCGGGCAGATTTTGGACGTGCCGGGGCTGGGACGGCTCCGCCTTTCGTCCATTCTGCCCTCGTACTTCACCGACGAGCTGATCGAGGTGCTTGCGGGGTCACCGCGGATCGCCCCCCATCTTCACGTCCCGCTCCAGTCCGGCAGCGACCGGGTCCTCAGGCTCATGCGCCGGCCTTATAACACGAGGATTTACGCGTCGCTGGCTGAGAGGCTTTCGAGGGCTATTCCCGACCTCGGCCTCGGGGCGGACGTGATCGTGGGTTTTCCCGGAGAGACCGACGCCGACTTCGCGGCGACACGGGCGCTGATCGGGGCGCTGCCGGTCTCCTACCTCCACGTCTTCTCCTACTCCGACCGCAAGGGCACCGAGGCCGCCCGCCTTCCCGGTCATCTGCCCGCGCGGACCATCACCGGGCGAAGCACGGCGCTGCGACGGCTCGGCCGGGAGAGGAGCCTGGCCTTTCGTGGGCGGCTGGTCGGGCGGACCTGGGAGGTCCTCGCCCTCGAGGAGCGGGATGAGTTCACGGGACGCCTCACGGGCCTGACGGGCAACTACGTGGAAGTCCTCTTCGAAGGGACCGACGAGTGGATGGGCCGCTTCCTCAATATCTCGGTGACCGACGCGACGTCCGATCGAACCCTGGGCAAGGTGGCGGAGCCCTCGTCCGAGGCATGAGCGAGATCAAGATCGGCGTCATCGGGGGGAGCGGGCTCTACGAGCTGGAGGGGCTCACCGACGTCCGCTGGACCAGGGTCAAGACGCCGTTCGGCGACCCGTCGGACGCCTATTGCGTCGGCCGGCTCGGCGCCCGGACCGTGGTCTTTCTGCCCCGCCACGGCAGGGGGCACCGGCTCATGCCCTCGGAGCTGAACTTCCGCGCCAACATCTACGGCTTCAAGGTGCTCGGAGTGGAATGGATCATCTCCATAAGCGCTGTTGGGAGCATGAGGGAGGACATCCGGCCCCTCGACCTCGTCATCCCCGACCAGTTCTTCGACTGGACGCGGCGACGACCCTCGACGTTCTTCGGCGACGGCATTGTGGCCCACGTGGGGATGGCCGATCCGGTGTGTTTCGACCTGGCGGATCGCCTCGAAACGGCGGCGCGCAGCACGGGAGCCACCGTGCACCGCGGCGGGACCTACCTCTGCATCGAAGGGCCCCAGTTCTCCTCGAAGGCCGAATCGCGCATCTACCGCCAGTGGGGCGTGGACGTCATCGGGATGACGAACATGCCCGAGGCCAAGCTGGCCCGCGAGGCGGAACTCTGCTACTCGACGCTCGCCCTGGCGACCGACTACGACGTCTGGCACGAGAGCGAAGAGGCGGTGAGCGTGGAAGGCGTGGTCGCCAATCTCCTCAAGAACGTGGCGACGGCCAAGGAGGTCCTGCTTCACGTCATCCCCCAGGTTGGGCCGCCGCGGCGCTGCGGCTGTCCCCTGCTGCTGCGGAACGCCGTGATCACCAACCCGTCGGCGTTTCCCCCGCGGACGCGCAAGGCCCTGGACCTGCTCATCGGGAAGTATTTCCCTTCACGCCGCCCCTCTCCCCGGCGGGGAGAGGGCAGGGTGAGGGGACGCCGGGGCCGCGGCCGTGGCTGACCTTCTCGTGGTCGGCTCCGTGGCGCTGGACAGCGTCACGACCCCCTTCGGGCAGGTGACCGAGGTCCTCGGCGGGTCGGCCACCTACTTCTCCTACGCCGCCAGCTTCTTCACCGATGTGAAGGTGGTGGCGGTGGTGGGGGAGGATTTCCCGAAGGCGCACCTGGCGGCCCTCAAGGATCGGGGCGTGGACCTTTCCGGGCTCCAGATCGCCCACGGCCAGACCTTTCGGTGGGCGGGGGAGTACGGGTTCGACCTGAACGAGGCGAAAACGCTGGAGACCCGGTTGAACGTCTTCGCCAACTTCCGGCCGTCGCTCTCGGGCGCTCACAAGAAGATCCCCTTCCTCTTCCTGGCGAACATCGACCCGGAGCTGCAGCTGGAAGTGCTCCGCCAAGTGGAGCGGCCGCAGCTCGTGGCCCTGGACACCATGAACTTCTGGATCGAGGGCAAGCGCCAGGCGCTGCTCCGGGTGCTGGCGGAGGTGGACGTCCTCCTGATCAACGACGCCGAGGCACGCCAGCTCGCGCGGGAGCCCAACCTGATCAAGGCGGCCCGCGTGATCCTGACCCTCGGCCCGCGCACCGTCGTGGTCAAGCGCGGCGAGTACGGCGCGCTGATGGTCTCCGACGGCTCGTTCTTCTTCGTCCCGGCCTATCCGATGGAATCGCTGCTCGACCCGACGGGGGCGGGTGACACCTTCGCCGGGGGCTTCATGGGCCACCTGGCCCGGGAGGGGCGGACGGAGGTGGAGTCGGTGCGCCGCGCCATCGTCTTCGGCTCGGTGATGGCCTCGTTCACCGTGGAGGACTTCTCGCTGAACCGCCTCCTGAGCCTCAAGGCCGACGAGATCGAGCGGCGCTACGCGTCGTTCCAGGATCTCGTCCGCTTCGAGATCTGAGATGACCCCGGGGCTCCGTCAGAAATACGAGCGGCTGCTCGGCATCCTCCGGGAGCTGGAGAGCGTGATCGTCGCCTTCTCGGGAGGGGTCGACTCCACCTTCCTGGCCCGAGCGGCCAAGGACGCCCTCGGAGAGAGGGCCCTCCTCGTCACAGCCGACTCGGAGACCTACCCCGCGTCCGAGCTCGAAGAGGCCCGACGGCTCGCGAGGCACCTCGGGATGCGTCACCTCGTCATCGAGACCCGGGAGCTGGACAATCCCGAGTATGCCAAGAACCCGCCCAACCGCTGCTTTTTCTGCAAAGAAGAGCTGTTCGCGAAATTGGGGCCCGTGGCAGCGCGGGAGGGAGCGGCGCACCTCGTCTACGGCGCCAACATGGACGACCTGGGCGATCACCGCCCGGGCATGGAGGCCGCCAAGCGGATGGGGGTGCCGGCGCCCCTGATCGACGCGGAGTTCTGGAAGACGGAGATCCGGGAGCTCTCCCGCGAGTTCGGGCTGCCGACCTGGGACAAACCCTCCTTCGCCTGCCTGTCCTCACGCTTCCAGTACGGCGACGGTATCACGGCAGAGAAGTTGAGGCAGGTGGATGCCGCGGAGGCGTTCATCCGGAGCCTGGGCTTCAAACAGTTCCGGGTGCGTCACCACGACCGTCTCGCCCGGCTGGAGATCGCCCGGGACGAGCTGGCGCGGCTCTGGGAAGACGGTCTGCGGGACGCCGTCGTGGAGCGCTTCAGAGAACTCGGCTATCTCTACGTCACCGTGGATCTCCAGGGCTTCAGGAGCGGCAGCGCCAACGACGCCCTCGGGCTGCTCCGGACGATCCCCTCTCCCCGCCGGGGAGAGGGCCAGGGTGAGAGGCGCTGATGGACCGCGAGCGGCTCAGAGCCCTCCTCGAGGACGTCCGGGCGGGGCGGCTCCCTCCGGAAGAGGCGCTCGCCCGGCTGCGCGACCTCCCGTACGAGGATCTGAGGTTCGCCAAGGTGGACCTGCACCGGTCGCTCCGCGCCGGCGCGCCGGAAGCCGTCTTCTGCCAGGGGAAGACCCTCGAGCAGGTGGTGGCCATCGCCTCGCGACTCGCCGCCCATCACGACAACGTCCTGGCGACGCGCGCCACGGCTGAGGTGGCCGGGGCGATCGCCGCCGCCGGCCTTCCCCACGACTATCACGCCCAGGCCCGGATCGTCGTCGTCAAGCCAAAGCCCGTCGAGGGCGTCGGGCTGATCGCCGTCATCAGCGCGGGGACTTCGGACATCCCGGTCGCGGAGGAAGCCGCGGTGACCGCCGAGGTCCTCGGCAATCGCGTGGAGCGAGTGTACGACTGCGGCGTGGCGGGGCTCCATCGCCTGCTCGATCACCACCACCTGCTGAGCGAGGCCAACGTCATCATCGCCGTCGCGGGCATGGAGGGGGCGCTGCCGAGCGTCATCGGCGGCCTGGTGGACCGTCCCGTCCTCGCGGTCCCGACGAGTGTCGGCTACGGCGCTTCCTTCGGGGGGATCACCGCGCTCCTGGCCATGCTGAACTCCTGCGCGCCGGGCGTGAGCGTGGTGAATATCGACAACGGCTACGGCGCCGCCGTCCAGGCGAACCAGATCAACAAGCTCGTTTCCAAAGTCCGGTGATGAAGGTCGCGTACTTCGATTGCCCGAGCGGGGCGAGCGGCGACATGATCCTGGGCGCCCTCGTGGACGCCGGGGTCTCCCTCGACTCGCTGAGCACCGAGCTCGCAAAGCTCCCGCTCGCGGGTTATCGCCTGGTGGCGCGCGAGGTCACGAAGGGCGCCTTCCGCGCCACCAAAGTGGATGTGGAGGTGGACGCGAGGGCTCACCACGCGCGGACCCTTTCCGAGATCCTCGGCCTCCTGGGGCGGAGCGCGCTGCCCGCTCGGGTCAAGGCGGACGCGGCCCGTATCTTCAGGCGGCTCGCCGAGGCCGAAGCCCGGGTCCACGGGAGCGCGGTCGAGGCGGTTCACTTCCACGACGTTGGCGCCGTGGACGCCATTGTCGATGTCACCGGGGCGGTGGCGGGGCTTCATCTGCTGGGCGTGGAGGCCATTCACGTGTCGGCGCTCCCCCTGGGCGGCGGGATGGTGGAGGGTCCCCACGGCAGGATCCCCGTTCCCGGGCCTGGCACCGCGGAGCTGCTCAAGGGCTTCCCCGTCTACGACAACGGAGTCCGGGTCGAGCTCGTGACTCCCACCGGCGCGGCGATCCTGACCACGCTCGCCGCCTCCTCGGGGTCGATGCCCCCCATGACCGTGGACCGCGTGGGGTACGGAGCGGGCAGCATGGACCTGCCGATCCCCAATCTTCTCCGCTGCTTCGTCGGGACGACGGCGGAGACCGGGGGGCGGGAAACGATCGTCCAGCTGGAGACGACGATCGACGACATGTCGCCCCAGCTCTACGAGCCGCTGATGGAGCGGCTCCTGGAGGCCGGGGCGCTCGACGTCTTCCTGACCCCCATCATCATGAAGCGGAGCCGGCCCGGCGTGGTCCTCACCGCGCTCGTCGAGCCGTCAAAGGTGGGGGACCTCTCGACCATCCTGTTCGAGGAGAGCACGACGATCGGCGTGCGCTGGACCGACTACCAGCGCTCCCGGCTGGAGCGTGAGCTGGTCACGCTCTCGACCGCCTACGGGCCCGTGTCCTTCAAGGTCTCGCGCCTCGGGGGCAAGATCGTGACGGTGACGCCCGAATTTTCCGAGGTCGCCCGAATCGCCAAAGAGAAAGGGCTGCCGGTGCGGGAGGTGCTGGACCAAGCTCGCACGGACGCCCGCCGCCTGCTCGAACGCTCAGGCTAGCTTCTCTGCGCGTTTCGGGGGGTGTCCAGCTTCACCCTGGCCATGGACTCCTGGATGATCTGCGTGGTCTCCCCGGCCATCCAGCGCCGTTCGACCTGCCAGTAGTCCGGCGACCGCTTGCCGGTTTTGACCGACTCGGCCGCGAGCACCATCAGTGTCGCGACGATCTTGTCCTGCCTCAGGAGCGAGTACTCGATGCCCGCCCAGTCGATGACCTCGTCAACGATCTGGCCGTTGACGTCGCGGTCGTAAGCCTCCCGCCACCCCATGTTCTCGGAGCGGAACGTGGTCACGATCCCGGTGTGCTTGGAGGCCACGCGGAAGGACTGCATCCCCGGATGGCGGTACACCACGGCGAGCAGGATGTGGTTTCGGCTCCGCGTGTGGGTGTAGACGCCGGTCAGCACGTAGTGCCGGGCCTTTTCCTCGGGCATCCCCTGAGAGACCAGCAGGCGCTGGAAGGCTTTGGTGGCCTCGGCCATCGCCTCGGGGCGGTACCGCCCGTAGAGGCCGCTTTCGCCGGCGATCTCGCCGGTCTGCGGGTTCACGCGGGGGTCGGTGGTCGAGACGCCGAACGTCGCCTTGTACGAATCGTCGAGCGTGACGGCATGAGCCTGGAGCAATCCCCGGTTCAGCTCCGCCAGCCCGGTGCCGATCGTGTACGGGAGGAAGGCCAACCCTTGGGCGATCCCGGCGACGATCATGAATGGAGAGAGGATCAGGCCGGCGAGGCCCCGGCCGAATGTCTCCATGGCCAGTTGACCGTCGTACGTCACGCAGCCCGTGGCCAGCAGGGCCGCGACGACCACTACACTCATCAGTCGCTTCATCGTTCTGTTCATCGCACGCCTCCTTGTTGGGTGGCTCGAACTCCTTGCCTACCATTCAACGCAACCCGAATGCCAAACGGTGCGTGCGTGAAAAAATCGAGACTTGGCGGACGCCGGCGCGCATGAGCGCGGCCGGCCCCGGTAAAGAGTTGAGCAGTTGACTGAGCATTCATTCTCAGGCTCTTCGGAAAATCGTGTGGTCGCGACTCCCTGCCGGGGGTGCCCCGCTCGCTCAGGTCCTCCCCGCCCCGACGGGCTTCGCTCGCTCGGACGCCTCCACTGGCCCCCCCATCCCCCCGCGGCGGGGAGCTCTGTCCTCGCCGCCCAACGGTGTTGGCCGGCTCGGCGCGCTCCGGCGTCCTGCGCTTCTCGGCCCGCGAGGGCGCGTGCGGATTCGCTCGACTGGGGCATCCCCGGCAGGGATCTTCGTTGCGACCCACTCAAAAGCCGGAAGAGCCTCTTCTCAGGTGAAGAAATAGCGGGTCAGGTGGAAGAAGACGGGGGCCGCGAAGCAGAGGGAGTCGATGCGATCCAGGACGCCCCCGTGGCCTTCGATGAGGGCGCCGTAGTCCTTCACCCCCCGATCGCGCTTGATCGCCGACAGCGTGAGGCCCCCCGCGAATCCGAGCAGCGTGATCACCAGCGACATTCCCGCCGCCTGCCACGGGGTGAATGGTGTTGCCCACCAGAGCGCCGTCCCGATGAGCGTCGCGGAGCCGACGCCGCCGAGGAAGCCTTCCCACGTCTTGGAGGGGCTGATGGTCGGGGCGATTCTCCGCCGGCCCAGGGTCTTCCCCCAGACGAACTGCAAGACGTCGCTGAGCTCCGTCACCAGCACGAGGAAGACGAGCAGCTTGGCGCTCTCTCCTTCGTAACCCGGGATCTCGAGGGTGAGGAGGGCCGGCGCGTGGCTCAGGCAGTAGACGCAGACCATGAGGCCCCACTGGATGTCCGCCGTGCGCTCCAGGAAGCGCTCGGAGTCGCCGATGAGGGCGCTCCGGATCGGAAGGAACAGGAATGCGTAGACCGGGATCAAGATGCTGAAGAAACCGTACCAGCCTCGGGCCACCAGCCAGTATTGAAGGGGGGCGATCACAAAGAAGATCCAGCAGAGGGCGCGGTGATCGCCGCGCCGCGTGGGGGCGAGCGTGATGAATTCCCTGAGCGCCAGGAACGAGGCCAGCCCGAACAGGGCAAGGAGCCCCGCGTCTCCGATGGCGAGCGCGGTGACGAAGACCGCGGCGAGGACCCACCAGGCGCGGACCCGCACCATCACGTTCACCATGGTGACCTGGGCGGCTTCGCCGCTGAGGCTCACTTTCAGGATCAGGCCGGCGCTGGTGGCCATGACGAGAAGGGCCGCGAGGCTGCCGAACAGCCAGACCAGTTCCGGGTCGGACGGGAAGAGGGGGATCATGCCGGCCTCAAGGCGCGGACCGCCTCGCGCGCCCGCTCAAGGAACGCGTCCTTGTCTTCGCCCGGGAGGACGGAAATGGGGGAGCCGAAGGTGATCGAGCTCAAGAGGGGGACGGGAAGCAGCGCCCCCTTCGGGAGGATCCGGTGGAGGTTCTCCAGATAGACCGGGACGAGCTCCACGTCCGGCCGCTTGAGGGCGAGGTGATAGAGGCCGCTCTTGAAGGGGGCGATCTCCCGGCCCGCGCCTCGCGTGCCTTCCGGAAACAGGATCAGCGAGTCGCACTCTCCCAGGGCCTCCAGCAAGAGATCGACCTGCTGCCGCCGCCCGATATCGTCGAGGTCTTGGCGCTCGAGCAGCACGGCGTTGAAGACCTGCGTCGCCAGATAACGGCGCAGAGTTCCCTTTCCCCAGTAATCCCTCGCCGCGACGGGGCGGGTGAGGCCGCGGAGCTGCCGGGGGAGGCCCCCCCAGAGCACGACGAAGTCGAGATGGCTCGTGTGGTTGGAGAAGTAGACCCGCTGCCGGAGGTCGGGGCGGCACCCGAGCCACCGGGCCTGGGCCCCGGCCAGCAGCCTCGCCGCTGCGGCCAGAAAGGAGCCGCTGCTAGCGACAAGCCAGCTCGAGCTGTGCGCGTCCATGGATCTGGTAGGCGCGAAGCAGGTAAAGCAGTTCGGGCCTCATGACGATCTCCGGCCGGGCCTCGCGGATATACTCGATCGCCTCGGCGACCGTCCGGGCGACGCCCTCGGCCAGGAGGTAGGCGGCCACGACGCAGGCGCTCCGGGAGTATCCCAGGGCACAGTGGACATAGACGCTCCCGGTGGGGCGGTGGGCCCGGATGAACGCGACGGCTTCATCGAGCTGGGCCGGGGTGGGGACGGTCAGATCGAGCACTCGGACGTTCTTGTAGGGCAGCCGGAGGAGTGGCGTGGATTCTCCGTACTCGGCTGTGAGGTCGAGCACAGCCGCAACGCCGCGGCGGACCGCTTCCTCCGCTTCGGCGTCGTTCAGCCTGCGCCCCATGAGGAGCCCGGAGACGACCTCGTCGTAGGCCGGGCCGAGGCCACGGTAATACCGGAAGGACAGCCGGGCGCCGGCCAGGTACGGTGCCAGAACGATTCGCGCGCTCAGGGGCAGGCGGCCGCCCGTCTTCCGAAAGATCGCCGAGCCCAGCCCGGCATAGGCCAGGGCCAGGATCCCGAGCGCGAGCGCCGGCCAGCCCAGGAGGGCGGTCCACGGCCACCCGGCCCAGGCGAGGACGAGCGCCCCAAGCGCCAGTAGCGCGTAGCGCGCCGCCACGCCCGGGTTCGGGGTCACGGGAGCCGCCCGCGACTCGTCCGTCTCGGGGAACAGGTAGAAGCAGAGCACGGCGACGGCGATGCCGGAAATCACGTCGAGCACGTGGTGCTGGTAGGTGAACAAGGTCGAGAGGCCGACGAGCCCGAACCAGCCGATGATGGCTGATCGGAGAAGACCTGTCGTGTGGCGATGGTAGACCGGCCAGATGACGGCCAGGAGGCTGATGTGGAGCGAGGGAACGAGGTTGTACGGCTGGTCGAAGGCCGCGAGCAGGGCGAAGAGGGCGCCCGCAGCGCCGGTCACCTCGGGCCGACTGAAGGCGAACCGCAGGGGAAAGAGGAGGAAGCCCACCGCCGAGATCATGATCGCGAAGACGATCCGCTTGACGAGGGCGTGGAGTTCCTCGCGGCTGCGACAGAGGACCGTGGAGCCGGCGAAGAAGAGGTCGATGGACACATAGGGGACGATCAGGACGGGGATGAAGGGGATCCGCGTCTCCCAGTTGAAGTAGAACGTCCCGACATCGTGCCTCAGAGAGGTCAGCCAGTTGGTGCCGCCGTACACCACGAAGAAGAGGGGCCCGAGGAACAGCATCCAGAGGATCCCCGCCCGCCGCTGCTCCGGCTGGGCCGCCCGGGAGTCCTCCGGCTTCATGCCGCGCGCCCGAGCACGATCGGGCCGCCTACCCGCTTCCGCGCGAGGGAGACGGAGAAGATTCCGAACTCGTCGATCTCCGCCCGGATCTTCTCGAATCCGGCCGCGCGCACCAGTTCATCCATCTCCACCTGGGGGCGGCGGCGCATGACCCACGGCCGACCGTCGCGGTTGACCAGGACCCGGGCGATCAGTTCGACCTGGGGATGCACGGGCTGGTTGGTGTAGATCAGAAACCCTCCGTCGGCGAGCGCGGCGCTGAGGCCTCCGAGCGACCTGGCGATCAGGTCGTTGTCGGGGAAGAGCTCGTACAGGCCCGAGACGACGGCGATCGTGGGCGGCGGCGCGATGGCGGCGAGGGATGCCGGGTCGAACGCGTCGCCACGCTCGTAGGTCACGTTGGCGACCTCCAGCTCCCGGGCCAGCCGCCTGCCCATCTCCAGATTCGCCGGATCGCGATCGCGCAGGAGGGCGGCGATGGGGAGAGGGGAGAGGGTCTTCAGCGTCTCCAGGACGTAGCGGCCGGGACCCGCGGCGATGTCCACGAGCCTCGCGGGCATCCCTTCAGCGAGCACGTTCAGGATCGTCGCGCCCAGGACCTTCTCGAGGTTCGCCTTCCGCTGCCGGATGGCCCGCCAGCCGACGCTGTTCAGATAGATCCGGTCCAGCAGTCGGCCAAGGGGGGTGATCCCCCGGGGCGTGTTGGCGTACACGTAATCCAGGGATTGTCCCGAGTCGAACCCGCTCTGCCAGCCGAGCCGGATTCCCCCGCTCAGCCGCCCGACGGTCTTTAGCAGGAGCCTGAGGCAGCCGAAATAGAGACGCCGCGGGGACAGCCGGGGGAGCGGCTCGGCGAGGCGCGCATACTCAGCGTGGTTGTAGCCCTCCCCAGCCTTCGTCAACCGCGGGCGGGTCGGGGGGTGCAGGAAGGCGTCGAGGATGAACTGACGCGCTTCGGCCAGCGGACGGTCCCGATCGTTCTCGTGGAGGAGGTCGTGGTAGAGCTCCGGGAAGACCTGCATCTTCTTCACGGGGGAGGAAAGCCTGACGAAGAACCTCCGCTGCGGCGGAAGCTTCACGACCCGGTCGGAGCCGGCGGCGAGCAGGAGGGTGGGGACGTGGATCGCGCCGGCGTCCTCCATGACGCGCGTGGCGGTGTCCCGGAGGTCCAGCAGGACGTTCACGGCGATGGCGTGGCTGATCAACCCGTCCCCGTCGTAGCGCGCGATCTGCTCCGGGTCGTGGGTGAGCCACTTTCCCGTTACGTAGCTGCGGACGAACGGTCGGGCCCTCAGGCGCCGCCACAGCCGGAGCATCGGGATCGCGAGCGGCACGTAGAGCTTCACGCGGAAGGCGGGGCTCACCAGGATCTGGCCGCGGATCGGCGGGGCGTAGTCGTGAACCCACGCGGCCGCGATGACGGCTCCGACACTGTGGGCCAGCACAACCATGTTTTCCACGGGAATGTCATGGGCGGTCGAGATGTGCTGGACGAAGGCCTCGGCGTCCTTCACCAGATCGGCGAAGCTGTTGGCGTAGCCCCGCTCGCCCGGGGAGAGCCCGTGACCGCGCGCGTCCCAGGCGAACACGAACACGTCGTCCAGGGCGAGTGCGTTCACGACGTCCTCCAATCTGCCCGAGTGCTCGTGCCCCCGATGGAACAGGACGAGCGCCTTGTGTGACGGGATCGGCGGCTGCCACGCGCGGTAGAAGAGCCGGCTGCCATCCCAGGTGGTCATGAAGTGCTCGGTCGGTTTCAGCATCGGCGGTCTCCCTCCAGTTCGGTTGCGATCGCGATGATCCGTCGGCTGACGGTCATCATGGAGCCGGCCATGATCACTCCCAGGGCCACGGGCATCGCGAGCGGCGGCCACCCGCGGATGATCTCGACGCCCGAGAGCAAACAGGCGAGGGTGGTGGCCGCCATCCGCTGGGGCTTGGCCATGGGGCCGCAGAAGTACTGAGCCGTTCCGAGCGACGCGCCGAGCGCGCGCACGTACGCAGTCAGGACGGCGAGCACCGCCGCCGCCCAGCCGAGCGTGGGGCCCCATTCGACCGCCGTCACCGAGTAGCCGGCGCAGACGAGAATCACGACGTCGGATAACCGATCCGGGAACTCGTTGACGACCTCGCCGGCGCTGGTTCGGAGACCGCCTTCGATGGCCACCATGCCGTCCAGCAGATTGGCGAGCAGGCGCAGTTGAATCAGCAGCGCCGCCGCCAGCAGGAGCGCGATCCGGCCGGCATCGGCGCCGCTCCTGCTCAGGATGAGGCAGAGGCCGGCGAGCCCGGCAAACACGATGCTCAGGAGGGAAATCTGATTCGGGCACGCTCCCGCCCGCGTGAGCCACCGGGCCAGGGCCTGCGCCCCGCGGGTTTCCCGGGCCTTGATGGGTCGCCGTCCAGTGCTGGTCTGAACACTCACGCCCCTCCGTGATCGCAACCCGAGTGCCAATAGGAATTGATGCAAAACTGGATACTTACGAGCAGGTAGGGGTCGTTGACGGGGAAGGCTGGTAAAAAGTTGAGCAGTGAATTTACCGGGGAGGTAGAATGCCGGCCAGAATGGATCCCCTGGCGGAATTGATCGGCCAGAGTCCGGCGATCGTATCAGTCCGCGAGAAGATCAGGCGGCTGCTCCAGCTTCAGTCCGACGCCCGCCGGGTTCCCCCGATCCTCATCCAGGGCGAGACCGGGACCGGCAAGGGGCTCGTCGCGAGAGCCATTCACCGGGCGGGGCCCCGCCGGGACGGCCCCTTCGTGGACGTCAACTGCGCCGCGATTCCCGAGACCCTGCTCGAAGCGGAGATGTTCGGGTTCGAGCGCGGGGCGTTCACCGATGCGCGCCAGGCCAAGGCCGGACTCTTCCAGACCGCCCACCGGGGAACGATCTTTCTCGACGAGGTCGGGCTCCTCCCCGAGGCGCTCCAGGCCAAGCTCCTCAAGGTGATCGAGGAGCAATCGGTCCGGCGCCTGGGGAGCACCCGGAGCGAGCCGGTGGATGTCTGGACGCTCACCGCCACCAGCGAGGATCTGGCGGCGGCCGCGCGCGCCCGCCGCTTCCGCGAGGACCTCTACCACCGGCTG